>JAHRAH010000111.1 GCA_020027345.1 Gammaproteobacteria bacterium | reverse complement strand
GCGCTCTGGGAGGGAATGCTCGCGGCGGCGCGCGAAGTTTTCGGCTTTTTGGATTCGCCCGCCGAACAGGACGAAGGAAAACGCGTTGTCCACCGCGCAAAAGGCGAAGTGCAATTGCAAAATGTGTTTTTTCATTACGAAAAAAACGAAACGGAAAACAACGGCGATAACTGTGACGGCGGCAACGGCAACGGTAATGTTGACGACACAGTCGCCAACGCACTTTCCGATGTGTCATTAAATATCGCCGCCGGGGAAACCATCGCACTAGTCGGCAAATCCGGCGCCGGAAAAACAACCCTCGCAAATCTTCTCCCCCGCTTTTGCGAACCGCAGTCGGGCGCGGTGTTGCTGGACGGCATAAACGCGCGCGAACTTACTTTGGAATCGCTGCGCGCGCAAATCGCACTCGTCCCGCAGGAAGCGCTTTTGTTTGACGACACCGTCGCCGCAAACATCGCATACCCCGACGCCCCCGGCGAACACCCCGAAAAAATAAAGCGCGCACTCGCAAACGCAGACGCCGAAGAATTCGTCCGCCGACTGCCGAAAGGCGAGAGCACAATCATCGGCGAAAACGGCGCGCGCCTTTCCGGCGGGCAAAAACAGCGCCTCGCCCTCGCCCGCGCCTTCTACCGCGATTCCCCCATCGTCATTTTGGACGAGCCCACCTCCGCGCTGGACAGCGACTCCGAAAGCAAAATCAAAAAAGCGATGCGCGAACTCCTCGCCAACCGCACCGCCATAATCATCGCCCACCGTTTCACCGCCGTGGAATTCGCCGACCGCATAATAGTTCTGGAAAACGGCAAAGTGTCCGCCCAGGGCACCATCCCCCACCTCCTAAAAACCTCCCCCCTCTTCGCCGAACTCCACAAAGCCCAACAACTCCGCAACTAAACAAACCCCGCCTCCATTCTCGTTACACCCCTCCCATTCTCCCATTCTCGTTACACCTCTCCAGAGGTGTAACGCCCCCAAAAAGAGCGGGCGTCCACGCCCGCTCAAACTAAGAAACAACAACCGCCTCCGCAATTCCCGCAAGCGAAGGCAGTGTTATCGTCGGCGCGCAATCTTTCCATCCGTCAAAAACCATATCGGCGCGATTAATCCAAACCGATTTCATTCCCGCATTAATCGCGCCGGCGACATCAAAAGAATTCCCCGAAACCAGAAAAGAAGAGTCCCCTTCCGCATTCGCCCGCCGCAAAAAATGCGAATACACTTCCCGCGACGGTTTAAAAACCTTAATTTCGTCGGCGCTTACGACATCGGCGAAACAATCCAAAACCCCGCCGTTTTCCAAAACGGTCTGCACCGCCGCCGCCGCCCCGTTGGAAAAAGCAAAAAGCCGAAAGCGCGAATCATCGCGCAATGCAAAAAGCGCCGCGCGCGCGTCGGCAAAAGGCGGAAGCCGCGCGTATTCCGCAAGCAGCGAATCCTTTTGCGCGCTTTCCAAAAAAAACCCGCGCTCGGCGCATATAAAATCCAGCGCCTCGCGCGTAACTTGCCCGAAGTCGGCATAACTCCGCATCAGCGAGCGCCGAAACGAATATTCCAACTGCTTCTCCCGCCAGCGCCCCGCAAACCCCGCCGCACTGTCCGCATCCGCCGCATACCCCAAAAGCGCCCGCGCAATCCCCCCGGTGTCCACCACCGTCCCATAAACATCAAAAGCCAGCGCCGTCTTTTTATCCGTCATTGCCGTCCTTTCCGCCCGCATCCGATGGCATAAACCCGCGCAACAATTCCAATTTCGCGCGGTAACCGTCTTTTTCCTTAATCAGCAATCCGTTAATTTGAGTAAGCGCCGTCAAATCATTCAGCAGCGCCGGCGTCGGCGCTTTAACCGGATATCGCCGCGCCATAATGACATCGGCGCCAATAATTTCATGCGGCTGCGTAACTTTTCCGCCCTGCGTTTGCCGCGCCAGAAACATCGCCAAATCCGTCCTCCGCGCTTTCGCTTCCGCGTAACCGGTAACAGCGGTTTTGAGATATTCCTGCCAAATCAGCAAAATATGTTCGCCGTAAACATATTCCAATTGTTTGCGCAAGCCGTCGCGCAAGCCGCGCACGATAAAGCGGACAAACCCCGAAGAATCGCGCTGGGCGCTCGCTTCCGCCAATTCCCGGTAATACGCGTCGCGCAAATGGTTGCAGTGGTTGCTTATCAAATGCGCTGCCGGCTCGGGAACTCCCGCGCCGATAAGAATCAAAAACTCCGCCATCCGCGCCGTGCGCCCGTTGCCGTCGTCGTAGGGATGAATCCACGCAATATACAAATGCGCAAGCGCCGCGCGCAAAATTCCCGCCGCCTTTCTGCCGCATTCCTCTCGCACCCGCCGAAACTCGCCGTCGTCGCCGCGCAGCCACCCGCACATTTTTTCCAATAAATGCGGGCAATCTTGCTCCGGCGCGCCGCGATACGCACCGCGATATGTGGGAACGATAACGGACCTTTGCCGCAACCGTCCCGGCACTGCGGCAACATCCAGGCCGCGCAAAATCCCCGCATTAATCTCGCTCAATAAAGCGAGCGACAACACCGGCGCGCGGTTTTCCCGCGCCAAAATAGTAAATTTATCCAACAACCCGATGACATTAGTCACCTCAGTGCGGCGGTAATCGCCCTCCGGCGGCTTTTTCGCCTTCGTCAGTTGCTGCACTTCTTCAAGGGTCAGCGTATTGCCTTCAATGGCGACAGTCGCTTGCGTCCCTTTCGCCAAAGACACGAAGTGCAATTTGTTTTGCAATTGGTGCGACATCGCCGTCCGCTGCAAGTGGTCGCATTTGCTCGCGCACTCGCCGAGGTCAAACCAAAACGAAGGCGGTAGCCGCTGCAAATCCAGCGCAAAAGTCAGCCACGGATGGCTGCGTTGATACCTTCTTTCCGTCATCGGGAAACGAAGTATATCACAAAATTCCCAAAATTTTCACAAAAATATTGAAATTTTTAGTGTCATAAGCCATTGTTTTTGCTGATTTTCAACTCCTCAACTTTCCCAAAATTTCTCCAAAAATTTGAGAAAATTTATGACAGTGCCGCCACCGTCCCCGCCGGGCTACTTCGCCAAAATCCCCCCGTCCACCGGGAGCAAAACGCCGGTGATGTAGCGCGCCGCGGGGGAGACCAGAAACACCGCGGCGCCTTCAATGTCGGCGAGTTTGCCGCAGCGGCCGAGCAAAGTCGCGCGCGCGAGGTTGGCCGCGAGGTCGTCGTCGGAAAAAACCGCGCGCGTCATATCGCTGGGAAAATACCCCGGCAAAAGCGCGTTGACGGCGACGCCGTTCCCGCCCCATGCGCGCGCCATCGCCCGCGTCAGTTGCGCGAGCCCGCCTTTGGACGCGCCGTATGCCGCGTCGCCCAAGCCGGCGCGCAGCGACTGCAGCGAGCCGATGTTCAGTATCGCCCCGCCGTTTTGCATTCCGCCCGCGACGACCGCGCGCGAAAGAAAAAACGGCGCGCGCAAATTCACCGCCATCGTCTCCTCCCATTTTTCCAAAGTCAAATCCGCCGTTGACTTTTGGAAATCCGGCGACGAGCGCAAATTCACCCCGGCGGCGTTCACCAGAATATCCGGCGCGCCAAAAAACTCCCCGGCGCTTTTTGCAATGTCCGCAATCAATTCCGCGCGCGAAAGATCCGCCGGCAAAACCTCCGCCGCGCCCCCGCTTTTTTCTATTTCCGTTTTCGTTTTTTGCAAAAACGATTCGCGCCGCCCGGCAACGACTGTCTTCGCCCCCGCTTTCGCCAATGCAATCGCGATGCGCGCGCCGATGCCGGTGCCGCCGCCGGTCACCAGCGCGACATTCCCCTCCAAAGAAAACCATTCGCGCAAAGAATCCGTCACCGCCCGTCCTCAAACTTTTCGCCGGGAAAATACTTTTGCAACCGAACATCCGCCGTGCGCGCGTGCGCTTCCATTCCCTCGGCGCGGGATATGCGCGCGCTCACAACGCCGACGGAGCGAACCGCATCCGGCGTCATCTGTTGCCATGTAACCGTCTTCATAAACTTCGCGACCGACAGTCCGCCGGTGTATTTTGCCGCGCCGCGCGTCGGCAATATGTGATTCGGCCCCGCCGCTTTGTCGCCGAAAGCGACCGTCGCTTCCTCGCCCAAAAAAAGCGAACCGTAGTTTCGCAGGCGCGCCAGCCACCATTCGCAATCTTCGCAATGCGCTTCCAAATGTTCGGCGGCGTAACCGTCCGCAATCTCCGCCGCTTCCTCGCGCGAGGATGCAAAAACAACTTCGCCGAAATCGCGCCAGGCCGCTTCGGCGTTGCCGCGCGAAAACTCCGGCAGTTTTGCAATCAATTGCGGAACGGTTGCGATGACTTCTTCCGCAAGTCGCCGCGAAACCGAAATCAGCCACGCCGGGGAATTCGGCCCGTGTTCCGCTTGTCCGACTAAGTCGCAGGCGACGATGTTTGCGTCCGCTTTTTCGTCGGCGACAATTAATATTTCCGTCGGCCCGGCAAAAAGGTCAATCCCGCATTTTCCAAAAAGCGCGCGTTTTGCCTCGGCGACATATTGATTGCCGGGACCCGCGACAATGTCCGCTTTCTTGCCGGAAAACAAACCGAAAGCGAGCGCGGCGATTGCGTGCGCGCCGCCCAAATTCAAAATAACATCCGCGCCGCAAAGATCCAGCGCGTGCAAAACCGCCGGATGCATTCCGCCGAATTCCGCCCGCGGCGGCGATGCGGCGACGACCGTTTCCGCGCCCGCAATTTTTGCCGTCGCCGCGCTCATCACGGCGCTCGCAATGTGCGCGTAACGCCCGCCCGGAACATAACACCCCGCGCACGAAACCGGAATGTGTTTTTGCCCGCAAACGACGCCCGAAGGCAAAACCGTTTTCCCCTCGCGCATTTGTTCCTTCTGCCATTTCGCAAAAGCGCAAACCTGCCCGCGCACAAAAGCGATGTCCTCCCGCTCCCGTTCGGAAACCGCCCGCGCCGCATTCTCCCGCTGTTCGGCGGAAACGACAATGTCCCCCTCCCACCCGTCCAGTTCCCGCGCAAACCCCCGCGCCGCATCTTCCCCCCCCTTCTCCACCGCACCCAAAATCCCCGAAACCCGCGCCCGCACCGCATCGTCCCCGTCCGCCCCGCCGCCCCCCGCAACGGTTGCGCCCGCCCTTTTAAGATATTCCGCCATTACAACCCCGATTATACAAAACCCCCGCCATTCCCGCACTCCCAAAAATAACGGAAAACCCGTCATTCCCGCACTCCCAAAAAAAGCGGAAAAACTGTCATTCCCGCACCCCTGTTAAAAAGCGGGAATCCAGCAAATTTTAAACCACCACCCCCGCCCGCTCCGCGACCATTAATTTTTTGCCGTTTTTCGCCGATGTGGTATTATCTGCCAGCCCTGTGAAAAAGCGTAGGGCGTTTTGCGGAAACGACAGGGGACAGCGAACAATGAGTGATGAGTTAGACAAGGCAATGGCCCGCGCCGTTGGCGGACAATCCTTGGAAGAGAAGTCCGGCGCTTTCTTCCGCAAATTCCTCCAAGAGGGGCAATATGTGGGCGAGGTTTTTTCCATCGCCTACGAAACGGCGCTAGTGCAAATCCACGATTACCAACGGCGGCAAGTGGGCGGCATTCCTGCGCTGAGTTTTTTGCTCGCCAGCAGGGTGAAACCGGCCGATGCCGTGGTCAATCCCGCCGAAGAGGATTCGTCCGCCATTCTGCTGAGGGTAATGGATGCCGCGGAATTGCCTGACAGCAAGCAGGCGGTAAGCGTGCGCGTTGAAACCGCCCGCAAAGTCAGCGGGGAAACCGGACAACATTGGGATAATCCCGACGCGATGGACGCCGATACCCGGGTGTTGCTGGGGTATGCCGGAGTCCGCTGCCGGATTTTGGGCACTTTCTTTTTGGAAGAAGATGACAATAAGCCCGGGGAAATTGCGCTGCGGTTCGGCAGCGACATTTCCAATTATTACCCCAACCGCGGGTTGAAAGTTTACAAGCCGGTCGGCGGCGCGCTTGAAAGGATAGTGAACTATGTGCGCGCGTCCGACTTGGCGGATATGTCATCCGTAGTTTCGGTGCCGCTGGGGCTTGTGCGCTACGCTTCCACTCACCGCAAAGGGCAGAGGGTGGACGATGTGCAAACAAACATTCACCCGGCGGATTTGCTGGCGCAAAAAAGCGCCGTTTTCGGCATGACGCGCATGGGCAAATCCAACACGATGAAAATCATTGCGCAGTCGGTTTACAACTTGCGGCTGGAAAGCGGCGGACAACGCATCGGCCAAATCATTTTTGACGCCAACGGTGAATACGCCAACGAAAATGTGCAGGACAATCAAAATGCGCTGAAAAATATTTGGAAAGCGTCCGGCTATAAACGCGAAGACGAAGTTGCTACATATGGCATCGTGGAACACCCCAATGACCGCCCCCACCGCCGGTTGATGCGGGTTAATTTTTACCGCGACGAGGATTTGCAAATCGGCAAGGAAATCATTGATAGCTTCGTCGCCGAGGAGACCGCAAAATATCTTGCCAACTTCCGGGATGTGCGGCTTGAGCCGCCTTCGGAAAACGACCATTCAGCGCAAATCCGCCATAAGCGGCGGGTTTTGTGCTATCGGGCACTTTTGAACAAAGCGGGGTTTGCCGCTCCCGGTAACATTTCCGCAAAAACAAGCAGGTTGTTCGGCGCGGATTTACTGGCGGCAATGCGGGACAGTCCAGACGAAGGTCGCGCGCGCGATTACAATCGCGCCGCCAAGATTTTCGCAGAAGAATCTCCGCAATGGGGGCAAATGGTGGAAGCCCTGACAATTCTCAGGGATTTTGTTGCCAAAGGCGACAAATCAGGATACGGCGCATTTAATGACCGGTATATGTCCCGTCCGGGGGCGTCGGGGGACCTTTGGGCTGACGACTCGCTGAAAAAAATTCTGGAAATGTTTTCCTACCCTAACGGCTCCCGCCTCGTTGGACGGGCCGCTATTTACCATTCCGAAACGGCGGGGTCCGATTACGCCGATGATGTTTACGATGATTTGCGGCAAGGCAAACTGGTGATTATTGACCAGTCCACCGGCGAGCCGGATATCAACAAAGCCGCCGCCGACCGCGTGATGTGGAAAATCTTTCGCGGGAATCAGGAGCTTTTTCGCGACGGTGAACCGCCGCACGGCATTCTGGTTTATGTGGAAGAGGCACACAACCAATTGCCCTCCGAAAAGGAGGCGGACTTGAAAGATGTGTGGGTGCGCACGGCAAAAGAGGGCGCAAAATTCCAAATCGGGATGGTCTACGCCACGCAGGAGGTCAGCACGATACAGCGCAACATCCTCAAAAACACGGCGAATTGGTTTATCGGCCATCTCAACAACACCGACGAAACCAGGGAGTTGCGCAAGTATTACGATTTTGCCGATTTTGAACAGTCCATCCTGCGCGCGCAGGACAAGGGATTTTTGCGGATTAAAACGCTCAGCAATCCCTTCGTCGTGCCGGTTCAAGTGCGACTTTTTTCCGTTGACGGCGGGGAGGAATAACCGTGCCTTTTGAAAACGAGCGCGCGTCTTACGCCCCCTTGCGGCGCATTCTGCAAAGCGAAAAAGTTCGCAACTTGCAGGAGCGCTTTCGGCTTGCCGAAACGACAGAAGGCGCTGAAGAAACCCCGCTTGCGGAAATCTCTTCTTTGTCCGGTGACGGCGAGCGTCAGCCCGATTTGGTTCTCGCCGTGGACGGCAGTTACCACGCCACGCCGGTGAAAACCGACTACCCCGGTGCGGAAATCGGCTACATCACCGTCGCCGCAGTGCTTATCCTTCTTGACAAATTGCGCGAGGTCGCCGCCGCCGACATTATCAATCCGGTGGAACACCGCAAAACCCAAAAGCGGTCGTCCATTGACACGGCATTGCCGGGGCGCGGCGTGATCATTGACGAGGAAAGGTCGCCGGAGGCGTCAATGCGCAAAACTCTGTTTGAAGAAATGGCGGGATACCGTGTTTTTAGCGACAGCGAAACTATTCTGGAAACATACGAAGTGCTGATGAAAGCGGCGCCCGAAACCCGGAATGTTTCTTGCCCGTGTGAAGAGCGCAACCCTTACCGCCGCGGGGACGGACAGTACGCATGCGAATATTGCGATTTTTCGCTGTATTCCACTGATGCGATGCGGCTGCACGAATTGTTTTCGCCGCACGAGTCCGGCGAAAAAATGTACGGGCATGTCATGTCCACATTGGAACGGCTGTGGCTCATTCATGTTTTGCGCGCTTTTGAGCGGCGCGGAAAAGAATGGCTTGCGGTTATCGGGCGAATGGCGTTTATACTGGACGGGCCGCTTGCGATTTACGGCACGCCCGCATGGCTCAGCACGCCGATTCGCGCCGAGTTGTCGCGGATTAACACCGCGCAAAAAGCGGTCACCGGCGCCGACATGATGATTCTCAGCGTGGAAAAAACGGGAGCGTTTGTCAGGCATTTTGAAATGCTTGACACGCGCGAAGACGGCGGGCGGGCGCGCTTTCCGGCGGGGCGGCATTTGCTTTTGACCGACGAATATATTCGGTCGCGGATTGTGCCCTCCGTGGAAGAGCGGCAATACGGCCGCAACACTTATTTTGGGCGCAAAATATTTTGCAAAACGGCGCTCGGACACCGGCTTGTCGTTAATGTTGCGTGTTTTAACGAAGAGCAGCGCGATTTGGTGACCGCGCACCCCGAACAATTTCCGCGCCTTGCCGACGCGCTCGCTTTGCTCGACAAACTCTCGTCCAACTTATATCCCAATTCCATATCGCCTTTGATTGCCGCTCATTCCGAGGCGGCGATTCCGCTGAATTTGGGCGGAAAGATATTGGAAGATATAGCGCGAAAGGCGATGTCCGGTGGCTAAACCAATGGAGGCGGTAATAGGGCGCGCGCAAAGTCGTTGGGCGCGCGTTGGACCCTACTACGCGATGTTTCCGATGGATTATGTGGGGGAAGTCATCGGCGCGCACACTTCCCCCGGAGACGCGGTGCTGGACCCGTTCGCGGGGCGGTTTTCCGCGCCGGCTGTCGCAAGTTACATGGGGCGCATCGGCTGCGGAGTGGAAATAAGCCCGCTCGGCTGGCTTTACGGAAAAATAAAACTTGCTCCCGCGCAAAGGAGCGGCGATGTTTTGCGCCGCTTGCGGGACATGCGCGACGCGGCCAGCGGATACAAAAGCGAAGCGGCGCATTTGGATGAATTCTTCCAAATGTGCTACTGCAAGGATGTCCGCCGTTTCTTGCTGGCGTGCCGGGATTTGTTAAAGTGGAAAAAATCCACTGTTGACGCGACGCTGATGGCGGCGATTATGGTCGTCCTGCATCACGGAATCGGCCGCGGACTTTCCAATCAAATGCGGCAGGCAAAAGCGATGGCTCCGCGCTATTCCGTCAATTGGTGGAAAAGCCGCGGAATGGAAAAACCGCCGCAGGTTGACGCGGCAAAATTCCTGAGCGACCGCATAAACCGCCGATACAAGCACGGCGTTTTTTGCTACAAAGAAAGCAAGGCGTTGCTCGGCGACAGTTGCAAGGTTTTGGCGTCAACCGAGGCGGAAACATGGCAAAAAACAAACGGCGGCGTCAAGTTGCTTTTTACTTCGCCGCCGTATTGGTCGCTGGTCAATTATTTTAAAGACCAGTGGCTTCGGCTTTGGATGCTGGGATGCGCGCCTTCCCCGGCGGTGCGCGCCCATGCGTATGAAAAGGGATTCTACTCAAAAGATGAATATCGCCGTTTGATTGAGACGGTGTTTGATCGGTGCGCCCAAATGATGCGCAAAGACGGCGTTGTCGTTGTGCGCATGGACGCCCGCCAATTTACCCGTCAGACGGTTTTGGGAGCGCTTGACAAATCTTTTCCCGGTCACAAAAAAGCGGGGAAACTTGCCGTTACGAAAGGGCGGACCCAAACCGTTCTTTTCAACAACGGCGGCGCTAAAATTCCGGGAGAGCGGGATATCGT
Source organism: Gammaproteobacteria bacterium (assembly GCA_020027345.1). GTDB lineage: Bacteria > Pseudomonadota > Gammaproteobacteria > Tethybacterales > Persebacteraceae > JAHRAH01. The sequence goes on along the minus strand of JAHRAH010000111.1, from coordinate 1,265 downwards.
TTTGGTTCCGGCATAAGCGGGGCGAATTCTGTCACTTTTTTAATTTGCTGGATTCCCGCTTTTGGGGACGATGCGGGAATGACGGTTATGGCGGCTGCGCCTAAGGCACAAACAATATCGCGCGGGGTTTTGGTTTTTACCGTTCGGCCGCCCTTACAGGGCTTGATTTTTAATGTTCGCTCACACAGGGCGGCGCCCTGTGCTACATTCGGCCGCCCCTTCGGGGCTTTTTTTGAATTTCGTTGCCGGGAAAGAAATGATTGCCGCAGTCGGCGACGCTTTTATGGAAAATAACACTCTTTTGCGCTTTTAATTTGCTGGATTCCCGCTTTTGGGAACGATGCGGGAATGACAATTATGTTTTTCGGATTTCCTTTTTGGGACGATGCGGGGATGACGGTTATGCGGTTTGGGGGTATCGTCGGGCAGGCGCATCGCGGTTATTTTTTGGGGACGATGCGCAATAGTGTTCGGTTAAACTCGCCGCGGTTGCGGGGAAAGTGCTGCCGTTTGCGGCATTGCGGCGGGGACAACCCGGGACTCGTTCCCGCGCTCCAGCGTGGGAACGCATACCCCCCCGGCGTCCACGCCGACTCTCAGTGACTATACCCACCTTGTCATTCCCGCGAAAGCGGGAATCCAGCCAACCCCGCGACGGCAATCGTCCCCGGCATTGGCGTTCGGACTCGGCTTTTTCTGGATTCCCGCTTTCGCGGGAATGACAAGGGGGACGGGAATGACAAAGGTTTTGCGGGAATGACAAAGGTTTTGGGCGTTCTCCACCCCCCCGGAGTTTTCCTTTTCCATCTCCGATGGGAAAGGAAAACTCCGACCCCCCCCCGCAAGCGGCGGGGGGTATATCAACGGCAACATACCTTGTCATTCCCGCCCCCCTTGTCATTCCCGCTCCCCTTGTCATTCCCGCTTCCCTTGTCATTCCCGCGAAAGCGGGAATCCAGAATCCAATGCCGGGGAACGGTCTGGATTCCCGCTTTCGCGGGAATGACAAAAATCAACAGTGACAGAAAAAACAACAAACAAATTCTTCCCGCGCAATTCTGAGGGCGTCCTGTGCGCCGAAGGCGTATCGCTGGAAGCGGTCGCCGAAGAATTCGGCACGCCCTGTTATGTGTATTCGCGCGCGGCGATTCTTGCGGCGCTGGCGCGCATAAAAAAAGCGTTCGCAAAAAGCAAACCGGCAATTCATTACGCCGTAAAAGCGAACGGCAACCTCGCCCTGCTGCGGCTGATGGCGCAAGCGGGCG
>JAHRAH010000093.1 GCA_020027345.1 Gammaproteobacteria bacterium | reverse complement strand
GCCGAAATCTTCCAGCAGGCACAGTCCGAGTTTTGCGTCGGCGGCGACGACCGCAGGGACCGTCAGCGCCGGCGAAAGAGTTTTGCGGACGGGATGAGTTTGTCCTTTTCGCGGGGATGGTATGGATTCCAGCTTCCGCTGGAATGACGGGGGAGGGAATGACGGGGGGGATTATTCCTGTGCGCTTAGGATGTTTTCCAGTCGGTGGCGTTGGTTTTCGTAGTAGTCGCGGGCGGGGGTTTGGGGATGGGGGGAAACCGTTTGTTCGGCTTTTTTCATCCACACTCGCGCATGTTCGGGGTCGCGTTCCACTCCCGCGCCTTCGGCGTGCATTAGCGCGAGTTCGGTCATTGCGCCCCCCACGAAGAGGGCAAAGTATTCCGAGTATTCCCCGTCCGACTCTTTCTCCGCCAGAAAAAGAAAATGCGCGCGCGCTTTTTTGTAATCCGGCGCGAGCCCGTATTTTTCGCCGTAACGCCGGCGAATCCCCGCTTCCAGCCGCGCCTCGTAAGAACCGTCCTCCGCCGCGCGTTCCAGCCAGTGCAGGGATTTCTCCGCGTCAACGCCGACGGTCAAAACACCGTTCTTTCCCCACCGCCCGGTAAGATAAATGTCGCTCAGCGCCTGCATTGCAAGCCGAAAATCTTGTTCCGCCGCTTTTTGCATCAGCGCGAACGATTTTTCCGGGCGCAAGTCCTTGCCGTCGCCGAAATCCGAATCGCCGAAAAACCGCGGCATAAGAGGGCGGGGACTGTCCGGCGAAGGCGCGGCATCCGCCTCTTTGCGATACGGATTTGTGGTGTAGTAGTGGTCGCCGTAACCGTAACGCAGCGCGGTGATGTATTGCGAATAAGGCCAGCCGTATTTTTCGGCGGTTTCTTCCGCAAAAAGAAAATACTTCTCCCGGTTTTGCGGCGCGCACTTTCCGTCCGGCGCGTAGCGGTTAAGCAAAAAAATGCGGCTGCCAAACCATTCCAAGTAGTCGCCATCGGCGCTTGCCTCTTGCGCTTCTTTGAGAGCCCGCGGATACCCGATGCCGCCGTCGCCCCAAAGTCCTTTGATAACGCATATCAATTCCATCCGGTTGTGCTTCCACCAAAAAACCCCGCCGCCGGCGCTTGCCGCAATCGCCGCGAGCATTACGGCGGCGAGGGGGATGTTTTTTTTGCGCGCCCATTTTGCGATGAAGTCGTTCGGCTTCAAAATCAGCCACAGCACGGCGCTGCCGAAAACAAAACACGCCAATACCAGCAGCCAAAGCCGCCCCGCTTCCGACAACCATTCCCAAGCGTCCCCCAATTAATGTTTTTCCTTCGCCGCCACCTTTATTAATTATAACGCTCCCCGTCATTCCAGCGAAAGCTGGAATCCATACGGGGCCGGGGGAAAAGCCAAATCTTCCGCAGTCCGCAATTCATCGGAAAAAGGAAAGGCCGTATGGATTCCCGCTTTCGCGGGAATGACGGGGGGGGGAGGTTATAAAGACGGGGGGAGTTATAAGTTTTGTTCGGGGGATAGGAGGTCTTTTTCGGTTTCGCGGCGGCGGATTTTTCGGGGGGTTTTTTCTTCCGCCAAAACTTCGCAGGGGCGGGGGCGGGCGTTGTAGTTGGAAGCCATCGCCGAACCGTAGGCGCCGGCGTCCAGCAGCGCTATCAAATCTCCGGCGGCGGCGCGCAATTTGCAGTCGCGCGCGAGAATGTCGGCGCTTTCGCAAACGGGGCCGGCGATGTCGCCCGCGCGCAATTCGCCTTCGCCCTCGCGCACTGTCGCTACGCGGTGGGCGGCGGAATACAAAGCCGGGCGGAGGAAGTCGTTCATTCCGGCGTCAACTATCCAATACAATTTTCCGTCCGCAATTTTTTCGTATTCCACGCGGCAGAGCAGGATTCCGGCGGCGGCGCAAATACTGCGCCCCGGTTCAATCGCAAGTTCGGCATCGGGAAAATATTCGGCGAGGGCGGCGTCGTATTCTTCCAAAGAAAGCGCGCTTTCGCCGCCGGAATAATCCACGGCAAAACCGCCGCCCATATTGATTCGCGCGACTGCAATGCCTTCGGCGCGCAGTTCTTCGCGATGGCGGGCGACGGTTGCGGCGGCGGCGGAGAACGCGGCGGCTTCTTTAATTTGCGAGCCCAAATGACAGCTCAGCCCGGCAAAATACAGCGACGAAGAATGCGCCGCATATTTTGCCAAGCGCAAAACATCGGCGGCGGCTATTCCGAATTTGCTTTGCGCCAGCCCCGTCGCCAGATGCGGATGCGCGCCGCCGTCCACTCCGGGGTTGATGCGCAGCGAAACCGGCGCTTGTTTTTTGCATTCGGCGGCGAGGAACTCTATGCGCAAAAGTTCCTGTTCGGATTCGGCGTTAATTCCGCCGACGCCCGCCTGCAGCGCGCGGGCTATTTCGGCTTTGCTTTTTCCGACTCCGGAAAAAACGGTTTTGCCCGCATCGCCGCCGGCGGCGAGAACGCGCGCGAGTTCGCCGCCGGAGACGATGTCAAACCCCGCGCCGGTTTGCGCTATCAATCGCAGCAGGGCGATGTTGCCGTTCGCTTTTACGGCGTAATGAATTGCCGGTTTGCTTTTTGCGAACGCTTTTTTTATGCGCGCGAGCGCCGCAAGAATCGCCGCGCGCGAATACACATAACAGGGCGTGCCGAATTCTTCGGCGACCGCTTCCAGCGAAACGCCTTCGGCGCACAGGACGCCCTCAGAATTGCGCGGGAAGAATTCGTTTGTTGTTTTTTCTGTCACTGTTGATTTTTGTCATTCCCGCGAAAGCGGGAATCCAGACCGTTCCCCGGCATTGGATTCTGGATTCCCGCTTTCGCGGGAATGACAAGGGGGGCGGGAATGACAAGGGGGGCGGGGATGACGGGGATTGCGGAGACAGTTATTGTCGCTTGCACGGAATCGGGGGGATGGCGCAGGGGGGCTTTTTTGCCGCAGGCGGCGGCGGCGAGAAGCGGAAGGCAAAAAAGCGCCGCGAGCAGTGCGCGCGCCGCAGGCATTTCAGGCGGAGGCGGCGGGCGGCGCGGGGGCGTCCGCCGGCTTGTCCTCATCGGGGAGGGCGATGTCCGACAACTGCACCAGCGCCATCGGCGCCGAATCGCCGTTGCGGTAGCCGCACTTAAGCACGCGCAAATACCCGCCGGGGCGGTCTTTGCAGCGCAGCGCCAGAATGCCGAAGAGTTTGCCGACGCTGTCGCGGTCGCGCAATTTCGCGAAGGCGATGCGGCGGTTTGCGAGGGTCGGTTTTTTGCCGAGCGTTATCAGCGGTTCCAAAAAGCGGCGCAGTTCTTTGGCGCGCGCGACCGTCGTTTTGATTTGTTCGTGGCGCAACAGGGCGTTGCCGAGATTGCGCATTAGCGCGCGCCGGTGCCCCTTGTCGGTGATGTTCAGTTTGCGGCGGCCGTAACGGTGACGCATTTCTCTTTCCGGTTTTCCGCGCGGGGGGTTAACGCGGCGGGCGCCAGTTGGGGAGCGACATCCCCAGCGCCAGCCCGCGCGATTCCAGCGCGGCTTTGATTTCCGTCAGCGACTTGCGCCCCAGATGGGGGGTGGAGAGCAGCGCCTTTTCCGATTTTTGCACGAGTTCGCCGACGAAGCGTATGCTTTCCTGCCGCAGGCAGTTTTGCGAGCGCACGGTCAGCCCCAGGTTTTCTATGTGTTCGGAGCAGAAAGGATTCGCCCGCGTTTCGGGGATGCGCCCCATATCCATCATCGGCAAATCCTCGCCGATGCCGGCGAGCGCCTGAAATTGTTCCGCCAGAATCCCGGAAGCGCGCGCGAGCAGATAGTCGCATTCAAAAGCGCCGTTGGTTTCTATTTCCAGCATTAGTTGGTCCAAGTCCACGCGGTTTTGCAAACGCGCGGCGCCGACTTGAAAACTGACGCGCCGCACCGGGCTGAACGATGCGTCCAGCGAGATGACGCCGAACGGTTTCGCCTCTTCGCGCGCCGCCGCCGGCTGATAACCGACGCCCGCTTCCACGACTATTTCCATATCCAGTTTGCCGCCCTCGGCCAGATGCGCGAGTTCCAAATCGCGGTTGACGGCTTCCAGATTTGGCGTGCCGACTATGTCCGCCGCCGTCACCGTGCAGGGTCCTTCGCAGGAGAGCGTCGCCGTTTCGCGCGCCGAGTCCTGCAGTTTGAAGGCGACATTTTTGAGGTTGAGCAGCATTGAGATGATGTCCTCGCGCATTCCGGGGATGCGCTCGTATTCGTGCACGACGCCCTCTATCTTCACTTCGGTCGCGGCAAAGCCGTGTATGCAGGACATCATCACCCGCCGCAGGGCGTTGCCCAGCGTATGCCCGAAGCCGCGGTCCAGCGGACCGAGCGTGATGCGGGAGTGAAAAGGCCCCAGCGAGCGCATGTTTGTTACCTGCGGTTTAATCGGCGTCATCCGCTTTTCCTCGTTTCCTCATTTGGAATAAAACTCCACAATCAAATTCGGGTTGATGTCCTGCGCCGCCGCCTCCGGGTGCGGCAACTCGCGGTAAACACCGCTGAAATTCTCGGTGTCAACATCCAGCCACTCGGGCTGCCGGCGCAAAGCGAGTTCCAGCGCGTCCTTGACGACGGAGAGTTTGCGCCCGCGCTCGCTCAGCGCAACCGTCTGCCCGACAGTGACCAGCGCCGAGGGTATGTTGACCGGCGCGCCGTTTACCGTGACCAGCCGGTGCGAAACAAACTGCCGCGCCTGCGCCCGCGTCAGGGAAAAACCCATCCGATACACCAAGTTATCCAGCCGCGATTCCAGCAACTGCAAAAGGTTGACGCCGGTCGCGCCGCGCATTTTGTCGGCGCGGCGGTAGTAGTTGCGAAACTGCTTTTCCAAAACGCCGTAGATGCGGCGAACCTTCTGCTTCTCGCGCAGGTGTTCCAGATAGTCCATCTTGCGCCCGCCGCCGCCGCTGCGCCGGCTGCCGCCGGGGGCGGATTTGCGGCATTTGCCTTCCAGCGGTTTCACCCCGCTTTTCAGCATAAGGTCGCTGCCCTCGCGGCGCGAGAGTTTGCATTTGGGGCCGGTGTAGCGCGCCATAGTCCCCGCCTTACACCCGCCGCCGCTTCGGGGCGCGGCAGCCGTTGTGCGGCATCGGCGTAACATCGCGCAGCGAAACGATGCGAAAGCCGCAGCCGTTCAGCGCGCGTATGGAAGAATCGCGCCCGGAACCGACGCCGCGCACGCGCACATCAATTTCCTGCACACCCATTTCCTGCGCGCGCCGGGCGGCCGTCTCCGCCGTCATCTGCGCCGCATAAGGAGTCCCCTTGCGCGCGCCTTTGAAACCGGAAGAGCCAGTCGTCGCCCAAGCGATGACATTCCCCTGCGCGTCGGCGAAGGTGACAATCGTGTTATTAAAGGTCGCCGTGATGTGGACGACCGCGCGGGCGATGACGCGCTTTTCCTTGCGGCGGGAAGTCGCCACGGTTATTTGCGCACGACGCGAATGCGCCGCGGACCCTTGCGGGTGCGGGCGTTTGTGCGGGTGCGCTGTCCGCGCACGGGCAACCCTTGCCGGTGGCGAATGCCGCGGTAGCAGCCCAGGTCTATGAGGCGCTTGATGTTCATTGAGTTTTCGCGGCGCAGGTCGCCTTCCACGACATGCTTGGAGATTTCGCGGCGGAGCGCTTCCACTTTGCCTTCGTCCAAACCGCCGATTTTGGCGCCGGCTTCTATGCCCGCCGCCGCGCAAATCAGCCGCGCCCGCGCGCGCCCGACGCCGTAGATCGCCGTCAGCGCGACCGCCGCGTGTTTGTATTCCGCCAGTACAACCCCCGAAAGCCGAATCATAGCCGCTCATTATACCAGCATTTTTTCCAATGTCAACATTTTTTTCATTAACATATACCCCCCGCCGCTTGCGGGGGGGGGTCGGAGTTTGCCGTCCTCATCGCCAGATGGGGACGGCAAACTCCGGGGGGGTGGATTACCCCCCCCCATCTTTGATGGGGGGGGTGAGGGGGGGGGAAATTTGCGTCGGCGGGATTTGTGGTTTTCCCCCCCCCAACCCCCCCCATCGGAGATGGGGGGGGGGTATGTTAATTATTCCGGCTCCGGCGTCATCCGGAGGGTGATTACGGAAAAGCGGCTTATCAGTTCGGGCTCCAGCGGGAAGGGAAAAGGCGTCGCTTCCAAAATCGCGCGGAGGACGCTTTCGTCGTATTCGTCGTTGCCGCTGGATTCTTCAATCCGGGGCAAGCCGTCCAGTTCGGCGAGGCGCCCGTGCGGGGCGAGACGGAAGACGACGACCACTTCTATGTCGGCGTCGCGCGGGACGCTCGGCGGATGGGAGTGCTGCGTTTCTATTCGCCCGCGGATGCGGCTTTCGTAGAGTTGGCTGATTTTTGCGAGTTCGCGCCCGCGCGCTTGCTGCAGCTCCTTCGCCCGCTGCTGCGCGAGCCGTTCTTTCTCGCGCGCCTGCCGTTCCTGTTCGCGCTTTTTGCGTTTTTCTTCGGCGAGTTTTTGTTCGCGCTCTTTCTTGCGCCGTTTTTTCTCGGCGAGTTCGCGCTTGCGTTTTTCTTCCGCCTTGCGTTTTTTTTCGGCTTCTTTTTTCTTGCGCTCTTCCTCGCGCTTTTTCTTTTTCAACGCGATGTCGGGCTTTTCCGGCTCGGCCGGTTTCACCGGTTTTTTTTGCACGACCGGCTTCGGCTTTGGTTCCGGTTTCGGTTCGGGTTCGGGCTCCGGCGGGGGGACTTGCGCCTCCATCGGCAGCAGCGAAATCCGCTCTATCAGCGGCGGCGGCGAAGATTGACTCCACGACGCGGAACCGAACGCCATCATCGCCGCCGTCAAAACAAAAACCATCGCCGCCTGCGCAGCGGCGAGCCATTTGCCCGGCTCCCTTTCGCTTGCGGACGGCGGCAAGGCGCTAAGAATCGTCGCCGGTGCGGACGGGAAAGCCGAGATGCTTTACTCCGGCAACGCGCAGTTTGCCGACCAGCAACATCACCTCGCCGTGCGTGAGGGACTTTTCCGCCGCCAAAACGACGGGCGCGTCGGGGCGCAAAACGATGCTTTCCGCCACCCGCCGCAGCAGTGTCTCCTCGTCCATGTTTTCAAAGTTGTCGCCGGTTTCGCGGTCGGAAAGCGCGTAGGGGCGCGCGCCGTGCTTGTAAAAAATCTCAATCGCCCCGCCCCGCGGCGGCGGCACATCGGCCTCGCCGACCGACGGCAAATCCACAACGCCCTGATGAAAAAGCGGCGCCGTAATCATAAAAATCACGAGCAGCACCAGCAACACATCCAAATAGGGGACGACATTGATGCTGCTAATCGGCGGCTTGCGCTTTCGCATTTCAGAGATTCCGATGGAGTATGTTGAGGTAGTGGTTGGCGAAATTGTCAAAGCGCACGAGCAGACGGTCCAGACGGCCGGTGTAATAGTTGTAGGCGACGAGCGCGGGGATTGCCGCCAGCAGCCCCATCGCCGTCGCCACAAGCGCTTCGGCGATGCCGGGGGCGACGAGGGCGACAGTCGCCTGCGAAGTTTTGGCGAGGGACTGAAAGGCGTTGATAATCCCCCAGACCGTCCCCAGCAATCCGATGTAGGGGCTGATGCCGGAGACCGTCGCCAGAAAAAGCATATACCGGTTGAGGTGCGTTTCTTCGTGCTGGATCGCCGCCTGCATCGCGCGGCGGGTGCCTTCTATGACGAGTTCGGTTTTGCCGGCGCCGGCTTCGCGCGCTTTGGCGAATTCGGTTTGCCCGGCGCGGAAGATTTGCGCGATGCCGTGTTCGCCGTATTCGCCCGCCTGCACGCGCCCGAGCAGGTCGCCGACATTGCCGCCGCTCCAAAAATCTTCCTCAAAGGCGCGGCAATCCTCTTCGTAACGGCGCAGCGCCAGCCGCTTGCGGAATATGTACCAAAGCGTCAGATACAGCAAAACGAGCAGCACAAGCAACACCCCCTGCGCCGCCGGGCTCGCCTGCCAAATCAGCGCCATCATCCCCTTGTCCATCCCGCCATTATAAAAAAACTAACCGTCATTCCCGCGAAAGCGGGAATCCATACCATCTTTCCCGCTCCGCTGCCGCCGCGGGGATTCCCCTTTGCCCCGGCGGGAGTATGGATTCCCGCTTTCGCGGGAATGACAATGTCGGAGTAAAATTAAAAAATGTCCGGGGAGATTCGGCTGGCAAACCCCCGCGGGTTTTGCGCGGGGGTGGAACGCGCCATCGCCATCGTGGAAAGCGTCCTCGCGAAATGCGGGGCGCCGGTGTATGTGCGCCACGAAATCGTCCACAACCGCGCGGTGGTAGAGGACTTCCGCCGCCGGGGAGTGATATTTATTGAAGACCCCGCCGACGCGCCCGCGGGGGCGGTGCTGGTGTTTTCCGCCCACGGCGTTTCGCAAAAGGTGCGCGCCGCCGCAAAAGCGCGCGGGCTGGATGTGATAGACGCCACCTGCCCGCTGGTCACAAAAGTGCACGCCGAAGTCGCGCGGCTGCGCGCCGAGGGTTGCGAAGTGGTGATGATAGGACACCGCGGGCATCCGGAAGTGGAAGGCACGCTCGGGCAGGCCGAAGACGGAGTGCATCTGGTGGAAACAGCGGACGACGCCGCGAAACTGCAAGTGCAAAATCCCGCGCGGCTGGCGTTTGTCACGCAAACGACGCTTTCGGTGGACGACACGGCGAAACTGACGGCGCAGTTGCGCGCGCGCTTTCCGCAAATCCGCGCGCCGCGCCGCGCCGACATTTGTTACGCGACGCAAAACCGGCAGGACGCGGTCAAGAAAATGGCGGCGGAATGCGATGTGGTTTTGGTCATCGGCTCGCGCACGAGTTCCAATTCCAACCGGCTGCGCGAAGTCGCCGAACTTTGCGGCGCGCGCGCGTATCTGATTGACGGCGCCGAAGATGTGGACGAACAGTGGCTGAAAGGCGCGCGCAATGTCGGCGTTACGGCCGGCGCCTCGGCGCCGGAAAATCTGGTGCGCGAACTGCTGCAATGGCTGCGCGCGCGGTTGAACGCAAATGTGCGCGAACTCCCCGGCGCCGAAGAACACATAGTTTTCGCAATGCCCAAACGCCTCTCGCGCGCGCAAAACTAACCCCCCTGTCATTCCCGCGAAAGCGGGAATCCATACGACGCCGGGAAAAACAAATCAATTACCGCCCGCGCAGGAATAACGAAAAAAAGCAAAGCCCGTATGGATTCCCGCTTTCGCGGGAATGACAACGGAAAGAAAAAGATTCCCGCTTAAAATAAGAATATGGCAAAGAACAACAACGACAACAAAGCGGCGGAACCCCCCCCCGGCAAAAAAGGTTTTTTTTCGGGGCGGCGGATTTGGCGGGCGGCGCGGGCTTCGGCTTGCGGGGTGTTGGGGGCTTGGCGCACGGAGACGGCTTTCCGGCAGGAAGTTTGCATTGTCGTTTTGCTTGTGCCGGCGGCGTTTTGGGCCGATGTTTCCGGCGGCGAACGGGCGCTGATGATTTTTTCGCTGCTGCTCGTCCTCGTCGCGGAACTGCTGAACACGGCCGTAGAAGCCGCCGCCGACTGGACAAGCGAAGGCCGCCAGCGCAACCGTCACCCGCTGGCGGCAAAAGCAAAAGACGCCGCCTCCGCCGCCGTCCTCTTCGCCATAATAGCCGCCGCAACCGTCTGGACGGTAATACTTTTCCAAAAATAACAAACGGTCTAATTAATAAAAGCCGCCCTCATTAACAACAACCGAACTCATTAACAACGAACGCCCTCGTTACAACTCTCCAGAGTTGTAACGGAGCATACATGGGCGGCGTCCCCGCCGCCCCTAATTAAATAAAGTTGTAACGAGACCGCAACCGTTTCCGAAGACGGTCAGTTTATTTCCTGCAGGCGGCGGTATTTTGCGAGGAGTTGTTCGCGGGTTTCGGGGCGGGATTCGTCTTTGGGGATGCAGGCGACCGGGCAGAGGGCGGCGCATTGCGGCTCGTCAAAATGGCCGACGCATTCGGTGCAGCGGTCGGGGTTGATTTCGTAATATTCCGCGCCCATTGTGATTGCGCGGTTCGGGCAGGCGGGCTCGCACACATCGCAATTAATGCATTCGTCGGTGATCTTCAAAGCCATCGCCGCTTACGGTTGCCGCCGCAGTTTTTCCGCGAGCGCGCGGGCGACATGCGGCGAGACAAACTTTTGCGCGTCGCCGCCCAACTGCGCTATCTCGCGCACGACGGTGGAGGACAAATGTATGTATTCGCTGTCGGGCGGCATAAAAAGCGTCTCCACGCCAGGGTCCAACTTGCGGTTGATGTGAAACAACTGCGATTCAAATTCAAAATCGGAGACCGCGCGCAAGCCGCGCAATATCACCCGGCACTTTTCCGCGCGCACAAAATCGGCGAGCAAGCCGCGAAAGGCGACGACGCGCACATTGCCGCAGCCGGCGAGCGATTCCCGCGCCAGCGCGACGCGCTCGGCCGAGGAAAATATCAATTGCTTATGCACGCCCTCGGCGACGCCGACGACAATCTCGTCAAAAATCTTCGCCGCGCGCCGTATCAACGCTTCGTGCCCGAGCGTCACCGGGTCAAATGTGCCGGGAATGACCGCGCGGCTCATTGTTCCGCCTTCCACAAATGCCAGAAAACACCGCCGGCGCGGCGCGCGGCAATCTCCGTCCACGGCGGACGGGGGACTATGCGGCGGCCGCTTTCCAAATACGCCGAACCGCCCGCGGCGAGATGCGGCAACACCGCCGTCATTAATTTCTCCCACTGCCGCCCGCCGCAAGCGGAAAACGGCGGATCCAAAAATATCAAATCAAAGCCGCCGCCGCGCGTTGGCGGGCGCGATAAAAAACGATAAGCGCAACCGGCGCGGACGGTTACGGATTGAAGAGTCCCCCCCCCAACCCCCCCCATCAAAGATGGGGGGAGGGTATTTCTTTCCGATAACTGTCTACCCCCCCCCCATCTTTGATGGGGGGGGGGTTATCGTTGCCGTTCAGCATCAATTCGGCGGCGCGGCGGATTCTTGCAGCCGCCGGACGGTTGCGTTCTATCAGCACAACTTCGGCGGCGCCGCGCGAGAGCGCTTCCAAACCCAGCGCGCCGCTGCCGGCGAAGAGGTCCAAACAGCGCAAGCCCTCCACCCCGCCGAGCCGGGAAAAAAGCGCCTCGCGCACGCGCCCCGTGCTGGGGCGGGTTTGCGGCGAAAGCGGCGGCGGCAGCTTGCGCCCGCGCCATTCGCCGCCGGTCAGTCGCAGCGCGCCGCGCATTGCCGCAAGGTTACGGCGCCAGTTGCTGGCGCGCTTTGTCCGCCGCCAGCGAAGTGGCGTATTCGGAAACTATCCGCCGCAGAATTTTTTCCGCCTCGCGTTTTTTGCCCAGCCCGGCGTAGGCGCGCGCCATCAGCAGCAGCGCGTCCGGCGCTTTGTCGCTCTCGCCGTGCTGCGCGATGAGCGCGTGCGAATTGGCGATGACGCCTTCAAAATCTTTCACCGCCAGCAGCGAATTCCCTATCCAATAGCCGGCGTTGGCGTGAAACTTGCCGTGCGGATAAAACTTCTGCACACGGCGAAAGCCGTCCAGCGCCGACTGATAACGCTTGCTCTGAAACTCGGAAAAGGCGGAATCATACAGCTGCTGCTCCGGCGGCAGCGAGACAAACTCCGACATTTCCGCGATATTCTTGCCGAGGTCGGCGACGCCGCCGCGCACTTCGGCGAGTTCCTTCTTCACCGCGCCGATTTGTTTTTGCATCGCGGCGAGCAGTTTTTCGCGCTCGCCGTTTTGCCGCCCGGCTTCGCGCAGTTCTTCCATCGCCCCGCGCAGCGCGCGCATGTCGGCTTCGGCTTTTTGCAGGCGCTGCACGATGCGCGCGAGCTCCTGCGTCAGCGCGTTGTTTTGCTTGCGCATTTCCACGATGTGGTTCGCCAACTGTTTGAGCTGCTCGCGCTGCTGCTGCAACTGCGCGCGCGCTTCCTTGTCCGAAAACAACTGCGCCCCGGCGTCCCCCGCCGCAAAAAGCGAAAAGGCAAAAACCGCCGCCGACAGCGCCGGCGCAATCGCGCGCATTATCATCACTCCAAAAAAAGCGCGCCCCGCCGCAAACTCAGCCGCAACCGCAAAGGCGGCGACGGTCGCGCGCCCGCCGCGCCGCGCGCCAAAAAAGAAAGGGCGCGGCGGCGGTTACTCGTCGCGGTAGCGAATGTCAACCCGGCGGTTTTCCGCCCACGACGCTTCGGTGTTGCCCAGCGCGCGGGGGCGTTCCTCGCCGAAACTCAGCGATTCCAACTGACTCTCCGAAACGCCGCGCGAAAGCATAATGTCGCGCACGGCGTCGGCGCGGCGCTGCCCCAGCGCGAGGTTGTATTCGTTGCTGCCGCGGTTGTCGGCGTGCCCTTCCAGCAGCGCGCCCTTGTCCGGATGCCGCAGCAGAAAATCGGCGTGCGCCTCAATCATGGAGAGATACTCGCCGCCGACCAGCGACTTGTCGTATTCAAAATACACCGCCCGCCGCTGCAACAGCCCCTCGGCGTTGCGCTCGTCCGCGACAGCCCCCGCCGGCTTGACAAAGCCGACATCGCCCGCCGAAGCCGCCGAGCCCGAAGAAACCGCGCCGCTCTCCGCCGGTTCCTCGTCCACAATCTTCCCCGAAAGTTGCGGCTTCTGCGCGCAGCCGGAAAAAGCCAGGGCGGCGGCAACCAGCGCCAGCGCCGCTCCGCGACCGTAAATGTTTTTGCTTTTCATCGGAATGTCCCTTTTCATTTTTCCCTTCCCGTCGCGCGCGCCGGTCAGAACCAATCGGACGACAACGGACCCCACACAGGATCAATCACCGTTCCCCGCTCCGCAATATCGGAGTTGCCGCGTATTTTACCATTAACCGAAACCGTATGCAAGCGATTCGCGCGATTTTCGTCAACAAACATTACCATCGCGTCGTTCGCCGAAAAACTGGGCGAATCCGCGCTGCCCGCCCCCGTCAGCAGCGCCGAAGCCCCGCTCGCCAAATCCATCAGCGCGATATGCTGCCCGGCGCCGTCGCGCACAATGTATGTCATCGCCGCGCCGTCGCCCGAATAGCGCGCGCTCGCCGCGTATGGAGCGCCGTAGGTCAGCCGCCGCGCCTTGCTCTCTTCCAAGTCAAACTCGTAAATCTGCGGCGTCCCCGCCTCGTCCGAAGTCAGCAACAGCCGTCCGCCGTCCGGCGAAAAATCCGGCTCCGTGTCTATCCCCCCCGATTCGCGCAACCGCCGCCGCGCGTTCTCCGTCAGCAAATACACCTGTTGAACGCCCCCATGCACAGTCAGCGCCGCCGCAACAGTCCGCCCGTCCGGCGACATCGCCGGCGCGCTGTTGCTGCCCTTGAAGTTCGCCACCACCCGCCGCTGCCCCGTCAGCAGCGACTGCCAATACACCACCGGCTTGCGCCGCTCAAACGAAACATACAAAAGCGCGTTGCCGTCCGGCGACCACGCCGGCGATATCAGCCGGTTTTGCGTCGTCAGCACCACCTGCGCGTTGTGCCCGTCGTAATCCGCAATCTTCAATTCGTTCACGCCGTCCCCCCGCCGCAAAATGTACGCCGCCTTCGTGTGAAACACCCCCGCCTTCTTCGCCACCTTCTCCACTATCCAGTTGCCGACGCTGTGCGCGGCGAGGCGGCGCGCGTCCGCCGAAAAATTTAAATTGTACGCGCCCAGTTTTTCGTTCGTCACGGCGTCCGCAAGCCGGAAGGTGACAACCCCCCCGCCCTCGCCGCGCTCGGTCACCCGCCCGGAGAGCAGATACTCCCCTCCCCGCGCGCGCACCGCCGCATAATCTTTTTCGCCGGTGCGCCCGAAAGAGGATTTCTCGCGCATCGTCGCCCGAAAGTCGCCGCTGCGATTAAGGTCGGCGGCGACAATCTCCGCAAACCCCCCGCTGCCGAAGGGTTCCACGAATATCTCCACCGGCCGCCACTCCCCGCTGGTAGCGCGAATGTCCGCCCCCCGCGCCGGCGCCCCCGCCAAAGCCAAAACCAAAACCGCAAGCCAAACGCCCCCCGTCCGCATAACCGCAAATTATAAACAATATAATGCATCATTCCCGCCACACCCGCGTCATTCCCGCATTTTTTCCAGAGGCGGGAATCCAGCGAATTAAATTGCGTTATTTCGGCAGGTTTTTAATTTGCTGGATTCCCGCTTTTTAACGGGAGTGCGGGAATGACGCAATTGTTTGGGGGGTTAGTTTTGGGAGAGTTCTTGGGCTCGGGTTTTTGCGGCGGTTATGGCTTTTTGGACGGTTTTTTTGAAGTCGCGGGAGTTTAGGGTTTGGATGGCGCGTTCGGTGGTTCCGCCGGGGACGGCCACGGCTTCGCGCAATTGGCGGGGGGTTTTGCCGGATTTTTCCGCCATTAGTGCGGCGCCGCGCAGGGTTTGCAGGGTCAGGGTTTCGGCCGCCGCCGCGTCAAAACCGGCTT
>JAHRAH010000091.1 GCA_020027345.1 Gammaproteobacteria bacterium | reverse complement strand
CAAATCGGCAACCACTCCCGCACCCGCGCCGAATTAAAATTTGTCCGGCAGTTTTAACTATCCCCACCCCGCGTCATTCCCGCACTTTTCCCAGAGGCGGGAATCCAGCAAATTAAAAACAACCCCCTGTCATTCCCACCCCCCGTCATTCCCGCGAAAGCGGGAATCCATTCGGGGTTTGCCTTTTTCGCTGAGTTTCGGGGATTCTGCGGTTTTCGCGGGATGGTATGGATTCCTGCTTTCGCAGGAATGACGGGGGGAGGGGAATGACGGGGGTGGGAATGACGGGGGAATGACGGGGGGTGGTGTATAATGGCGGCGGATTTTTGGGGGGGGACTCTTGGGGAAGACGAAGGCAGGGATGAGCATTTACAGCAAATTCAAGGAAGAGGGCGCGCTCTTTGGCGGCAACGCGCCGTTTGTGGAGGAGATGTACGAACTCCACAAAACCTCGCCGGAATTGGTCGGCAAGGAATGGGGGGCGTACTTCGCCGGGCTTGCGCCCGCTGACGGCGAAGTGGATCATCGCGCTCTCGCCGAGGCCGTCGCCGAACGGGCTTCGCTGCCGCGCCTTGCCCTCGCCGCCGAGGGCGCGGACGAAACGCAGAGGATGGCCGACCGGATGGTCACGCAATACCGCGCGCAGGGGGCGCGTTACGCGGCGATCAATCCGCTTTACGACAACAGCGAAGACGGCGCGCTCGCCCCGGAAACCTACGGCTTTTCGGCGGACGATATGCGGCGCGCGGTCGTTACCGACATTGAAGGAATGGCGCGCGCGACTGTCGGCGAACTGCACGAAAAACTGCGGGCGACATATTGCGGCTCCGTCGCGTTGGAGTTTATGCATGTCAACAACCACGAACAGCGCGGCTGGCTGCGGCGGAAGTTTGAAGGCGCGCGCCCGCAAGCAAGCGCGGCGAAAAAACTGCGGCTGTTGGAACGCGTCATCGCCGCGGAAACTTTGGAGCGGTTTTTGCACACTAAATTCCCCGGGCAAAAACGCTTTTCGCTGGAAGGCGGCGACACGCTCATTCCTATGCTGGATTCGCTTTTGCGCGCGGCGGGGGACGACGGCGTTTTGGAGACGGTCGTCGGGATGGCGCACCGCGGGCGGTTGAATGTTTTGATAAACACGCTCGGCAAACAGCCCGGCGATTTGTTTTTGGAGTTTGAGGGAAAGCAGGATCTCACCGGCGCATCGGGCGATGTCAAATACCATATGGGATTTTCGGGGACTATCAAAACGCCGAAAGGCGAAATGCATCTTGCGCTTGCGTTTAATCCTTCGCATTTGGAGATAGTCAATCCCGTCGTGGAAGGTTCCGTGCGCGCGCGGCAGGACAGGCGCGGGGACACTGCGCGCAAGATTGTTTTGCCGGTGTTGATTCACGGCGACGCGGCATTTGCGGGGCAGGGCGTCGTTATGGAGGGCTTTAATTTTTCGCAGGCGCGCGGATTCAAAACCGGCGGCACCGTGCATATAGTCGTAAACAATCAAATCGGATTTACGACTTCCACGCCGGACGACGCGCGTTCCACTTTCTTTTGCACCGACGCGGCGAAGATGGTGGAGGCGCCCATTTTTCACGCGCACTGCGACGACATAGAGGGCGCCGCTTTCGCAGTGGAGACGGCGTTTGCTTTCCGGCAGAAGTTCGGCGCGGATGTCGTCGTGGATTTGGTTTGCTTTCGCCGTCACGGACACAACGAACAGGACGAGCCGCTGATGACGCAGCCGCTGATGTATCAGAAAGTCGCGAAGCATCCGGGCTCGGCGGCGGTCTACGGAAAAAAGATCGCCGCCGAAGGCACCGCAAGCGAAGCGCAAATTAAAGAAATGGCGGCGGCCTTTCGCAAAAAACTTGAACAGAAAAAGCCGGTCAACGACGACGCAGTCCCCGCGAAAAAAAGCGCGTTCGTTAAGTGGGAGCAATTCAAACCCGGCGGAAAGCTCGCGTGGGACTGGCGCGACAAAAAAGCGCCGACTGTTTCGCAACTGCGCGTGCTGGGAAAAAAACTTTCGGAGTTTCCGCCGTCGTTCACTCCGCATTCGCAATTAAAGCGCATCGCCGCAATGCGCCGCGAAATGGCGGAAGGCAAGCGCCCGCTGGATTGGGGAATGGCGGAAAACCTCGCCTACGCGACGATTCTCGCCGAAGGAAAAAATGTGCGCCTTTCCGGGCAGGACTGCGGCAGGGGGACTTTCTCCCACCGCCATTCGGTCTGGCACGACCAAAAACGCGACCGGCGCGACGGCGGCAACTATGTCCCCCTGCGCAATCTCGCAAAAAAGCAGGGCGACTTTCTCGTCATTGATTCCATTCTTTCGGAAGAGGCGGTTTTGGGTTTTGAATACGGTTATTCCACGACCGAACCGGGGCGGCTGGTTATTTGGGAGGCGCAGTTTGGCGATTTCGCAAACGGCGCGCAGGTTGTCATAGACCAGTTTATCGCTTCCGGGCAGGTGAAGTGGGGGCGGATGTGCGGGCTGGTTATGCTTTTGCCGCACGGTTACGAGGGGCAGGGGCCCGAACATTCCTCGGCGCGCTTGGAACGGTATTTGCAACTGTGCGCGGAATACAATTTGCAAGTTTGCGTTCCCAGCGGGCCGGCGCAGATATATCATTTGCTGCGGCGGCAGATGAACCGTCCGATACGAATGCCGCTGGTTGTCATCACGCCGAAGAGTTTGCTGCGGCATCCGGAGGCGACGGCTTCGCTTAAGGATTTGGAAAGCGGGCATTTCGCGCCCGTCATCGGCGAGACCGATTCCGCGATTAAGCCGGCGAAGGTGAAGCGCATTGTTTTTTGCTCCGGCAAAATATATTACGAGCTCCGCGCCGCCCGCCGCGAGCGCAAACAGGAAAACGCGGCGATAATTCGCGTGGAACAGTTGTATCCCTTCCCGCACGATTACATCAAAAAACAAACCGGCAAATACGCGAACGCAAAGCAGATTGTCTGGTGTCAGGAAGAGCCGGGAAACCAGGGCGCGTGGCACCGCATTCAGCATTATTTGCGGCGGCATTTGCGCTCCGGGCAAGTTCTCACTTACGCGCTGCGCCCTTCCTCGGCGGCGCCGGCGGCGGGGCGCGCGGACATTCACAAAAAGCAGCAGCGGGAAGTCATAGACGCGGCGCTGGACATCAAATCCGTCGTCGCCTGAAAGGAAAAGCAGATGATTGAAGTCAAAGTTCCGGAGTTTTCCGAATCGGTTTCCGAGGGGGTGTTGCTGGACTGGCAAAAGAAAAAGGGCGAGGCCGTGCAGGACGGCGAAACGCTCGTCGCCGTGGAGACGGACAAAATCGTGCTGGATGTCCCCGCGCCCTGCGGCGGCACGCTCGCCGAAATCCGCAAACAAGCGGGGGAGACCGTCCACAGCCGCGACCTGCTCGCGCTCATTGACGAAACGGCAACTGTCGCCGCGCCCGCGCAACAACAACAGTCGGCGGCGGCGGAAAGCAAAAAAGAATCCAAACCCGCAACTGTTGTTGCATCGGCGAAACAGTCGTTGCAAACAACCGCCGCGCCTTCGGCAAAAAAAATCGCCGCGGAAAAAGGCGTGGATTTGGCGAAAGTCGCCGGCAGCGGAAAAGCCGGGCGCATTACAAAACTGGATGTGTTAACCGCGTCCGCCGGCAGGTCCGAACAACGCGCGCCGATGAGCAAACTGCGCGCGCGAATTGCCGAACGGCTTTTGCAGTCGCAGCGCGAAACCGCCGCGCTCACCACTTTTAACGAAGTGAATATGCAGGCGGTTATGGATTTGCGCGCCGCGCACAAAGAATCCTTTCTGCAGCGGCACGGCGTCAAACTCGGCTTTATGTCGTTTTTTGTCAAGGCGGCGGTCGCCGGGTTGAAGCGCTACCCCGTCATCAACGCCGCGGTGGACGATGGCGACATTGTCTATCACGAATATTACGATGTCGGCGTCGCCGTGGGGACGCCGCGCGGATTGGTCGTGCCGATTGTGCGCAACGCCGACGCGCTCGCGATGGCTGCGATTGAATCGCAAATATCCGATTTCGGCGCGCGCGCGCAAAAAGGCGCGCTGACATTGGACGAAATCACCGGGGGGACTTTCTCCATAACCAACGGCGGCGTTTTCGGTTCCATGCTTTCCACTCCGATAATAAACCCCCCGCAAAGCGCGATTTTGGGAGTGCATGCGACGCGCCCGCGCCCGGTCGCGGAAAACGGCGAAGTGGTAATTCGCCCGATTAATTATCTCGCGCTTTCCTACGACCACCGCATCATAGACGGGCGCGAGGCGGTTTTGTTTTTGGTCGCGGTAAAAGAAGCGCTGGAAGACCCGGCGCGAATGCTGCTGGATGTTTAACAAACCCGGAAAGGACGCAAAGCGATGAGCGACGAAATATACGATGTGCTGGTCGTCGGCGGCGGCCCCGGCGGGTATGTCGCCGCCATCCGCGCCGCGCAGCTCGGGCTCAAAACCGCCTGCGCCGACAAATGGAAAAACAAAAAAGGCGAAACCGTCTACGGCGGCACCTGCCTCAATGTCGGCTGCATTCCCTCCAAGGCGCTTTTGGAATCCTCCTACAACGCCGTGCGCGCGCGCGAACACTTCGCCGAACACGGCGTCATCGTCGGCAAGGTCGCCGTGGATGTCGCCGCGATGCAAAAGCGCAAGCAAAAAATAGTGGACACCCTCGTCGGCGGCATCGGCGGACTGTTCAAAAAAAACAAAGTCGCCGCGCTTTCCGGCGCCGCCTCCATTGTTTCCATCGGCGATGTTTGCGAAGTGCAAATCGGCGGAAAGCAAACCGTCCGATGCAAAAACCTGATACTCGCCACAGGTTCCGTCTCGCGGCAAATACCCCCGGCGCCGCTGGACGGCAAGCGCATCGTGGACAATATCGGCGCGCTGGAATTTGAAGAGCCGCCAAAAAAACTCGGCATAGTCGGCGCCGGAGTCATCGGCCTGGAACTCGGCAGCGTCTGGCGGCGACTCGGCAGCGAAGTGCGCATACTGGAAGCGCTCCCCGATTTTCTGCCGGCGGCCGACGCCGACATCGCAAAAACCGCCGCGAAAATATTCCAAAAGCAGGGACTGCAAATTGAGCTCAGTTCCGCGGTTACCGCCGCAAAGGTTTCCGGCAAAAAGGTTTCCGTGGAATGGGAATGCGGCGGCAAAAAGCAAAAGGACGCCTTTGACAAACTCATAGTCGCAGTCGGGCGCGCGCCCTACACCGAGGGTTTGAATCTGGAAGCCGCCGGAATACAAACCGAGCGCGGTTTTATAACTGTTGACGAACACTGCCGCGCCGGGCGCGAAAACATTTACGCAGTCGGCGATGTCGTGCGCGGCCCGATGCTCGCGCACAAAGCCGAAGAAGAGGGCGCGATGGTCGCCGAACTCATCGCCGGGCAAAAACCCGAAGTCGCCTACGAAACAATACCGTGGGTGATATACACGCATCCCGAAATCGCGTGGGTCGGAAAAACCGAAAAAGAATTAAAGGATTCCGGCGCGAAATACCGCAAGGGTTCCTTTCCCTTCGCCGCAAACGGGCGCGCGCGCGGGCTGGGCGAGACAGACGGAATGGTCAAAATCCTCGCCGACGAAGAAAGCGACCGCATAGTCGGCGCGCACATCATCGGCCCCGGCGCCTCCGATTTAATCGCCGAGGGAGTGTTGGCGATGGAAATGGCCGCGGCGAGCGAGGACATCGCGCGCACCTGCCACGCGCATCCGACGCTCAGCGAAGTATTCCGCGAAGCGGCGCTGGCGGTGGACGGTCGCGCAATCCACATCTGATTTTTCCCCGCGCCGGAAAACAAAACGGCGCAAAGAAAAAACCCCGCGTTTCCCGGCGCATTATTAACAGTGGCGGCGCAAATAAAACCCGAAAAAGAAAAACCGGCGGCGGCTGCGGCAACCGCCGACGGTTTCTGCCTGCTCGGCGAAGAAAGCGTCCTCAACTGGCACCGCGATTTAATCCGCCGCGGCGTTTTGCTCCCCGACGCCGCGCAGGAAAATGCTGTGCGATTGCTGCAGGATTTGTCCGACGACATCGCCCGCCCGCCGCGAAAAAGCGCGATACGCAGCGACTGGCGCCGTTTTCTCGGAATGGACCAGCGCCGCGAAGAAGGCGCGAAGAGTTTGTATTTCCACGGCGGAGTCGGGCGCGGCAAGAGCTTTCTGATGGACGGCTTTTTCCTGCACCTGCCGGCGGAAAAAAAAATGCGCGTGCATTTCCACCGCTTTATGCAGCGCTTTCATTCCGAAATGAAAAAGCGCGAGGGAACACCCAGCGCGCTGGAAAGCATAGCCGCCGCCGTCGCCGAAAAAAGCGCGCTGATATGCTTTGACGAATTCCACATATCCGACATCGCCGACGCGGTGATACTCGGGCGGCTTTTGGAAGAACTGCTCGCGCGCGAAGTGCGCTTTGTTCTCACTTCCAACTACCACCCCGACGGGCTGTATCCCAACGGGCTGGCGCGCGACCGTTTCCTCCCCGCGATTGAATTGATAAAGCGGCGCTTTAAGATCGCGCATCTGGACGGCGAAGCCGATTACCGAATGCGCCACTTCGGAAGCGGCGGGCGCTTTTTTTTGCATCCGCAAAACGACAAAACCGAAAAACAATTGCGCCGCTTGTTTGATAAAACCGCATGCGGAATCGCATTGCCGCCGTTCGTGAAAACGGGCGGGCGCGAAATAGCGGCAGTCGCCCGCGCGCCGGGAATCGCGTGGTTTTCCTTTGAGGAACTGTGCGCGAAGCCGCGCGGCAAGGAGGACTATCTGAGTTTGTCCGACCGCTTTCCGATGTTGATTCTCTCCGGCGTCCCGCTTTTGGATTCGCCGCAAACCGCCGAAGCCGCGCGCCGCTTTACATGGCTGATAGACATTCTCTACGACCACCGCATCAAACTAATCGCCGCCGCCGCCGCGCCCCCGCAGGAACTCTACGGAAAAGGCGAGGGCGGCGAATCCGGCCGAACCGTCAGCCGCCTAATAGAAATGCAATCCCGCCAATACTGGTCCCAAGGAAAAACCCGCTAACCCCCGCAACCCCCCCCCGTCATTCCCCCTCCCGCGTCATTCCCGCATTTCCCCAGAGGCGGGAATCCAGCAAATTCCCCACCCCCATCATTCCAGCGAAAGCTGGAATCCATACGGACATTCCTTTTCCCCGGGCGTCGGGGCGGGCGGGAATTCTGCGGTTTCGGCAAACGGGTTATGGATTCCAGCTTTCGCTGGAATGACGGGGAGGTGGAACAACGGGGGGATGGAATGACAGCCGGCCCCTCCCCGCGTCATTCCCGCTTTTTTCCAGAGGCGGGAATCCAGCAAATTAAATTGCGTTGATTACGGCGGAGTTTTTAATTCGCTGGATTCCCGCCTTTTAAAAGAGTGCGGGAATGACGCAATGGGGGGGGCGAAAAAAAAAGTTGACATTTTCGGAAATTGTGATATTATCCCCCCGCCGTCGCCTTTGGCGGCGGGGGAAAAATTATGAGCAACAGGGGACTCTTTCGCAACAACCGCTCCGCCGTTTTCGGCGGCAAGGCGGCGCAAGTTTTAACCCCCCCCCCCCCCCCCCCGTTTTCGCCGGAAAAACAATGACTTATGCGCGAAAGTTAAAAAGTGTGGGAGGTTGGCGCTCGCCGCTGGCGCGCTAATCTTTCTCGCCCTCGGCGCTAAGGGCGACTCTTCGTCCCCCGTCACTCCCGCCCACCCCGTCACTCCGGCGTCTCCCGTCATTCCCGCCTCCCCTGTCATTCCCGCGAAAGCGGGAATCCAGACGCCCCCCGCCGTTCTTGCCGAGTCCGCAATTCATCGCGGCGCGCGCGTTGTGCTGGATTCCCGCTTTCGCGGGAATGACACATTGGGGGAGTGGAAGCGGGCGGAAATTCGGGGGTTGCTGGGGGCGTTGGAAAAGCGGGCGGGGTTGGCTGTCGGCGATGCGGCGGTTTCGCGGTTTGGCTTTGTCAAAAAGGCGCGGGTGGATTTTCAGACTTCGCTTGGCGGGCGCAAGGGGCAGTTTGCGATTGACGCCATCGGCGGGTTGCGCGAGCGGGGGGACGATGTTATCGGCTGGCACTTGCACGGGTATGCCGGGGAGGAAAATGCGCGCGGGGGGAATGCGGGTTTATTCTGGCGCGTTGTTAAAGGAGAGTCGTTGCTGGGCGCGAATGCATTTTTGGATTATGAACGCGATGAAAATGCGGGGGGTTTTTGGCGGTGGTCGTTCGGTGCGGAATGGAAAAACAAATACGGCGAACTTTCGGCAAACCGTTACTGGCGGGTAACCGACGGCAAACAACAGGCGGACGGTTTTTATTACACGCGCGAGGGTTTTGACGCCGATTTGTATTTGCGCGCGCCGGGTTTGGAATGGGCTGCTTTGCGCGGGGGATATTACCGATGGGAAGGCGAGCGCGGGGACAAGGACGACGAGGGTTTTCGTTATGGTTTGCGTTTGTCGCCCGGCGGCGGGGTGTTTGTGGAAGCGGAATATGACGAGGAAAGCGGGGACTTTGGCGGCAGTTTTTCCTATTCGCATACTTTCGGCGAAGCATCGGCGGGCGCGGAAAGGGCGGACGGTTTTAATCCGCGTTTGCACTTTTATGATGCCGCCCGCCGGGAATATTCGCAGCGCATCTCCCGCGCGGGCGTCGGAGGTTCGGAATTTGCGGCGGTGTTGGTCACTTCGGATTTGTCGGTGGATATAGCCATCGCCGC
>JAHRAH010000067.1 GCA_020027345.1 Gammaproteobacteria bacterium | reverse complement strand
GGAGGAATTCAAAGAAGGCCGCCAGCGCTGAGAGGGCCGCCCAGACGAGGAAGATTGTCCCGCCGATTCTCCGCCAGAAGTATTTTAAGAGGGTCATCGCGGGTTATGTTGCGGGGTTTCCCCCCCCCAGCCCCCCCCAACAAGTTGGAGGGGGGGTTAATTTGATTTTCTTCACTCCCTCCACCCCCCCGGAGTTTGCCGTCCCCATCTGCCGATGGGGACGGCACACTCCGACCCCCCCCCGCAAGCGGCGGGGGGTATTAATTATCGTCCGCGCCGTCATCGGTTGCATCGTTACCGTTCGCATTGTTGCCGTTCGCGTTGTTGCCGTTTGCGCCATTGTCTTTTTAGCGGCGGGCGCCGGATTTTAGGAGGGCGGCGGCGGCGAAGGTGGCGGCGGGGGGGAGGAGGGCGGCGGCGGCGAAGGAGAGTCCCTCGCGCTCCATTTGTTCGGCGGCGAAGTAGAGCAGGTTCAGGTTCAGCAGGAAGAGCATCACGCCGACGCCGAACCCTTGCCGCGCGCCCATTGTCGGGCGGGAGTGGGCGGCGAATAGGGCGAGCAGCGCGAGGAAGAAGGCGTTTGCCGGCAGCAGCAGTCGTTTCGCCAAATCGGCGCGCTCGCGGGGGTTGTTCCAGCGCAAATCGCCGGCGGGCGCCGCCGAGATTCGGCGCGTGCGCGCTTCGGCGGGGGGTGCGGAAAGCCGCCAACTGTCAAAGCGCATTTCCTCCCAGAAGTCCGCGCCGCCGTTTTTGCCGGGCGCGAGACGGTAGCCGCGCCCTTCGCGCAGGAGGAGACCGTCGCCTTCGCCCTTGCTCGCGCCGCCGGCGAGGGCGGCGTGGTAGTCGGCGCCTTCGCCGGCGGCGGCGATGAAGACCCTTGCCGCGTCCTTGTCCCAGAAGTAGACATATTCGCCGCCGGGCAAAATGCGGAATTGATTCGGCGCGGCCGATTGCGGGTCAAACTCGTTGCGCAGCGAAGCGGTCAGGGAGTCGGTTGCGCGCACGGCCCATGGCGAAAGCCAAAGCGCGGCCGTCAAAACGGCGAGGCAGACCGGCGCGGCGAAGGCGGCGGTCGGGAGGATGAATTTGCGCGCGCCCAGCCCGGCGGAAAACCACGCAGCCATTTCGCGGTTGTGGTAGGCGCGCGCGGCGGCGAGGAGGACTCCGGTGGCGAGTGATGCCGTGAGGATTTGCGGGGCGTATTTAATCATTTGCAGGACGAGCAGCCGCCCGATGGCCGAAGCGGGCCAGGCGGATGCGGCGACATCGGCGAGCGCGCGCGAGAGAAATATCAGCGAGGAAACGAGGAGCGCGACGGCCAAAGCGGGGGCGAAATGGCGCGCGCATTGGGAAATGTGGGCGCGCTGGTATATCATTGCGCGTTGCCGTCGGGAGAGCGGCGGCGCAGAAATATGCCACGGTTCCGCCTCATCAGCGACATTGTAGCGCACAAAAGCGGCGCGCTTGTTTTGCCGTTGCGGCGCGCGCGGGGCAAGGCGCAGTGGTCGGCGGCGGCGCGGACTGTTGACGGCGCGCTGGGGGGGACTGTTGCGCGGGTGTTGCGGCGGGGGGACTTTTCGGCGAAGGCGGGCGAGGTTTGCGTTTTGCATGCGCACCGCTTCCGGCACGAGCGCGTCTTCCTCGCCGGGATGGGCGAGGGCGGGGCGGAAGGCGAGGACGATGGTTTTTTTGCCGCTTTCGCCGCCGTTGCGAAAAACGCTGAGGGGAGGACGGTGACGGTCGCTTTGCCGTCGCCGCTTTCGGGGGGACTGTTGCGGCGGGCGGCGTGGGCGGCTGCGGCGGGGGGTTACCGTTTCCGGCGGGGGGGACACTTCCCCGGGGCGGGGGTGTTTTCGGATGTGGCCTTTGTCGCGCCGAAGACCTTTGCGGGGACTATGCGCGAGGCGGCGGCGGTCGCCGAGGGCGGAATGCAAACGCGGCATTTGGCGGAGCAGCCGGCGAATGTTTGCGATCCTCCCTTTCTCGCCGCCGCCGCCCGGGCCGCGGCGAAAAAATACGACGGTTTGCGGGCGGAGGTTTTGGGTCCGGCGCAACTGCGGAAGTTGAAAATGGGGGCGCTGCTTGCCGTCGCGCAGGGGAGCAGAAAACCGGCGCAACTCATCGTCCTGCGTTATGCGGGCAAGCGCGGGGACGGCGGGCGAAAAGCGGATGTCGCGCTGGTCGGCAAGGGCGTTACCTTTGACACCGGCGGGATTTCGCTCAAGCCGGCGGCGGCGATGGACGAGATGAAGTTTGACATGGCGGGGGCGGCGGCGGTCTTCGGGACGATGTGCGCGGTCGCGAAGATGCGCTTGCCGCTGAATGTTGCTGCGGTGATTCCGGCTTGCGAGAATATGCCCGGCGGGGCGGCGGTCAAGCCGGGGGATGTCGTCGTCGCAATGAACGGCGCGAGTGTGGAAGTTTTGAACACCGACGCCGAGGGGCGGCTGATACTGGCGGACGCTTTGTGTTACGCGCAAAAGCGGTTTTCGCCGCAGGTGCTGATAGACGCGGCGACGCTGACGGGCGCTTGCGTCATCGCGCTGGGCGCGCATTTCAGCGGGATGTTCAGCGGCGGCGAGGCGCTGGCTGCGGAACTGGAAAAGGCGGGCGAGGAATCTTCCGACCGCTGCTGGCGGCTGCCGCTGGGCGCAAAATACAAAAAGCAATTGAAGAGCGATTACGCCGACCTCGCGAATATCGGCGGGCGCTCCGCCGGGGCGGTTACCGCCGCGTGTTTTCTTTCGCATTTTGTGGAAGGCGGCGGCGACGGGAAGGGCGGCAAATGCGAATGGGCGCATTTGGATGTCGCCGGGACGGCGTGGACGGCGAAAAAGCGTGCGACCGCGCGTCCGGTTCCGCTGCTGGCAAACTACCTTCGCCGCCGCGCAAAAAACAAACGCGGCTGAGCGCGGCTGAGTGTCCGCCCCGCGCGCGATTTTTTATGTCGGCGCGCGCGACCGTTCGCGGTTTTTGCTGCGGTTTCTGAAAGAGCGCGTTTTGGATTGCGGACGGACGGCGCGCATTTTCGCCGCGCCCGAAGAAGGAAAACGGCTGGACGATTTTTTGTGGACGGCGGAGCCGGACGGTTTTATCCCGCATTCCCTCGCCGGGGAATACGGGGACGAGGGGGACGGTGGTGACGGGGACGGTGATGACGATGCGCCGATTGTCATCGCCGAAGCGGGCGCGCAAAAACCGCCGGGCAAAGCCGATGTCTGGATTTTGTGGGAGGAAAGCGCGCCGCCGCAGGATTGCGAGGGGTGCGGGCACATAGTCGTCATCGCCGCGCCCGGCGGCGGGTGGCAACGATTGCGCGAACACTTCGCCGACCGCGGCTGCGA
Organism: Gammaproteobacteria bacterium; assembly: GCA_020027345.1. Taxonomy (GTDB): domain Bacteria; phylum Pseudomonadota; class Gammaproteobacteria; order Tethybacterales; family Persebacteraceae; genus JAHRAH01. Next base: position 6,520 of record JAHRAH010000067.1, on the reverse strand, counting down.
AATCAACATTCACAAAGTGGGTCGCTGACGGCGGCGGGGGGGACTGTGACGGCGGCGGACGATTTGGGGTAGAATCGGCGCGATGCGAATCGCCGCCTTTTTTTGCGCGCTTTGTTTTTCCGCTTTCGCCTTCGCGGAGGGCGATGCGGCGGCGGGCGAAAAACTCTACGGACAAACCTGTCTCGCCTGTCACGGCGTCGGCGGCGCAAGCCAAATCCCCGCGAATCCCATTCTCGCCGGGCAGCACGAGGAATACCTGCTGCGGCAACTTTTCTACTATCGCGACAACCCCAAAGCGGCGCCGGCAATGGCGGCGATGGCGAAGGCGCTGAGCGATTCCGACATCGCCGATTTGGCGGCGTATTTGTCGTCGCGCCCGCGCGCCATCAGCGGCGCGGCGGATATGGAACTCGCCAAAAGCGGCGAACGGCTCTACCGCGGCGGCGACGCCCGTCGCGCTTTGCCGGCCTGCGCCGCCTGTCACGGACCGTCCGGCGGCGGCATCCCCCCCGAATATCCCGTCCTCTCCGGGCAATACGCCGAATACGCCGCCGCCGCCCTCGCCGCCTACGCCTCCGGCGAACGCGAAAGCCCGGTGATGCAGCCCATAGCCGCCCGCCTAACCAAAGAAGAAATCCAAGCCCTCGCCGCCTATATCTCCGGATTGGCGCCCTGAAATTTTAGAGCGGACGGGGACGCCCGCTGTTGTCAGTCCCCTTAACTTGTCATTCCCCGCAACCTGTCATTCCCGCGAAAGCGGGAATCCAGATGGGTTTTGCCTTTTCAGCCGGGGCTGGATTCCCGCTTTCGCGGGAATGACAAGTCGGTGTTATGACAAGCCGTTGTTGATGACAAGTCGGTGTTATGACAAGCCGTTGTTAATGGCAAGCTGGTGTTAATGGCAGACCGTTATTCCGCTGCTTTTGCTGCAGGGGCGGGGGTTGGTTTTTCGGTGGTGGCGGTGGCGGTGGAGACGCCGGATTTTTGCAGGATTTCGCGGTGGAGCTTTTCTTTGGCTTCGGGGTGTTCGGTCAGCCACTGCTTGCTGTTTTCTTTTCCTTGCCCGATGCGCTCGCCGCCGAGGGCGTACCACGAGCCGGATTTTTGCACCAAGTCGTAGTTTGCGCCCAGTTCCAGCAGCTCGCCCTCCAGCGAAACGCCCTTGCCGTAGTAAATCTCAAAAAGCGCCTGCTTGAACGGCGGCGCCACTTTGTTCTTCACCACCTTCACCCGCGTCTCGTTGCCGACTACCTCGTCGCCGCGCTTTATCGCCCCCGCGCGGCGGATGTCCAGCCGCACCGACGAATAAAACTTCAAGGCGTTGCCCCCCGTCGTCGTCTCCGGATTGCCGAACATCACGCCGATTTTCATCCGCAACTGGTTGATGAACAGCACCAAAGTCCCCGACTGATTGATGCTCGCCGTCAGTTTCCGCAGCGCCTGACTCATCAGCCGCGCCTGCAAGCCCGGCAGCGACGCCCCCATCTCGCCCTCCAATTCCGCCCGCGGAGTGAGCGCCGCCACCGAATCCACGACAACGACATCAATGGACGCCGAGCGCACCAGCGTGTCGGCTATTTCCAGCGCCTGTTCGCCGTTGTCCGGCTGCGAGAGCAGCAGGTCGTCCACATTCACGCCCAGTTTTTGCGCGTAGGAAATGTCCAGCGCGTGTTCCGCGTCTATGAACGCCGCAATCCCCTCCGCCTTTTGCGCGCTGGCGATGACCTGCAGCGCTATCGTCGTCTTCCCCGAAGATTCGGGGCCGTAAATCTCCACCACCCGCCCGCGCGGCAGCCCGCCGATGCCGAGAGCGATGTCCAGCCCCAGCGAACCCGTGGAAACCGCCGAAATTTCCTTTTGCTCGGAAACAAAATCGCCCATCCGCATCACCGAGCCGCGCCCGTAGGCCTTCTCAATCTTTTCCAAAGCCGCCCGCAGCGCCTTCGTCTTCTCGCCCGCTTTGTTCTTTTCCATCGTCCTGCCTCGTCCCCGCAAAAAAATGGCATTCTAACCCAATACCCAAAAATTTCATTCGGCTGACAAAATGCTTTACCCCCCGCCGCTTGCGGGGGGGGGGTCGGAGGTTGGCCGCCCCCTCGGCCTGTGGGGGCGGCAAAACTCCGGGGGGGTGGAATGCGCCCTTGTAATAACGGTTGCCGTAGATGTAACGGACGCCCTCCACCCCCCCGGAGCATTCCCCGCCGACTTCGTCGTCGTGGACTGCTCCGACCCCCCCCCGCAAGCGGCGGGGGGTATAGCAAATCGGCGTGATAGAATTTCGCGCCGGAAGTTATGCCCGTTTCGCCTGCTGTTCTTTTTTTGCTGTCGGGCTTTTGGTTTCTCACCACATTCAACGACGACGCCGGCGGGCTTTCCGATTTGGACAAAATCACCGCCGCATCGCTGGTCGCGATGGGGCTTGCCGCGCAGATGTTGCTGCTTGCGGTTGTCGCGCTTTTGCCGCGCAAACTCGCCCTGCGCTTGCTTGCCGCCGTTGCCGTTGCCGCGAGTTTGTGGGCGTTCATCGGCGCGCTCGGGGCGGGGGACATTCTCTCCGCCGCCGCCGTTTTTGTCTTTTGGGGGGCGGTTTTTGTGTTGCTGACGAATCCGCAAGCGGCGGGGTTTTTGTTGCGCCGCGAATCGCTGCTTGCCGCGCTTGCCGCCGGGAATTTGTATTCCCTGTATTTGTGTTTTGTCACCGAACTTGCGGCATTGCCGGCGACTGTGACGGCGGGATTGCTGGTTGTGGCGTGGTTTGTCGCGCGGCAGTTTTTTGCCTCGCTTTCCGAAGGCGGGCGTGGATGGCGGGCGGGGGTGATGGTTTTTTGCGCGCTGCTCTTTGCGGCTTCCGGCGCGCGCACGGTCTCGCTGCTCTTCGCCGCCCCCGCCGCCGCCTCGCCGCCGGGCAAGACCGCATCGGAAAACATCCGCGTCGTCCCCTTCGCGCAAAAGCCCAATGTGTATTTTTTCGCGATGGAGTCAATGATCCCGGAATCGCTCACGCAAAAGATTATGGGGCTGGATTTTCTGCCGCATCAGGAGTATTTGCGCGGCGCCGGCTTTCGCGTCTTTCGCAACGCGTTCAGCGACAGCATCCTCACCATCCCCTCGCTCAGCCGGATGCTGGCGATGGACCCCGCCTACTACAAAAAACTCGCCGCCGAAGGGCGCGAGCGCGACCTCTTTTCCGGGCGCGCGCCTTCGCCGCTTTGGCAGATCTTCCGCGCCAACGGTTACGCCGTCCACGCCTACAACCGCAACGCCTACACCGGCAGAACGCAGGGCGATTTTGTGGACGGCTACCACATATTCGCCTCCTACTCCCTTTGCGCCGAACAACTGCCCGAAGCCGCCCTCGCCGCCGGGTTTTTCGGCTACTGCCGCCTGTTGAAAAACGCCGCACTCGTGCGCGCCTTCGGCTTGCCGGTTTTCCCGCGCCTGACGCCGAAGGCGCACTTGGCGCACATTCTGGCGGATGTCGCCCCGCGCCTGAACAAACGCCCCCTCTTCGTTTTCGCCCGCCTGCACGCGCTGACGCATATCAAGGAATGGTTTGACGGCAGCGAGGAGCAACTCGCCGAATTCCGCGAACAATACGCCCTGCTCAGCGAAGAAGTCCCCGCGCTGATGGAGGAAATAGTCGCCTTCGTCCGCCAGAACGACCCCGATGCGCTGCTCTTTTTCTTCGGCGACCACGGCATTCATGTCTCCGACTCGATGGGCGAAATCGGGGGGCTGAACCCGGAAGACAAAATCTTCGCCGTTCAGGACCGTTACGGCATCCTCGCCGCCTTCCGCCCGAAAGACGCTTGCCGCCCCTCTCTGGACGCCGCGCAGGAGCGCGGGTTCGTTACGCCGGCGATGATTTCCCGGGCGATAGTGCGCTGCCTCGCCGACGGCGAAGACCCCGTCGTCGGCGAACTGCCCTACCGCATCTTCCCCGAACACGGCATCTTCCGCGAACACGGCGACCTCTACAAAAAGGGCTACCAGGGCGATTCCCCGGGCCTGCACCGCGATTATCTTTATGAGTGATTCCGCCCCGAAACAGTGATACAATGTCTCCGCCCCAATTCGCCGGGGAGTGGAGAGAACAAATGACCGAGAACGACCGTCGCAAACAAGAACAAGCCGAGCGCGAGGAAGCCGGGTGGAAGAAAGCCGCCGAACAAGTCGCTGTCCTGAAAGAAATGCGCCGCAAGTATCCGTACCCGTTGCCGGGCAGACAACACTCCATGCGGGAGGACATAGACGAACGCATGGCGCGCGTTCGCAAGCGCCTCGCCCGCATCGGCTACGGCTTCTGATTCAGGCGCGCGCCCGGCAATGAACGACGGCGAATTCATCGGCAAAGCTGCCGAACTTGCCGCGAAGTGGAGCGCCGCCAAAGAATGGATGCAAGCCGGCGAAAATGTGGACAAAAAAGACCTCGTGACGGCAATTGACGAAATGCGCCGCGCCGGGGAATGCATCGTAAACGCTTTTGCCGCCCACCAAAACGGCGACGCGCAACAAGCGGAAAAACTGCTCGCCGCCGCCGCCCTCTGCCTGAAAGAAGCCCGGCATAATGTCGTGGATGCCGTTTTTGCGGTGCAAACGGACAAAGCAACCGAAGCCCTGGAAAAAATAGGCGCCCCCGCCGCGCAGAAGCACTTCCCCAAATACGCCGAACTCTTCTCCCTCACCAAAGCGATGGGGCAAAAAACCGAAAACGCCAAAAAAGACCAAATGCGGCAGGATGCCATCTACGCCGAACTCCTCAGCGACCTCCCCTTGTTGGAATCCCTCTGCGCCGAATTTGAAGTTTCCATAGACCCCATCGGCGAAAGTTTGCGGCAGGAGCGCGCCCGGCATCGGACCGCCCTCATTGTCGCCATCGTCATCGCCGTCGTCGGCTGGGTTGTGGCCCTGCTCTAATCGCCATCGTCGGCTGGGGCGGCGCTTTCGCCCCCCCAAAAGGACAAAAAACACACTCCCCCGACCCCGAAAAAAAAATGTGAAAATTGTTGACTTTTTCGCAAAATCGTGTATAATACCCCCGAGTGCTTGTAAGGGCAAAACCGAAAACAGAGAGGACCCAAACAATGACAATGACGAAAAACAAACGCGCGCGCGGCGTCACGCTGGTGGAAATCGCCATCGTGCTGGTGATTATCGGGCTGCTGCTCGGCGGCGTGCTCAAAGGGCAGGAGCTCATCAACAACGCCAAAGTGCGCTCCATCGCCGACCGGCAAAACTCCATCAAGGTGGCGTGGTTCGCGTTCATTGACCGCTTTCAGGCGTTGCCGGGCGACTATGTCTACGCCAACCAGTACATCCCGGGGGCGATTAACGGCGCGGGCAACGGCATCATCGTCCAAAAAGAGTCGCCGATTGCTTTTCAGCATCTGACCGGCGCCGGCTATCTGCGTTGCCCGCAATGCACATACAGCGCAGCGGTAACGGGTGAAACTCCCTCCGCTTTTAACTCGCTGCAGAACACTTACGGCGGGATTATGGCGATTTTCCACGACGGTGCCTACTACGCCACGCCGGGCGGTGCCGCCGCTGCCGGTAGTGCGCGCTTGCAGGTGCATACCGGCAACTCCATTCCGAGCAATATCGCCGCCGAGGTCGACCGCAAGATTGACGACGGCATCGCCAACTCCGGCGATGTGGTGTTCAGCGAATATGCTCCGGTGGCGGCTGCGCGGCCCACTGGCAATGGGAAGCAGTGCATGACCAGCAGCCAGACTACAAACACGCCGGCAAAGACCAATGACACCGGCACCACCTGGTATCGCCACGCGCAAGCGCAGCCGCCGGTGGAGCAAAACTGCGGCTTGGGAGTCAATATCTGACGCCCTCGTCCTCTCGCCGGCGGCGGCATTGCGAAAGCGCATCGCCGCCGTTGCGGGGTTTGCCGTTTCCTTTCCGGCCGTTTCCGCTTTCGCGGGAATGGCCGGAAGGGAGAGCGGCGTGAATCACCTCCAGGGGCCGCCCTCCGGGGCGGCTCTTTTTTTGTTCACCGTCATTCCTGCGAAAGCAGGAATCCATACGGAGCCGGCGAAAAAGGCAAATCCCCGCCCCGCGCGAAAACAACGAGCAAAGGCAAAGCCCGTATGGATTCCGGCTTTCGCCGGAATGACGAAAATAAGCCAAATGCGCCCTGTTTCCGATAATATTCCGTCAACCCCCCCATCCCCGTTGGGGGGGGCGGGGGGGGGGTATTCCCGCGGCTGTTGCTGTCAGCGGAGTTTCCCCCCCCCAACCCCCCCCATCAAAGATGGGGGGGGGGTATTCCGCTTTCTGTTACTCTCCCCATCAAAGATGGGGGGGGTATTCCACTTTCCGTTATTTTCCCCATCAAAGATGGGGGGGGTATTCCATTTTCCGTTATTCCCCCCCCCCATCTCCGATGGGGGGGGCGGGGGGGGGGTTTTCCCGCGGCTGTTGCTGTCTGCGGTGTTTCCCCCCCCCAACCCCCCCCCATCAAAGATGGGGGGGGGGTATTCCGCTTTCTGTTACTCTCCCCATCAAA
>JAHRAH010000064.1 GCA_020027345.1 Gammaproteobacteria bacterium | reverse complement strand
CATCCCCCAACTCCTGCATATTTTCATACAATGCAAGCGATTCCGGATTCGCCAATGCCGCGCGGTTTTTCGGCGCGACACCGTGAATAATATCGCGCACGACGCTCTCGCTTATTTTCCCCGAACGAGTGCGCGGTATGTCGGCAACGGCGATTATCTTTGCCGGAATATGCCGCGGCGTCGCGCTCTCCCGCACCGCATTCCGTATTTTTTCGCGCAGGGTTTCGTCCAGCGTTTTCCCGCCCGCCATTTTTACAAAAAGCACAATGCGCTCTTCGCCGCCGCGCCGTTGACCGACTGCGAGCGCTTCGGCGATTTCTTCCAGCGCTTCCGCCGGGCGGTATATTTCCGCGGTGCCGATGCGCACTCCGCCGGGATTGAGCGTCTCGTCCGAACGGCCGTGAATGACAAAGCCGCCCGAATCTTTTTTTTCCGCCCAGTCGCCGTGCCGCCATTTGTTTTTGTATTTCGCAAAATACGCGTTGCGGTATTTTTCGCCGCTTTCGTCCCGCCAGAAACCGAGCGGCATACTGGGGAAGGGTCGCGCGCAAACAAGTTCACCCGGCGCGTTTGTTGTCGTCCCCCCGTCTTCGTCCAAAACTTCCATCGCCATTCCCAGTCCCGCGCCCTGTATTTCGCCGCGGCGCACGGATTGCCAGGGATTGCCGAGAACAAAACACGAAACAATGTCCGTCCCCCCGGAAATGGAAGCGAGCTGCACATCGCTTTTAATATCGCGGTAGACAAAATCAAAACAATCCGCGCTCAGCGGCGAGCCGGTGGAAAACACCGTTTGCAATTCGGAAAGGTCGCGCCCCTCCGCCGGGCGCAATCCGCTTTTGCGCAGCGCGTCAAAATACTTCGCCGACGCGCCGAAGTAATGTATCTTTTCGCGCGCCGCCGCATCCCAAAGCGCGAGCGGTGAAGGATAAAAAGGGTCGCCCTCGTATAAAACAATCGCCGCGCCCGACGCCAGCCCGCTCACAAGCCAGTTCCACATCATCCAGCCGCAAGTCGTAAAATAAAAAAACACGCCGCCCGGGCGAATGTCCGAATGCAAACGGTGTTCTTTCAAATGCTGCAGCAGAGTCCCCCCGCCGCCGTGAACGATGCATTTCGGTTTGCCGGTCGTCCCCGAAGAATACAAAATAAAAGCCGGCGCATTAAACGCCGTTTGCGCGAAATTGTTTTTGTTTTCGCTTTCGCCTTCGTCGATTGCGGTTTGCCATTCCGTCATTTCTTTTTCCCGCGCGCAAAAATCGCAGCCGGGCGGGTAGGGCAGCATAACCGTTTGTGCAAGCGAAGGCAAAGCACGCGCTATTTTGCCGACAGTTTCGGCGCGATTGATAAACTTTCCCTTGTAAGTGTATCCGCTTGCGGCGAACAAAACCTTCGGCGTTATCTGCCCGAAGCGGTCAACAACGCCTTCCGCGCCGAAATCTATTGAACACGAAGAAAACACCGCGCCGACCGATGCGGCGGCGAGCATAGCAATCACCGTCTCCGCGCAGTTCGGCATATATGCGGCGACGCGGTCGCCTTCGCAAACGCCGTTTTTGCGCATCCACCCGGCGAGTCGCATCGTTTGCTTTTTTAATTCACCGAAGCTTAGCGTCTGCCGCTCGCCGGTCTCGCGCAGCGCGATTATCGCGGTCTCGTCGCCGCCGAATGCGAGCAGGTTTTCGGCGTAGTTCAGTTTTCCCTCCGGAAAAAACACCGCCCCCGGCATTTCCTTTTCGCGGATTAAAACTTCCCCCCCCGGCTCGCCGACAACCCCGCAAAAATCCCAAACCCCCCGCCAAAACTCCCGCGGATTTTCCACCGACCACCGATGCATCCCCGCAAAACCCTCCGCCCCGCCCGCAAACCGCCCCCCATACCGCTCCCCGACAAACGCCGCAAACCCCGAAAGTTGCGAACGCCCCACCCGCGCAAAAGAAGGCGACCAAAGAACCGCGGACATATCCCCCATTCTACCCCCGCCGCCCCGCCCATACCGTCATTCTCGTTTTTTCCGGGGGCGGGAATCCTCCCCGCGTCATTCCCGCATTTTCCCGGAGGCGGGAATCCCCCCCCTGCGTCATTCCCGCTTTTTTCCAGAGGCGGGAATCCAGCAAATCAATTCACATTACTCCCGCACATTTTTTAATTCGCTGGATTCCCGCCTTTCAGAAAGAGCGCGGGAATGACGCATAAAGGAGAACCCCTGCCAACCCCGTTACACCGCCGGAGCAGTGTAACGAGCATTCTATGGAAATGCAACGAATTTGCCTTTGCGGTAAATGAAATATTCCCACCGCAACCGCTTTTCTTTCTCCTCATAGTAACCGAACACAGCCATGTGTTCCTGTTTTCCGGGAAAATCGCACTTGCCGCCGAGCGCCTTGTACACATCCGCATGGATGTCCAATTGCTCGGCGTATTTTTTTCGCAAGTCCTCGCAAGTCGGCTGCCATTCTATCCCCGGTTGCCGGGGATAGGTAAACAAAACTTTTAACGGCGCGTTGACCACCGACAGTTTGTTCATCTCTTCGCACGATGTCGCCGCATTGTTTTCGTGCTCAATCACGAGCGAAAAGAATTCGGCGTATTGATAGTATTCGTTTTGATTGGCGTGTCGGCACCGATTTTTGTAAAAGACGGCGTCCATCCGCCCCGGAATATTCCAATACTCCGGGTAAACTGTCAGATTCAGCTGATGGGCGAGACGGTAGTAAAAACCGCCTTTTTTGTCGTTGCGCCCTTCCCACGCGGAAGTGTAGTTGTCATATCCATACCAATGGTCGTGCAATTTCTGCCCCATCGCTTTCAGGACGATGCTTGCCTCCTTGTGGAATTGCTCCGGCGTAACGATGAGGGCGGCCTGTGTCGTTGCCGCCCCTTCCGCTTTGGCGGGATTTTTCGCCGTTTGGATTTTCTTTATCATTGTTGCATCCTCTTTCGGTTGGATTGATGGACGGTTAAGATTGTAACCGTTTGCCGCCGTGAAGTCAACCCTCCGGTCTCGTTACACCGTTGGAGCAGTGTAACGAGACCGTCCCCGTCATTCCGGCGAAAGCCGGAATCTATGCCATCTTGCCCGCTTCGTTGTCGTCGCGAATATGAACTTTTTCCCCGGCGGGAGTATGGATTCCGGCTTTCGCCGGAATGACGAAAGGGGCGGAATGACGGACGGTCTCGTTACAACTCTCCAGAGTTGTAACGGGGCTGACGAAAGCGGGCGTCCCCGCCCGCTCAAATTCGGGTCGGCGGGGACGCCGCCCATGTCAGCCCCGTTACACCGCTGGAGCAGTGTAACGAGCAAGGCAGGGCAGGCGTCCTTATCGTTTCCGCCGTTTACGGGCTTGGAGATAGCCATCGTAAGCGGCGAGTTCCCACTCCGCCAAATTACGCCCCTTTCCCGCCTCTTTTTCGGCGGCTTTCACCCATTGCCGATATTCCGGGATGGAATCGGACGCGGTCCAGGTTTTCTTTCCGTGCAACCCGAGTTTCAATATGTCGTTCAGAACGACACCGTCAAAAGGGCAATGTGGCGGCGTCGGCACACGGTCAAGAACCCAAAGCCCTTTGAGTTTCAGGTTCAGGTATTTTTGCGCCACGCCGATGCGGAGGCGTCCGCCGCGCAAAAATTGGCCGCATTCCTTGCTGACTTTGTCAGCGAGGGTTTGAATGTTTGCGGTATGGCTGCTGTCCTGAATCGGCTTCTGGTATTTTTTCCGGATGAGGGCGCAGGTTTCTTCCCGCAACACGATATGGACTTTCCTCCTGTCACTCGCGCTGCAACCGGCACGGTAAATCCGATTTTTCCGCGTCGCGAAAGAAGCGCGAATCGGGTCCACGGTCTTGTCCTTACGGATGAGATTGCCCATGACCGCTTTCCGGAATCGCCTTTTAAGCGAATTGATGTTTATAAGGTTGGGCATCTGTCCCCCTTTCTTTTGGTTTTCATGCCAACGGTTTTATGTTATCACACTTTGGCGGGAAAGCGATAGGGCGTTGCGCTCAAATTGGGGCCGGCGGAGACGCCGCCCATGTCAGCCCCGTTACACCGCTGGAGTGGTGTAACGGGAACGGGGGCGGGGCGGCGAGGACGGTGGGGTTACTCAAAAGCCAGTTGTTTGGGCTGGCAATGGTCGGAGAGCGGGGCATTTGGGGATTCCAAAAACCGCCGGGTTATCTCCGTCGCGCACGGGGAGTTTTGGAGCGGAGTGTGCGCCATCGGGAGCGTTAGCAGTTTTGCGTTCGGCAGACGGTTGGCGAGGACTTGCGCGTGTTCCGGCGGCGTTGCGACATCATATAAACCGGAGACGATAATCATCGGTTTGTCGATGACAACCGGAGGGCGGACAAAAAACCAATTTTCGCCGACAATGTCGGTAACGCGGCGGCAATACTGCTGAGCACGCTCTTCCGCGTAGGAAAAAAATGCCCCGGGAAAAATATGCCCGTCGCTTTCGCCGCTGTCAACAAACAACCGCTCTCCGCAATTGACGACATCCAAGAGCGTCCACGCCATTTCTCTGTCCAGCCACAACTGGAAAAGAGCATTTTTCACATAGGTGGTTACCCTCGGCGATTTCCATTCGCCTTTTGCCAATTCCATGGCAAGTCGCGGCAATTGCCGGGAAGTTTCCGCACCATACATGGCAATCAATACCATATCGTACAAGCGCGACGGAGTTAAGGCGACGGTAAGCGGATTACCGAAATAATCCACCGTCACCGAGGGCGTCTTGTCAGCGATGCGTTTTGTCGCGGCGTCAAGGTTTTCGCGCAAGTCGCCGTAACGCTCGCATTTTTCATCGCGCGCGCAGGATTCGTTAATGCGGTTAAGCACAGATTCAACCGGTTTCCGCGGCTGCAGGGTTTCGTCGTCAGCGGGAACGGCCGAATCCAAAATGGCAGCGCGCACACCATCTGGATGACGGCGAATTAATTCCAGCGCCAGCCGTGTGCCGTGTGAAAGCCCGATGATATCCCATTGCCTTATTTTCAAAGCACGGCGGATGGCTTCCATATCATCCACGGTTGCATCCGTAGTATAGGACGCAAGATTGACGCGCCTATTCCACTGGCGCAAACAATCCAGCGTTATGTCTTCCCAAATGTCGTATTCCTCCTCCACGGTTAATGGTATATGCAAAGCGCCGGAATAGAAATCGGCGGTATCCGGGCATGTAAGCGATGGCGAGGCCTCTCCGCTTCCGCGCGGGTCCAGCAAAATCAATTCGCCGCCCTCGCCGAGCAAGTTTTTGCGGAATTCATTCCAGTTAGCAATCACGGTCTCTTCGTGCAGATACAGCGGGCCGCCGGGGCCGCCGCCGCCGAGAATGACCGCCGGGGTTTCCGCGCGGTTTTTCGTGCCGATAATCCGCACGACCGGCAAATATATTTTGCCGGTTTCGTTTTGGCGGTTTTCGGGGACGGTCACGCCGCCGCAAACGACCAGCGCATCCGGCGGGGCGTCAAAGGGGCATTCCTCGCGCTGGTAACCGTATTCGGCGCTTTGCGCTTCGGCGGCGCCCGCCGCAAAACAGAGGGCGGCGAGCGGGGCGATGAGAAGGAATTTGTACATTGTTTTGCCTTTCGTTTTTGCGGCGGGAAAAATCAGCGCCGCCTTCCCTGCCGCGGGGAAAATCGGGCTGGTCTTCCAATGCACTGTTGTGGTATTGTCCCGCCTATTTCCCCGGGGCAAGGGTCGCCCCCGCCCGGTGGGTCAGGGTATTATATTGAGCGGACAGCCCGACAAGCGGGCAACAGTGCTCGGAAGACGAGGGCATTATACACGATTTTTTGACAAAGTCAAGGCCGGGGTTTTCGGGCGGCGGGATAGTGATGGAGGATGCCGTTACCGTGGGGACGGTTGCCGTCATTCCCGCGAAGGCGGGAATCCATACGAGTTTTCCTTTTTGTCATTGTTTCCCGCAGGCGGGGATTTGCCTTTTTCGCCGGCTCCCTATGGATTCCCGCCTTCGCGGGAATGACGAAATTGGGCAGCGGCGGGGGGTTGACTTTGCCGGAATTGGCGTATAATCCGCCCGCTGACCGTCGGCAAGATTGGCGGGGCAAAATCTATCAGTGCGGGGGAAAGACGATGGGACACGACGACAACGAGAACAAAAACCTGCCCGAACTTCATCGGGCGGCAAAGGATGGACTGCGCGATGCGGTGAGGCGGTTGTTGCGCCGCGGCGAGCCGGTGGATTTGCGCAATGCCGATGACGAGACGCCGCTGATGTTGGCGGCAATGGGCGGCATTGCGGGCGCGAAAAAAGGCGACCATAGGGGCGTGGTTGCCGATTTGCTTGCCGAGGGCGCGGAAGTGAACGCGGCGGATGGGGACGGTTGGACTCCATTGTTTCACGCGGTGGATAACTGCCGCGACGGTATTGCCGCTGATTTGCTTAACGCCAAGCCGCCAGCGGACCCGAATGCGGCGGACAATGAAGGGAAAACTGCGCTGGCTGTGGCGGCGGCGGTGGATTCTCCCGACAAAGTTGAGTTGCTTGTCAAGAAAGGGGGTGATGTCAACCATTCGGATAAAGATGGATGGACCGCGCTGCATTATGCGGCTCGTTGCAATCATCCTGCCGCAGTTTGCGCGCTTGTCAAACATGGCTCGGATGTCAATTTAGCGGACGCGAACGGCTCCACGGCGCTGCATATCGCGGCATCGTTTAATGCTTACCTTGTTGCTTGGACGCTCATTGACAGCGGGGCGAATTTGAACGCGACAGATTTGCACGGCAACGCTCCCTTACACATAGCCGCACAAAAGGGACACGCCGTTGTGGTAAAATTTTTGATTGATGCCAAGGCGAAACTCATTCTTGTGAACAAATGGGAAGAAACGCCTCTACGGCTGGCACAGGAATATGGAAACAAGGACGCTGTAGGCATGTTAATTGACGCTGATACAAGCGTCAATACACCCAAAGCGCCTGAAAGCGAAAATATCGCTCAGCGCGTATTTAAGCGCGTGTCGGAATCAATTGTTCTCATTCGCACCCCGAACGGGGTTGGTAGTGGCGTGATAATTGCTCCCGATATTGTGATGACCAACCATCATGTCGTGGAACATGCCATGCATATTTCTGTTGAGTCCTCCATTGAGAAAGGATTTCTCGCAATCAAAGAGCGCCGGATTGCGAAAGGGCTTGGAGACCCCGCCAAAGTGCGTGTTGCCGATGAAAAACAGGATTTTTGCCTGTTGGATGTTCCCGGATTGGGAGGGGATGAAATGATGCCTCGCCCTTATCATACCCTGCTTGTTGGGGAGGAGGTTTACGCAATTGGCAATCCGCAGGGAGTAGACCTGACTTTGTCTGGGGGTGTGATTTCAAGCTTGCGGACAATTCGGGGGCGCCGGTGGATTCAAACAAATGCGGCAATTTCGAAAGGTTCGTCGGGCGGTGGACTGTTTGACAAGAATGGCAACCTGATAGGAATCACAGCCAGGGGGCTTGGACACAGAAAAGGGGTTGAAAACCTCAATTTTGCTGTTCCAGCCGATTTGCTCTTGGGATTCTTGCGCCCACTGGAATCTTCCGCTCAGACGGGGGACGACATGGGTTCGTCAAATCATCAAGCCAAAAAGGAGGAAGCGATGGTGGAAATTTACGACGACAGCATTGTGACCGGGCATCATAGCAATCCGGATTATGCTATGGAAAATATGCCCTGCACGGTAAAGATTACCGAGGGAAAGAAGGTTACCACTATCTCTTTGGAATGGGAAGTGGACGGCGTTACTGGTGTCTACAAAGGGCATAGGTTGTCCGACAGCGGCCTTTTTCAGTTGCAGGGGGTTAATAAGGATGATGAGGGCTGGATAGCGCTTTTTTGCGAATTTCCCGGGGATATTCTTGTGGGGACTTGGCGTTCGGGAAGCGGACAAGAACACGGACTCTGGGAAATACAACTCCGCAAGAAAGGGGAGTAATCTTGTGCCGAGTGTCCCGCGCGGGACGGTTTGGGCGGGACGGTGTAGTGCCGGATTTGCCGGGGGTGGGGTATAATCTTCGCTGACCGTCGGCGGGGGCGTTGGCGGCGGAAATCGTGCAAGGAGGAAAGAAATGGGATTTAAATGCCCGCCGCTGAAAATGAGCGATTTGGAAGCCGGCATTGACCATTGGAAATGGAAGGATGACTTTCATAATGGTTTCTACGCCAAGTTGAAAGGGATTCACGGGGTTGACGGCAAGCGTATGTTTGGCCCCGAATGGTGGGCTGATATGCGCGAACACCTCGACGCTTGGAAAGCGACCAGGAACCCTCCTCCCGGAATAAAGATAGACGAGGAGGCGCGGAAGCGTTTTTCCAAACTCCGGAAGGCGTGGCAACTCGCCAACGGTTTGTCCGGCATTGCCGGGCGGAGCGCCTCTTGGGATGTCTGCGGGCGGTTTTTTGACATTGCCGCTGAAATAAAGCCGGTCAAAAACGGCTCCGCGGTTTTTCCATCCAAACTGTGCCATTTTTGCGCGCCGCACATTTATCCGGTGGTTGACGGGGAAATGATGGGCGGCTGCCAGAATTACCGCGAGTTTTGGGAGTGCGCGCGTCGTCGTTGGCAGGCGACGCCGAAAGATGAACGCGAGAAAATGGAGGGGGAGTTGCGCAAAAGGATTAAGAAATCTGGCACTCGGCTGGTGCCGGGGTACCCTTTTGCCTGCAAGATTATTGAGTTGTGCCACATCGGGGAATACAAGAAGGGGGCATGACTTTTTAATTTGAGCGGGCGGGGACGCCCGCTTTTTTTTGGGCGTTACACCTCTGGAGAGGTGTAACGAGAATTGGGGGGATGGTTTGGTTTTTTAATTTGCTGGATTCCCGCTTTTTAATTGGAGTGCGGGAATGACGCGCTCTCTATCAGAAGAAGAGGACGGTGCGGAAGTCGTTGGTGTTTATTTTGGTATTGCCGGTTTTTATTAGGGCGTTTAGTTTTGCGAAGAAGGTTGCGGAGTCGCGGTTGGTTTGGTATTTTTTCGGGGGGAGGTTTTTTTTCGTGGCGAGGGTTTTGTCTTTGCCGTCAAAGAGTGCGCCGGCGGCGTTTGCGGTGCCGTCTGTTCCGTCGGTGTCGCATGCTATCAGGGCGTAGTCGGTGTTGTTGTCGGCGAGGAAGTAGGCGAGGGCGTATTCGCAGTTTGCGCCGCCGCTTGTGTTTTTTCCTCCGGCTTTGCTTGTGGCTTCGCCGCCGGAGAGGAAGGCGATCGGTTTTTTTGTTTTTTTGCTGGCGGCTTGTTTGCGGAATTGTTTGGCGTGGGCCTTTGCCATTTGGCGGGCTTCGCCGGCGCATTCGCCTATGTTGATGACTGTTGCGCCGGATTTTTTTAATACTTTTTCGGCGGCGGCGAGGGAGAGGGTTGCGCTGGCTATTATGCGGTTTTCTATGATTGTGTGGATTCCAGCTTTCGCGGGAATGACGGCCGGGGCGAAGGGGCCGGATGCTATGTCGGGGGGGGTGCCGTTTACTACATCGGAGCATATCAGGGCTAGGGCGGGGGCTTTGCAGATTGTTGCCAACCTTCCGCCGGCGCAGGCGGATATTTTTCGGCGGACGGCGTTTAACTCGCGAATGTCGGCGCCTTTGTTTATCAGGCGCGCGAGCAATGCGCGGTAGTCGTCCGGGTGCATTCCGGGGACGGGGGCGCCGAGCAAACTTGACGCGCCGCCGGAGATTAACGCCAAAACAAAGTCCCCGCGTTTTGCCGAGCGCACTGTTTTTTGCACTTCCCTCGCCGCCGCCGCGCTTGTTTTGTCGGGGAAGGGGTGCGACGCTTCCATTATTGTTATGTTTTTTATGCGCGGGGTTTGTTGTCCGCGCGGGGTTACGGCGACGCCGCGGATGCTGGCGTTTGCCGGATAGTTTGCGCGCGCGGTTTTTGCCATATCAGCGGCGGCTTTTCCGGCGGCGACTATTATGAGCTCGCCTTTTTTTGGGAGAGGGGGGAGGTGCGGGGGGAGGTAGTTTTTTGCTTTTGCAGCGTTTATTGCAGCGCGGAAGGATTTTAATAGGAGGGATTTGGGGTTTTCCCCCCCCCAACCCCCCCCATCGGAGATGGGGGGGGGTTAATTTGTTTTATGGTGGGGGACATTTTTGGTTTTCTTTTTTTTGGGTTTTCCCCCCCCCAGCCCCCCCCATCGGAGATGGGGGGGGGGGTTAATTTGTTTTATGGTGGGGGGCATT
>JAHRAH010000056.1 GCA_020027345.1 Gammaproteobacteria bacterium | reverse complement strand
GCGCCTGCGCGATATGCCCGGCGCCGAAAACCGCAATCTCCGCCGGCGGCAAAACGCGTTCAATCGCGAAGGCGACCTTCCCCCCGCAACACTGCCCCAGCGAAGCCGCCAGCGGCAACACCCCGACGGCGGCGGAGGGCATTCGCAAATCCGAAAGCATCCGCCGCGCGCGCGCGATGACTTCCTCTTCCAGCCGCCCGCCGCCGACGCTGCCGAACAATTCCGCGGCCGTAACCAGCATCTTCGCCCCCGCCTTCCGCGGCGAAGACCCGGCGACGGCAACCACCGTCACCATCGCAAAGGACTCCCCCCGCCCCCGCAAAGCCCCCGCCTCCTCAACCCAATCCCGCATCGCGCCTATTGTATTCCCCCCGCGCGCCGTATTTGCAACAACCATTCGGCGTCGCGCCCGCGCGGGAAAGGGGGATTTGGCGATACAATGCGGGGATGGGGTTGGTTTTGGGTTGTGAACTGCCGCGCGGGGTTGCGGGGGGGGGGGCTTTTGTTGAGGGGGGGAGTGTTGGCGCGGGGACGGTTGTGCTTTTGCATGGGGTCGGGCTGAACGCCGACGCCTGGGCGGGGCAGATTCGCGCGCTTTCGCGGCGGTTTCATATCGTCGCTCCGGATTTGCCGGGGCATGGGGGGTCGCCGTTGTTGCGCGCGCGCGCGGCTTCGCTGGGGGATTATGCCGCCGCCGTCGCGCGCGTTTTGCGGGCGAAAAAAATCGGACGGGCGCTGCTTGTCGGGCATTCTTTGGGCGCGCACATCGCGCTGGAACTTGCGCGCGCGCATCCTTCGCTTGCGGGCGGGGTTGTCGCTTTTGGCGCTGTATTCCGCCGCAGCGCCGTTGCAAAAAAAGCGGTGCGCGCGCGGGCGACGGTGATGGAGCGCGAGGGGAAGGCGGCGGTTTTGGAATCCACTTTGGCGCGATGGCGCGAGGAAGGCAGGGGCACCGTCGCCGCCGAACGCAAAATGCGGCGTTTGTTGGAAGCGGCGGACGATGACGGTTATCTCGCCGCCTACCGCGTTTTTGCAGAATGCGACGACTGCGCCGATATTGTGCGCGGTATTCATTCGCCGGTTTTGTTTGTCGCCGGGGAGGACGATCCGAACGCGACGCCGAAAATGGCGCGGGCTTTGGCGGCGATTGCAAAATTTGGCGAGGCGCGGGTTATTAAAAAGCGCCGGCATTTGATGACGCTTACGGCGGGGGGGGAAGTTAATAAGATTATTGGGGGGTTTGTTAAGAGGGTTTCCCCCCCCCGCCCCCCCCAACAAAGATGGGGGGGGGTATGAAGAGTCCCCATCAAAGAGGGGGGGGACATTAACGAGTCCCCCCCCGAAAATAGGAAGGGGAATTAAAGAGTCCCCGTTAAAGAAGGAGTCCTCTTCAAATGGGGAGAAGGATTCGGCGGCGTTGCGGCGGGCTTTTGGGAGTTTTATTACGGGGGTTACCGTGGTTACCGCTTTTGACGGCGAAGGGCGTCCGCGCGGATTTACGGCGAATTCTTTTTCTTCGGTTTCGCTGCGCCCGCCTTTGGTTTCGGTTTGCGTCGCGAACAGCGCGCTTGGTTTTAAAGCGTTTCGCGCGGCGAAGAGTTTTGCGGTGAATGTTCTCGGCGAGGAGCAGCGGGAACTTTCGGCGAAGTTTGCGACGCGGAGCGCGGACAAGTTTGACGGCGCGGAATGGCGCGCGGAAAAAGACGGCGCGCCTTTGCTGGCGGGGGCTGTCGCGTGGTTTGACTGCGCGGCAAAACGGGGAATGCCCTGCGGCGACCATCGCATTTTAATCGGCGAGGTTTTGCGCTTTTGCGCCGGCGAGGGCGCGCCGCTGGGGTATTTGCGCGGCGCATACATTCGCCCTTCGCTGGAACGGCGGGCGGCGGAAGCGGCGGGGGACGCGCGCGGAGTCGTCGGCGCGATTGTGGAACGCGAAGATTCGGTGTATCTCTGCGAAAGCGAAAACGGCGGCGGGCTTTCTTTGCCTTTTGTTTCCGGCGGCGCGGAAGGCGTTGCGGAGTTGCGGAAGTTTTTGCGCGCGCGGGGATTGGAATGCGGGTTTTCGTTTTTGTATTCGGTGTACGCGCGCGAGGGCGGGGGGACTGTCATCGTATACCGCGCGCACTGGAAAAGCGGTCGGGCAAAGCGCGGGGGGTTTTATCCGCTCGCCGCCCTGCCCTCTTCGCGCATCGGCGACGCGGCGGTGCGCTCGCTTTTGCAAAGGTTTGCGCGCGAGCACGAAAGCGGCGATCATCCTTTGTATGTCGGCGACGAGATTGGCGGGGAAGTGCATTCTTTGCGGATTGCAAGGTGAGGGGATTCATCATTCCGGCGGAAAAGTTAAATCTTCCGCAGTCCGCAATTCATCGGGAAAAGTAAAGACAGTATGGATTCCCGCTTTCGCGGGAATGACAAGGGGGTGGAATGACGGGGTGTTGCTGACGGTTGCGGGCGTTCTCCCCCCCCCCCGGGGTTTGGGGGGCCCAACCCGCCGGGGGGGTGGAAGGCGTCCGTTACCGCAGCAACAACCTGTCATTCCCGCCTTCCTTGTCATTCCCGCGAAAGCGGGAATGACAGTTGGTTATAAAGTCGGCGGCGGCGACAACGGGCGAATCGGAAAACTTTA
>JAHRAH010000019.1 GCA_020027345.1 Gammaproteobacteria bacterium | reverse complement strand
ATGACCGCTTGCCGCAGGAAGCGGGCGGGGTTGCTGTTTGCCAATTCTTCCATAATATAAATGCCGCCGATGCGGGCGGCGATGGCGGGGTTTCCGCTTTTGGTTTCTTTCGCCATTAATTCCGTCGCGGTTGCGAACCGTTCATTTATGTGACGGTCGGATTCCACTTTTACCGCCGCCGCCGCCGTTTTGGATTGACGGTCCAAAACATAGGTGCGCCATCCCGCGATTGCCATTCCGAGAATCGCGGCAAGTGCAATCATAAAATCGCGGAAAAAGCGCGCGCCCGGAGACAGGGCGGAGATTTCTTTAACCGTCGCGCCGTCGCGGTCGGCGGTCGTTTCGGTTACCGTTGCGGCGTAGCCGAGCAATTCGGCGAAAGCGTCACGGAATATGGCGGCGGCGGCGATGATGGCGGCAATCGCGCAAGCGAACGCCGCCCATTTCCAAAGACGGGGTTGTTGCTTGTTTTCCGGGGACGGCATTGGGGGATTATAACGGTTTTTTTTGATTCGCTGGATTCCCGCCTCTGGGAAAAAGCGGGAATGACGCGGATAATGTTTGCTGGATTCCCGCTTTTTTGATGAAGTGCGGGAATGACGCGGTTGGGGGGATTTATAATTGGCGAATGCGCGGGGAGTGTTCGCACGGTTTGCGCGCCGCCCGCGCCCTTGCCGAATGGCAAAAGCGCGAGGGCAGGCGCAATCTGCCCTGGCAAAAAGGGCGCGACCCTTATAAAATCTGGCTTTCGGAAGTTATGCTGCAGCAAACGCGGGCGGCGGCGGTCGTTCCGTATTACCGCAATTTTCTCGCGCGCTTTCCGACTGTTGCCGCGCTCGCGCGAGCGGAAGAAGACGAAGTGATGGCGCAATGGAGCGGACTCGGTTACTACCGCCGCGCGGCGAATCTGCACCGAAGCGCAAAACTCGTTGCCGCGCGCGGCGCTTTCCCGCGCGATTGGGAAGCGTTGCGCGCGCTGCCCGGCGTCGGAAAAAGCACCGCCGGCGCAATCGCCGTTTTCGCTTTCGGCGAGCGGCGCGCGATTCTGGACGCCAACGCCAAGCGCGTTTTGGCGCGGCTTTTTGCCGTCGGCGGAGCGGCGGATTCCGCCGCCGGGGAAAGGGTTTTATGGCGCATCGCGGAATCCGTTCTGCCGCCGCGCGAAATCATCCGCCCCTACACGCAGGGACTGATGGATTTGGGCGCGACAGTTTGCCTGCGCGCCAATCCGCATTGCAACCGCTGCCCTCTGGCGAAGTATTGCCGCGCGCATAAAACCGGCGCGGAAAACGAATATCCGAAAAAACTCCCGCGCAAAAACAAACCCTCGCGGCAAACCGCAATGGCGCTTATTGTTTGCGGCGAAAAAACACTGCTGCAAAAACGCGAAGGAAAAGGAGTGTGGCGCGGACTGTGGTCGCTCCCCGAAAACGCCGACGCCGAAACACTGCGAAAACAATGGCGCAAACTGTTGCCCGGCTTGCGCAAAATGCCGCGGCGTTTGATTTTGCGCCACGAATTCACGCATTACAAATTAACGGCGGAAGTTTTAATATTCCGCGCAAAACAACAACCCCCCGGCGACTGGCGCTGGACTGCGCAAAAAGATTTGCCGCAAACCGCCCTCCCCTCGCCTATTCGCAAATTGCTCGCCGCGGACAATGGCAAGGGCAACGCAATTTAATTCGTCATTCCGGCGAAAGCTGGAATCCATAACCCGCACGCCGAAACCGCAACCCCAAAATTCACCGGCAACCCCAAAGATGGCATAGATTCCAGCTTTCGCTGGAATGACGGGATGCCCGTCAGCGCGAAAACAATTTTTCCGTCGGATAAAAAACATGCGCCTTCCCCTCCACGCGCATTTCCAAATACCCCATCCGCGCAAGCCCGGTCAAATCCGTGCGCGCCGTTTGCGTTGTCACGCCGTGATAGTCGCGGTGTTCGCGCACGGCGTAGCCGCGGCGCGCGTGCCTCAGGGCGTATTCCAGCAGCATTAATTGGCGCGGGTTGCATTCGCCGAATTTTTTCAGCGCGCGCCGCGCCCCGCTGATTTGCCGTTCGCGCGCGTTCAGATATTCGTGCAGGGCGTCAATGGCGCGCTTCAAAGTGCGCAACTGATGCAAAATAAAATAGGTCAGGTCGCCGTCGTCGTTTTCGGAATGCAAGTACGCGCGCGCGTACTTCGCCGGCGCGCGCCGGAGAATGCCGGAAATGGAAACATGCTCGGTCAGCCAGTAACCGTTTTTCAACATCAGCCAGTAAAACAGCGCGCGGGCGGTTCTGCCGTTGCCGTCGGCAAAAGGATGGTCGTGCCCGATTTGGAAATGCAAAACAATCGCGCGCACGACCGGATGCACAAAAGGGCGGGCGTCCTTGGGGGCGTTCGCAAATTCGCAAACCGCGCGCATCCGCGCCGGCAATTCGCCGACGAGCGGCGGGCGGTAAAGCATTTCCCCGCTTGCGTCAAAAACGCCGAAATCCTCCAAATCCTCCGCGCGAAAGCGCCCGGCATCGGCGGGGTTTTTCAGCGTTTCTTCGGTGATGATGCGATGCAGTTCGCATATCAGCGATTCGGAAAGCGGCCTGTTTTGGTTTTCGCGCACAAACTCCATCGCGCGGCAGTTGTTCAAAACCATCCGCTCGCCGGCGTCGCGCGGCTTGCGTTTTTGCCGCAACATTTCCTTCGCGCGCGCGCGCGTCGTCGGCGCGCCTTCCAGCAAACTGGAATGAATCGCCTCTTCCTCCACCAGCGATTTCACCAGCCAGCGGTCGCGCAAGCCGGGCGAAAGCGGCTCGGGCGAGTCCACAGAACCGCGCAAGCCGGAATCGGCTTCAATCAACCCCCTTTGCGCTTCGTCGGGGAGCGCGAAAGAAAAAAGTTCGCCGTTTTGGTCGGCAAGCGGCAACACCCGCCGGGCGACAATGCGCAGAATTTTCAGGCATTTCCAATACGACAAATGGTCGGGAAAGCCCTCCGGCAACGGACGATGGCGAATCTCGTCCCAATGCAAATAATCGTCCGGAGGGCGAATCCTCCCCCCCTGCATCAGCATGTCCGCCTCCTTCATCGCCCCCTGAGGGTCCTGACGGAAGTCGGCTTCCAAAAACGGCGGTGTCTGTGGGATTTTCATCTCTGCTCAATTATATGCTAATTTTAGCAGATATTAGCACATATTAGCAGAAAAGTGAAATTTGCTTATATCATTGATTTTACTGGCTATTTTTCCGAAAAACTGCTAATATTAGCACATTTTAGCACATATTAGCAGGTGCGCACAGTCACAGTCCCCACCGCCGCCGATGCGCCTCGCCGCCGCTTGCGATAGCGTCCGGCGACCGTCAAAGCGGGCGGTTGATATACAATCGGGGACATGTCGGAATATCGGCGGCTTTTTGCGGAAGCGCGCGACGACGCGGAAACTTTCTGGGCGCGCGCGGCGGAAAAACTCCTCTGGCGCAAGCGGTGGCGCGCGGTGCTGGACGATTCCGATGCGCCCTTCTACCGCTGGTTTGCCGGCGGCGAACTGAACACCTGCGAAAACGCCGTAGACCGCCATGTCCGCGAGGGGCACGGCGAACAGCCGGCAATCCTCTACGACAGCCCCCTCGCCGGCGCGCAGCGAACGGTAACCTACGCCGAACTGCAAACCGAAACCGCCCGCCTCGCCGGCGCTTTGGCGCAGCGCGGAATCGGCAGGGGCGACGCCGTCGTCATTTATATGGCGATGACGCCGGAGGCGGTTTTTGCGATGCTCGCCTGCGCGCGCTTGGGCGCCGTGCATTCCGTCGTCTTCGGCGGATTCGGCGCGAAGGAACTCGCCGCCCGCATAGACGACGCCGGCGCGAAAATCGTCCTCGCTTCTTCCTGCGGGCTGGAACCGGGGCGAATCGTCAACTACAAAAAACTGCTGGACGAAGCGCTGCAAATATCCGAATGCAAACCGGAGCATTGCATCATTCTCCGCCGCGAACAAATGCCCGGCGAGATGACACCCGGGCGCGACGAAGATTGGAACGAAGCGACGGCGAAAGCGCCCGAAGCCGAATGCGCAGCAGTCGCCGCGACCGACCCGCTTTACATTCTCTACACTTCCGGCACGACCGGAAAGCCCAAAGGAATCGTCCGCGACAACGGCGGACACGCGGCAGCGCTCCTCTGGACGATGAAAAACATTTACGATGTCGCCCCCGGCGAAGTGTATTGGGCGGCGTCCGACATCGGCTGGGTCGTCGGGCATTCCTATATTGTTTACGCCCCGCTGCTCAACCGCAACACCACCGTCCTCTACGAAGGCAAGCCCGTCGGCACCCCGGACGCCGGCGCTTTCTGGCGCGTTATGGCAGAGCACGGAGTCGTTTCCATGTTCACCGCCCCCACAGCGTTGCGCGCGATAAAAAAGGAAGACCCCGAAGGAAAGCTCCCGCGCAAACACAATCTTTCCAAACTGCGTTCGCAATTTCTCGCCGGCGAGCGTTCCGACCCGGACACAATTGAATGGCTGGAAAAACATTTGCGCGTGCCGGTGATAGACCATTGGTGGCAGACCGAAACCGGATGGGCGATAGCCGCAAACCCGCTCGGCATCGGGCGTTTTCCGGTGAAGGCGGGCTCGGCGACGGTGCCGATGCCGGGTTTTGACTTGCGCGCGCTCGGCGAAAACGGCGAAGCAATCCCGCCGGGCGAACTCGGAAACTTGGCGGTAAAACTGCCGCTGCCGCCGGGGACTTTCCCCGAAATATGGCGCGGGCGCGAGCGCATGCGCGAGGAATACCTGAGCCGTTACGAAGGGTATTACCTCACCGGCGATTCGGGAATGATTGACGCCGACGGTTATGTGCATATTATGAGCCGCATAGACGATGTCATCAATGTCGCCGCCCACCGCCTTTCCACCGGGCAAATGGAGGAAGTGTTGACGAGTCATCCGGATGTCGCCGAGGCGGCGGTGTTCGGCGTCGCAGACGAACTCAAAGGCGAACTGCCGCTGGGTTTGGTCGTGCTAAACAGCGGCGTCGCGCGCGCGGGCGGAGAAATATGCGAAGAACTTGTCGCGCTGGTGCGAAAGGAAATCGGCGCGGTCGCCGCGTTTAAGAAAGTCGCCGTCGTCAAGCGCCTGCCCAAAACCCGCAGCGGAAAAATCCTCCGCAAAACAATGCGAAAACTCGCCAACGGCGAAGAGTCCCCCGCCCCCGCCACAATGGACGACCCCGCCATCCTCCCCGAAATAGCCCAAGCCCTCGCCGAATTGGGGCATGGGAAAAGGGAGAAATGATATAATCGCAAAATGGCGAAAAAAGACGACTACTGGAAAGACGATGTTTTGTTTTGCGTGCGCGAGTTGTGCGCGGAGCATGGCAGCCGCACTTTCACGATGGCGCAATTGTTTGCGTTTTGCGGTAACAAATTGCGCAAGATGCATCCGGGAAACAACACTCCGCGCGATAAAATCCGCCAGAAATTGCAGTTGCTGCGCAAAGAAAAGAAACTTTCTTTCGTGAACAACCGCGGCACTTATACCTACCGCGAACAGTTGTTGCTGCCGGGGGAAGTGGACGACGAAAAAATCGGCGAAGTTTTCAAGTCGCGCCCGGAGCGGCGCGAGTATGTGATGGAAACTTTCGCCCGCGACCGCGGCTGGGTGCGCGAGGCAAAGAACGCTTTTGGCCATCAATGCATGGTCTCCAACTGCGGGCTCACTTTCCGGACCGCGAGCAACAAACCGTATATTGAAGTGCATCACATTATCCCGCTGTTTGAGGGCGGCGAGGACGGCGTTTGGAATTTGTCGGTGCTTTGCGCGCACCACCATCGGATGGCGCATTTCGCCATCCCGAAAGTGCGCGGGGAACTCGGCAAATTTCTGGCGGCGGAAAACAAAAAAATCCTGCGAAAGAAAGGACGGGCGAATGCCTGAAAGCGAACACACGCCGGTTAAAAAATGCCCGCATTGCGGCGGCAAGGAATTCATGGCGCGGTCGGATTCCTTTGATTATTTTGATGCCGTTGACGGCGAACTGGTTTTCAACCGCACGGAAAGCGGCGACGGACTGTTTGACGAATTTCTTTGCAGCAATTGCGGGGAAACGCTGGACATCCCCCCGTCCAAAATCGCGCTCGCGTAGCGATGAAAGAGCGCGAGGATACCGTAGAATAGCCGGAGCCATGGGCAAAAAACAGGAAGTTCTCGACCGGCTGCTCGCCGACTGCCTCGCGCGCGGGGGGATGGTCTTTGACAACGACAAAGTTAAAGAGATTTCCCGGCAAGTTGGCTTTGGCAACCCTTTTGATGTCACCAAAGTGGACAATCGCGGGGTAATGTCCCCCGAGATGCACAGGCGCGATTATTTCCTTGTCCATCTGGGCGAGGGGCGGCATCAATTCATCAAGGGCGCCGGCCTGGGATTCCACGATGTTGAACCCATCCCGCCGAGCGCGGCGGTTCGCTGGCCCTACCGGCAAAGCGTGTTGAACGAAATTAACACCAGCGAGAGCAATCTTCTTTCGGTCGCTTCCAACCAAGGCGTTCTCGGTCATTTTCTTTACGGGGACAACCCCGCGGGCAATGTCAATGTTTACTGCGCTCACCGCACAAAAAAATCCCTTGCCTACACCGTGAGCGGGATGCAAATTCGCGCCGTCAACCTCCAAGTGGAGATTGACATGACCAGCGAAGTGAACGGCCGGGTGACGGTTATGGAAGGGAAAAACAAATTCCCCAAAGAATTCGCCGTATACCAAATATTCGCCCCTTATCTTTATTACCGCAAAATAAAGGAGGAAGTTAGGCCCGACATTAAGAAAATTGACTGCTGCTATGTTTTGCGCGCCGAGCAGGACGGCGTCAGCGTCGTGCGCATGTATCTTTACGAATTTGACGGCGTGGAGATGACTTCCATACGGCTCGTAAAATGCGCGGAATACCGGCTGGCAAAAAAATGACGCTGCCCGGACATTTCGCCCGCCGCGTTTTCAAGCGCGATGTGATGGAGGTTCTGCGCGAACTTCCGGACGGTTGCGTGGACATGATTTACGGCGACCCCGATTACGGCGTCGGAATCAACTATGCGGGCGCGACTTACACGCGCAAGTGGGGGGAATACATGGACGGTTACATCGCGCTCGCCCGCGAAAGTTTGCGCGTTCTGCGCCCGGACGGCAACATGTTTCTCATCAATTACCCGAAGCAAAACGCGCATCTGCGCGCGCGCTTTTTGGACGACGCGGCGGCGGGCGTCTTTGATTATGTCTGGGTTTACCCGACCAATGTCGGCCACGCCAAAAACCGGTTCACCACCGCGCACCGTTCGGTTTTGCATGTCACCAAAAGTGCGAACAACCGCTTTTACAAGGAGCAAGTCGCGCAGCCCTACAAAAACCCGGGCGACAGGCGCATTCGTCAGCGCGTCGCCGAAGGGCACCGCGGGCGGATGCCGTACTCGTGGTTTGAATTCAATCTGGTTAAAAATGTCTCGCGCGACAAAACATTTCACGCCTGCCAGATTCCGCTCCCGCTGTTTGAGATGCTGGTCAATGCCGCGACAAAACCCGGCGATTCGGTTTTTGTTTTGTTCGGCGGCAGCGGCTCCGAAGTCGTGCGGGCGAAACAAATGAAGCGCGTGTATTTGTCGTGCGAAGTCCACCCCGCATACCACCGCATGATAGAGGAGCGGCTGCAAAACGGCGGCGAAATAGCCGCGAAACACCGTTTGCCGTCAATACGGGGACACAAAGGCGCGGATAGCGCGCGACCTCTCGTATAATTCTCCTTGCCAACAGAAAAACGGGAATCTGAAAACGATGGAAAAGCGCGAACTCGGAACGAGCGGGATTAAGGTCAGCGTCGTCTGTTTGGGGACGATGACCTTCGGGCAGCAAAACAGCGAAGCGGAAGCGCACGCGCAGTTGGATTGCGCCGTCGGGCGCGGCGTGAATTTTATTGACACCGCGGAAATATACCCCTCGCCGGTGGAGCGCGAAAAATGGGGCGACACCGAAAAACAAATCGGCGCGTGGCTGGCAAAAAGCGGGCGGCGCAACGACATCGTTTTGGCGAGCAAGGTTTCCGGGCCCGGAATAGAATGGATGCGCGGCGGTTCGCGGCTGGCAAAAAAACAAATAACAAAAGCGGCGGAAGAAAGTTTGCGCCGGCTGCGGACGGAATGCATTGACTTGTATCAACTGCATTGGCCCGACCGCAACACAAACTACTTCGGTCGCCCGCTTTACGCGCACAAAAACGGCGAGCAAATAACGCCGCCCGCCAAATCACTTTCCGCATTGGCGGATTTGCAAAAAGCGGGAAAAGTGCGCGCCGTCGGGCTTTCCAACGAAACGCCATGGGGGCTTTGCGAATTCCTGCGCCTTGCGCGCGAGGAAGGGCTGCCGCAAATTGCATCGGTGCAAAACCCCTACAATCTTCTCAACCGTTCCTACGAATCGGGAATGGCGGAAATATCCGTTCGCGAGCGTTGCAGTTTGCTGCCGTATTCCCCTCTCGCCTTCGGCGTTTTGAGCGGAAAATACCTCGGCGGAAAAATGCCGCCCAAATCGCGCCTTGCAATTCACGGGCGGTATTATTCGCACTACCAAAGCGCAAACGCGCAAGCGGCGGCGGCGGAGTTTGCCGCAATCGCAAAAAAACGCGGAATGTCCCCGGCGCAAATGGCAATCGCGTTCAGCATCCAACAGCCCTTCGTCGCCTCCTCCATCATCGGCGCGACGACTCTCCCCCAGTTGGAAGAAAACATATCCGCCGCCGGTTTACAGTTGGACGAAGAATGCCGCAAAGAAATCAACGCCGCAACCAAAGCCCGCGGCTTTTACCTGACATAGTGTGCTACAATATCCGGCGGCGAGGAGCGGCGAAAAACGAAAATGGAAATCGCGCAAATACGAAAAGCGGCGCGCGCGCACAGCGCGGAACTGGCGGCGATGGGAATCACCGATTTGTATCTTTTCGGCTCCGCGGCGCGCGGCACGGCGCGCGACGACAGCGACATTGATTTGCTCTACCGGCGCGGCGGCAAAGCCGGGCGCAAAACCGACCCGCTGCATCATTCCTACGCGCTGAGCCCCTGCTTTGGCTGCCGCGCCGATTCGGCGAACATGCGGCTGGTGGAGGAATCCTTTTTGGCGGCGGTTATGCCGCAGGCGGTTTTGGTTTTCGGCGAAACGCCCCCGGCGGCGGCGTACAAACAACAAACGGGAAAACAAATGAGCAAGGACAAAAACGCCGACCTCGCCGGCGTGCATGCGGAGGCGGCAAAGGCGCTCGCGCGGTTGAAACAACTGATTGCCGAAGGCGCGCCGGACGACCTCAAAGACGCCGAATCCGACGCCGGCTGGCGCGCGCTGGCGATGGTGAAAGACCAAATCAACAACATCAACGACGCGCTCAACGGACGCCTGGGCGAAGTCGCCGCGCGCAGCGAAAAGCGCGACGCTTTCCTCGCAAAATTGAGCGTCATCGGCAGAAGGTCGCGGCACCCGCATTCGGAAATCCCGCAAGTCGCCGCCAACGAGGCAAGGGCGTTTATCAAGGCGCACCTCGCCGACATTGAGGAAATGATGGCGGCGACGGCGCCCGCCCCGCCCCGCCCCGCAGCCAAACGCAAGCGGCGGTAACCGCGCAACCGTCCCCGCATTTTTGCGTTATAATGGGCGCCCGACAACCCACGGCAAAAAAAGGAGAACAGCCATGAGCGAAGACCGTCCCGTTCTGACCACCGCCGCCGGCATTCCGGTCGCGGACAACCAAAACAGCATCACCGCCGGCGAGCGCGGGCCGTTGCTGGTGCAGGATTGGCAGTTGTTTGAAAAGCACGCGCACTTCAACCGCGAACGCATTCCCGAGCGCGTCGTCCACGCCAAAGGTTCCGCCGCCTACGGCGCGCTGACGATAACAAAAAGCATGGCGCAATACACCGCGGCGAAGTTGTTCGCAAAAGAAGGCGCGAAAGCGGAATGCTTTTTGCGCTTTTCCACGGTCGCCGGCGAGCGCGGCGCCGCCGACGCCGAACGCGATGTGCGCGGCTTCGCGCTCAAAATCTACACCGAAGAAGGCAACTGGGACCTCGTCGGCAACAACACCCCGGTCTTTTTCGTGCGCGACCCCTACAAGTTTCCGGATTTCATTCGCACGCAAAAGCGCGACCCGCAAACAAACCTGCGCGACATGTCGGCGGCTTGGGATTTCTGGTCGCTTTCGCCGGAGAGTTTGCATCAGGTCACGATACTTTTCTCCGACCGCGGCTTGCCGCGCAGTTACCGTCATGTCAACGGTTACGGCTCGCACACATACAGTTTCCACAACGCCAAGGGCGAGCGGTTTTGGGCGAAGTTTCACTTCAAAACGATGCAGGGGCACGAGCATTACACCGACGAAGAAGCGGCGGAAATAGTCGGCGCCGACCGCGAAAGCCATCAGCGCGATTTGTTCGCGGCGATAGAGCGCGGCGAGTTTCCGAAGTGGCGTTTTTGCGCGCAGATAATGCCGGAGGCGGACGCGGAAAAAACGCCCTACAACCCTTTTGACCTGACGAAAGTTTGGCCGCACGGCGATTACCCGCTCGTGGAAATGGGCGTTTTGGAATTAAACCGCAATCCGGAAAACTACTTCGCCGAAGTGGAGCAGGCGGGTTTTTCGCCGGCGAACATCGTCCCCGGAATCGGCCACAGCCCGGACAAGATGCTGCAGTTTCGCATTTTTTCCTACGCCGACGCGCATCGTTACCGTCTGGGCGTGAACTACGAACAGCTGCCGGTCAACCGCGCGCGCTGCCCCGTGCATAGTTACCACCGCGACGGTTTAATGCGCGCCGAAAACTGCGGCGGCGCGGTAAACTACGAACCGAACAGCCGCGGCGGCCCCGTGGAAAAGCCGCCGCTGCAGGAGCCGCCGCTCGCGACAACGGGCGCCGCCGCGCGTTACGACCACCGCAAGGGCAACGACGATTACGAACAGCCGGGGAATTTGTTCCGCCTGATGAACAAAGAACAGCGCGCGCGCCTTTGCGCCAACATCGCCCGCTCCATGCGCGGCGTCCCCGAAGAAACAGTGGAACGCCAACTCGCGCACTTCGCCCAAGCCGACAAAGAATACGCCCAAGGCGTCCGCGCCGCCCTCGCGTAGGCGGCGGCGGAAATGACGGACAGATCTCCCGGGTCTCGTTACAACTCTCCAGAGCTGTAACGCATCCGCCATGAGCGGCGTCCCCGCCGCTCCTAATTTGGGCGGGCGTGGACGCCCGCTATTATTGACACCGTTACACCTCTGGAGAGGTGTAACGAGACGGGGACAGAATGACGGTTAATATGCGGGGTTAAATTGCGGGGTTTGTTATTTTTGCGGCGGCGGTTGCTATGTTGTTCAGGTTTATTCCTATTTCGCCGTTGGTTTCTTTTGTCAATTGGTCGGCGGCGGCGGCGTGCAGATATGCTCCGGCGTTGGCGGAAAAATTTGCGTCGGCGGTTTGCGCCAATAGCGCGGCGATTATTCCCGTGAGAACATCGCCGGCGCCGGCTTGCGCCAAGCCCGGATTGCCGGCATTGCAAATATTCCATTCGCCGGAAGGCGAGGCGATGACCGTCCCCGCGCCTTTGAGAACGGTTTCGGCGTTGGTTTTTTGCGCCAGGGTTTTCGCCGCATTAATCCGGTCGTTTTGCACTTCCTCCGTTTTGCATTGCAGCATTCGCGCGGCTTCGGCGGGATGCGGGGTGATGACCGTTTGCGCTTTTCGCGCGGCGAACTTTTTTGTCAGCGCGGGGTTTGCCGCCAGAATATTAAGCGCGTCGGCATCCGCAATCAGCGGCGACGGTAGCATTACCGCGCGCGCAAATGTTTTTTTCGCCGCCGCGTCGGCACCCAAACCGACGCCGATTGCGACGACACTCACCGGCGGAAACAAAGAACCGGAACGATAAAAATCCGCCGCGCGCCGCCACATCACTTCCGGCGCATCGGAATCAAAAGCGGGCGCGTTTTCCGCGAGCGCGACGGCGAACACTTTCCCCGCGCCCAGCCGCACCGCGGCGCGGCTTGCCAAAGCGAGCGCACCAGTCATTCCCATCGCCCCGCCGACAACGGCGACTGTGCCGTAATCGCCCTTGTGACCGTCGCTTCGCCGCCGCAATCTTGCAAAACCAAAATCGCGAATGTCATCGCACAAAAAACCGCAGGGCGCAACCGTCATCCCCCCGCCCAAACCGCAAACGGAAACGACGCCGGCTGCGGCTTTTCCTTTGCCGGTGCGCAGTCCGGGTTTTTCGGCGAAGAATGTAACCGTCCTTTCGGCGCGGACGCATTCCCCGCCGCCGCCGGTGTCAACATCAATTCCGCTGGGTGCGTCAATCGCCAAAACCGGAAAGGGCGCGGCGTTGAGCAAGCGAATGAGCGCGAGTTGTTCGCCTTGCGGCGGGCGGCGGATGCCGATGCCGAAGACGCCGTCAATGGCGAGGTCGTATTTGCCGCGCGCGGCGGCGGAAACATCGGCGACGGTTCCGCCGCTTTGGCGCCATTCGCGCAGCGCGCGCGCGGCGTCGGGCGGGAGTTTGGCTTCGCTTCCGGCGAAGGCGACGGCGACCCGGCAGCCCGCTTTTTGCAACAGCCGCGCGGCGACGAAGGCGTCGCCGCCGTTGTTGCCGGGGCCGGCGGCGGCGAGCACCCGCACGGCTTTGCGCCCGGCGAGCATTTTTTGCGCTTCGCCGGCGAGGGCTTTGCCCGCCGCGCGCATCAGCGCAAACGAGGGTCGGCGGGCGAAAGCGGCGCGCTCGGCGGCGCGAATGGCGGCGGAATCGTAAAGCGGAGTCATCGCGGCGTTTATAATGCAATTATGCACGGAAAAACCATCGGCGAATGCGTCGGCGAAACCGCGCTGGTGCGCCTGCAAAAACTCGGCGCCGGCGCGAACAATGTCATCTGCGCAAAAATGGAAGGCGACAACCCCGCCGGCTCGGTCAAAGACCGCCCGGCGATGAATATGATTCTGCGCGCCGCCGAACGCGGGACCATCCGCCCCGGGCAGCGGCTGGTGGAAGCGACCAGCGGCAACACCGGCATCGCGCTGGCGATGGCGGCGGCGGCGAGCGGGTACAAAATGACTTTGATAATGCCGGAAAACCAAACCGAAGAACGCAAGCGCACGATGCGCGCTTTCGGCGCCGAATTGATTCTGGTCACGAAAGAAGAGGGAATGGAAGGCGCGCGCGATTTGGCCGAAGCGATGGCGGCGCGCGGCGAAGCGCACATATTAAACCAGTTCGCAAATCCGGACAATCCGGATTCGCATTACCGCGCGACGGCGCCGGAAATATGGCGCGACACCGGCGGCAAGTTGACGCATTTTGTTTCCAGCATGGGAACGACCGGAACAATAATGGGATGCTCGCGTTTTTTTAAAGAAAAGAATCCCGCAGTGGAAATCGTCGGGGTGCATCCGGCGGAGGGCGCGCAGATAGCGGGCATACGCAAATGGCCCGAAGAATACCAGCCGAAGTTTTACGAGCGCGCGCGCGTCGGCCGCATTATTGAAGTAACGGAAGCGGACGCAAAAACGACGATGCGAAAAATGGCGGCGGTGGAAGGGATATTTGCCGGCGTATCCTCCGGCGGCGCGATGTGGGCGGCTTTGCAAATCGCCGCGGAAACGGAAAACGCGGTGATAGTTTGCATTGTTTGCGACCGCGGCGACCGTTATCTTTCTTCGGGCGCGTACAAATGAACGCCGCGCCGACGCTGGCTTTTGACATAGAAACGGCGCCGGACGCCGAAGGGTTGCGCGCGCTTTACGATTTCCCCGCCGAACTTTCCGCCGCCGAAGTCGTGGAAATGGCGCAGCGGCTGCGGCGGCAGGAAAAGAACACCGACTTTATGCCGCTTTTGCTGCAGCGCGTCGTCGTCATTTCCTGCGTCGTGGAAAAAGGCGATGCGCTCAATGTCGTTTCGCTGGAAGGATGGGAAGACGAGCGCGGCGCGCTGCAAAAGTTTTTTTCCGGAATGGAAAAACTCTACCGCGAATATCCGGCTTCGCCGCCGCGGCTGGTTTCGTGGAACGGCGGCGGCTTTGATTTGCCCGTGCTTAATTACCGCGCGATGATTCACGGCGTGCGCGCGCCGCTCTATTGGAGCAGCGGCGACCGCGACGCGAACTTTCGCTTCAACCGCACATACCAGAACCGTTACAACGGCGAACGCCATTTGGATTTGATGGACGCGCTTGCGATGTTTCAGCCGCGCGCGGCGGCGAAACTCGGCGACACCGCAAAGTTGTGCGGGCTGCCCGGAAAAATGGGAATCGGCGGAGCCGAAGTCGGGCGCGCTTTCGCCGAAGGGCGCTGCGAGGAAATCCGCGAATACTGCGAATGCGACGCGATGCTCACTTATCTTTTGTTTTTGCGTTATCAGCAATTCTCCTGCGAGCGCGGCGAGGGCGAAATCGCGCGCAAACTGAACGCGGCAAAAAAATATATGGAGGAA
Source organism: Gammaproteobacteria bacterium (assembly GCA_020027345.1). Classification (GTDB taxonomy): domain Bacteria; phylum Pseudomonadota; class Gammaproteobacteria; order Tethybacterales; family Persebacteraceae; genus JAHRAH01. The sequence goes on along the minus strand of JAHRAH010000019.1, from coordinate 80 downwards.
GCCGGCGGCAAATGGGCGCCCTTTTTGGAATGCGGTTTTTTTGCAAGCCGCGCGGACGGTGACGGCTGAGACCGTTCGCA
>JAHRAH010000183.1 GCA_020027345.1 Gammaproteobacteria bacterium | reverse complement strand
GCCAGCCGCGCAGCGCCGCGATTTTATCCAGCCGCCAAGAGTCCTTGCGCCCGCAAATATAGCAGGCGGTTTTTGCCGGCGCGCCGACGCCGAGCGGATTCACCAGCAGCCCGTCGCGAATGTCGGTGTTCGCCAGCGAACCGCGCGCGAGCGCGACGCCCTGCCCGGCGATGGCCGCCTGCAGCGCGAGGTCGCTTTGCGTGAAATACAAATCGTGCGCGCCTTCTTCGCGACCGCCGGCGCCGAAGTGGTCCAGCCATGTTTGCCAGTCCAGCCGCCGCTCGTTTGCCACTTCGGTCTCGTCGTGCAAAAGCGTGTGCGCCGAAAGATCCTCCGGCTTCGCCAGCGGGCGCGGCGCGCTTTGCAAATAGTCCGGGCTGCAAACGGCAAAGAGTTTCTCGCGCCAGAGCAGCTGCCAGCACAAATCCCCCCCCGCCGGCGGCTGCGGCAGATTCACCAGCCCCAGTTCCACATCGTCCCCGTCCAGCGAAACCGTGTGGTTGACCGCGCGGATGACCAACTCCGTCTCCGGATATTTGCGGTAGAACTCCCCCAGCCGCGGTATCAGCCATTTGTGCGCGAGCGAAGAAAGCACCCCGAGAACCACGCGCCGCCGCATTTTGCGCGAGACAACGGCGCGCACCCCCCCCGCCATCGCGTCAAAGGCGCCCGAAAGCGCGCGGAAGAGATGCCGCCCCTCGTCCGTCAGTTTAATCTGCCGCCGGTTGTCGCGTTCAAAAAGCGCCGCGCCCAGCTGCCGTTCCAGCGTCTTCACGCGCTGGCTCACCGCGCCCTGCGAAACCGAAAGCGCCCGCGCCGCGCCGGTAAAGCTCATCTTTTCCGCCGCGACAAAAAACACCCGCAGCGAGCGCAGCGAATAATCGTCCAGCCGCTTTTGCGGAATGCTCTCTTCCGTCAGTTGTCCGCCGCCGCGCATCGTCCCTGCGGTATAATACCGCAAAAAAGGAGCGATTATGAACGCGGGCGAAACCAAAAAACCGCTGAACATCGGCGGCGAAAAACGCGGATACTTCCATTCCCTCCCGGCGCTGGAAGCCGCCGGCGCCGGCCCCATCTCCCGCCTGCCCGCCTCGCTGCGCGTCGTGCTGGAATCCGTCCTGCGAAACTGCGACGGCAAGCGCGTGCTCCCCCGCCATCTGCAAGAACTCGCCGGATGGCAAGCGCAGGGCAAACGCGAAAACGAAATCCCCTTCGTCGTCGGGCGCGTTGTTTTGCAGGATTTCACCGGAGTCCCCCTGCTCGCCGACCTCGCCGCAATGCGCGACGCCGCCGCCGAAAACAACCGTCCCCCCGAAACCGTGGAACCGCGCGTCCCCGTGGATTTGGTCGTCGACCATTCCGTGCAAGTAGACCATTACGGCAGCCCGGAAGCGATGCGGCTGAATATGGAAATTGAATTCGCGCGCAACCGCGAACGGTATCAATTTCTCAAATGGGGCGCCTCCGCCTTTGACGCTTTTAAGGTCGTCCCGCCCGGCGTCGGCATCGTGCATCAGGTTAATTTGGAAAACCTCGCGCGCGGCGTGATGCAAAAAGACGGCGTGTTTTTTCCCGACACCCTCGTCGGAACCGATTCGCACACGACGATGATAAACGGCGTCGGCGTCGTCGGCTGGGGCGTCGGCGGAATTGAAGCCGAAGCCGCAATGCTGGGGCAGCCCGTCTACATTCTCGCGCCCGATGTCGTCGGAGTCCATTTGCGCGGAGCGCTCCCGCCGGGCGTAACCGCGACCGACCTCGTCCTCACGGTCACGCAAATGCTGCGCGCCGAAAAAGTGGTCGGCAAATTTGTGGAATTCTTCGGCGAAGGCGCGCGCTCGCTGCCCGTCCCCGACCGCGCCACCATCGCGAATATGGCGCCCGAATACGGCGCGACCACCGGCTTTTTCGCCGTGGACGAAAAAACATTGGAATACTTTCGCGCAACCGGCCGCGGCGAAGAACAACTGCAATTGGTGGAAGCGTATTACAAAGAGCAAAACCTCTGGGGAATACCCCTCGCCGGGCAATGCGATTACACCCGCGTTTTGGAATTGGATCTTTCCGCAGTCGCCCCTTCCGTCGCCGGGCCCAAACGCCCGCAAGACCGCGTTGCACTGGCGGAGCTCAAAACCGCTTTCGCAAAAATGCATTCGCAACCCGTCGCCGAAGGCGGCTACGGAAAAGAAAAATCCGAAATGCAAAAAAGAGTCCCCTCCGGAAAACCCGGCGAAGACATCGGCGACGGCGACATATTTATCGCCGCGATAACTTCCTGCACGAACACATCCAACCCCGGCGTCATTCTGGCGGCGGGATTGCTCGCAAAAAAAGCGGCACAGCGGGGACTGCATCCCCCCGCGCGCGTTAAAACTTCGCTCGCCCCCGGCTCGCGCGTCGTCAGCGACTACCTGAAAAACAGCGGTCTCCTCCCGCATTTGGAATCGCTCGGCTTTAATCATGTCGGCTACGGCTGCACGACATGCATCGGCAATTCGGGACCCTTGGATTCCGATTACGAAAAAGCATTAAACGAAAGCGGCGCAATCGGCGTCGCCGTTCTTTCCGGCAACCGCAACTTTGAAGCGCGCGTGCATCAAAGTTTGCGCGCGAACTTTCTTATGAGCCCGCCGCTCGTCGTCGCCTTCGCCCTCGCCGGAAAAATCGGAATTGACATGGCAACCGAACCGCTCGGCACCGACAAAAACGGAAAACCCGCATACCTGCGCGAACTCTGGCCCTCCGACGAAGAAATCGCCGAAGTTATGCACTACGCCGTCAACCCGGAAAACTACCGCAACCGTTACAACGGCGGCGGCAACGAAAAAAACAACGGCGCGCTTTGGGAAGAAATTGACGGCGGCGAGGGGACTCTTTACGACTGGCGCAACGATTCCACATACATCCGCAAGCCGCCCTTTTTCGCATTGGAACAATCCGGCGGCGAAATACGCGGCGCAAGAATGCTCGCAATGTTCGGCGATTCGGTGACGACCGACCACATCAGCCCGGCCGGCGCGATAAAACCCTCCTCGCCCGCGGGGAAATACCTCAAAGAAAACGGCGTCGCCGTGCGCGATTACAACTCCTACGGCTCCCGCCGCGGCAACCACGAAGTGATGATGCGCGGGACTTTCGCCAATGTCCGCATTCGCAATTTGATGCTGCCCGGCAGCGAAGGCGGCGTCACCGTCCATCAGCCCTCCGGCGAAGAAATGCCGATATACGAAGCCGCGATGAAATACCAAAAAGAAAACATCCCGCTCGTGGTTTTCGCCGGCGAAGAATACGGCACAGGTTCCTCCCGCGACTGGGCCGCAAAAGGCGCGCGCCTGCTCGGTGTGCGCGCCGTCGTCGCCCAAAGTTACGAGCGCATCCACCGCAGCAACCTGGTCGGAATGGGCGTCCTCCCCTGCCAATTCCAAAACGGCGAATCCGCCCAATCCCTGAACCTGCGCGGCGACGAAACCTTTGAAATCACCGGCGTCAGCGGAAAAATAACCCCCAACCAAAAAGCCCAACTAAAAATCACCCGCCCCGACGGCAAAACCCAAACCACCCCCCTAACCGTCCGCATAGACACCCCAACAGAATCCGACTACCACGCCCAAAACGGCATCCTCCCCTTCGTCCTCAATCAACTCACGGCATAACCGTCCCCCGCCGCGCATTTTCCGGCGGGGTGAATTCTCCGCGTCATGCCGTATCATGCGCGCATGGCAACACCCGCGCGAAAAGACCAACTCCCACCGCCGCGCAGGACTATCAGCGGCGGCATAAGCGACCTGCCGCTGGAAAACTGGCGCGAATACGACGACATTCTCACCGACAGTTTGTGGGTGCTGGGCGACCGCGACAACTCCGGCAAGCACGACGGTTCCTACCACGGCAACTTTATCCCGCAAATCCCCCGGCAATTAATGCGCCGCTACACCAAAGCCGGCGATGTCGTGCTGGACGGCTTTTTGGGAAGCGGCACCACGATGATAGAAGCGAAACGAATGGGGCGCAATTCCCTCGGCGTGGAACTGCTGCCGGAAATGGCGGAGGTCGCCCGCAAATCCTTTAATGCGGAAGCCGCCCCCGGCGGCAAAGTGTTCGGCGAAATCGTAACCGGCGACAGCCGCGCCGCGCAAACGCGCGAAAAGATTGTGCGCGCCCTCGCTAAACACAACCGCGACGGCGTGGATTTAATCGTTTTGCATCCGCCCTATCACGACATTATTAAATTCAGCGACCGTCCCGACGACCTTTGCAACGCCCCGACCGTCGCGGATTTTGCCGCGCAGTTCGGCGACGTGATTGAAAATCTGGCGGGGTTGCTCGCCCGCCGCCATTATCTGGCGGTCGTCATCGGCGACAAATACGCCGAAAGCCAATGGGTCCCGCTCGCCTTCCGCCTGATGGAAGAAACGCTGCGCCGCCCCTGCGGGCTCGCGCTCAAAAGCATCATCATAAAAAATATGGTAAACAACCGCGCCAAGCGCAATAAGGAACATTTGTGGCGCGTCCGCGCTTTCACCGGCGGCTTCTACATTTTCCGCCACGAATACATCCTGCTTTTCCAAAAAAGGGGAAAATAATGACCGCGCATGTCTTCATCGTCGGCGACAAAACCTTCCCGGTGCATCTGCAGCACCAATTCGCCGGCATCGGCGCGACGGACAGAATGCATATTGATTTCAACGGCGCTGCGGAATCAGCATACAACACGCAAACGGAGGACACGCTCGCCGGAATGATTGCCGACATCAGCCGTGTGCGCAAAGGCGACCGCATTCTTTTCTACCTGTTGCAAAACAGGGAGAACAAAAAGAAGTTTCACGAGGGGCGGTTTTACGGCATTTTCCGCGCAACGGAAGACGCCGCTTTTCTTGACAACGGCGGCAAAAACCAGCATCTGCTGGCGGAACTTGGAAAATCGCTGACCTTTCGCATCCTGTTTGAGCCCGGCGAGGTTTACCCCGAAGGCGTAACTGAATGGGATGCTCTGGATTCCATCCGGGAAATCAAACACCCGCATCAGATGCTGTGGAGTTTGATTTACCGCAAACTCAGAGCGCACCGCGGATGCTCTATGATTACCCCCTACGAGGAGGAACGGCTTTGCGGGCTTATACGGCATGGGCAACAACCGATTAATCACCGCGGACGCGGGCTGGACTTTGACGCCAAATCCCGGATACTCGTGTTGTCGGAAAGCGCCCCGCTTTCCTACTCCGGCAACAAAACTCCGTTTTCCCTGATGCCAAGGATAGAACATAAATACGCCGGCAAACATCAATTTGAAAAGCATTTGCATGCGCAAATCGTCGGGCAATTCGGGCGCAAAGGCGACGAATTAACGCGCCTGCTCGTCGGCGAACACAAACCCGATTGGCTCGGCAACGAGGTCGGCTGCGGAGTCGGAATGCAAAGCATAGATGTGATGGTCTCCTACGCCGGCCAGCACCGTTACATTATGCCGATTGAATTGAAAACAACTTTGGCGAACGCCGACCACATCCGCCAAATCCGCCGGTATGTGGATTGGATTGAGCAGTATTATCTCCCAAATTGCCCATCCATCATCGCCCCGGTGTTAATCACCCGGGCAAGAATTCGCCCCCCGCGCCCCGACTTCATCGCCGCCGTGCGCCAATTCAACGAAGACAAAAAAGGCCGCACCTGCGAGCCCCTCCGCCTCGTGGAATTTAACATTTCCGGCGGCAAAATTATTTATCAAAATCCGAAAATGACGCAATAGCAATTTTTCCTTCCCCAGCAAGGGGAAGAAAACTAAGGCGCATTAACGGGTTGAACCTCAAATCCTCGTTTCTTATATTCCGCGATGAAATAATCCGGGAATTCGGGAATGTTTTTTACCGTGCAAACACGGGCAAGTTCTTTTCCCGATTTTGTAAAAATAGTTTTTCCTTTGGGAACTTCCTTTTTTCCGGCCGGAACACTTAGAGAAAATTGTTTAGGCCCATAGCAGAATAACGATGTCCGAACAATGTCCTTAGGGGGAAATTGAGCGCTATAATCCACGATGCCAGAGGAGGTAATCAACCCCATATGCGCCATGCGATCAAGCGCGTCAAAAGAAATCCCATTGTCGTTGTATATTTTTCCCTGATAATCAAAAATCAGGGGAGAGAAGTTCATGAAAATTTCCCCTTTAACAACAAAAGAGCACAGATTCTCAAACCATTCGGCGTCGGCTTTTTCCAGCATAGACAAAATCTCAACAGTTTTCCTCGAAAAACTGCCGGGGTTATTGAACTCCCCGGCCAAAATTTTGGACCACACGGTCTGCATCTCCTTGTCGGAGATGTTCTTGGCTTTGTCAAAAAAGTTGCCCAGCCAGCCGATTTCCACTTGCTCATGCTTGCTGTTTGCCTTGTCTACATCGGGCATCGCCCCCCTGACAACATCAAGAATGTGCGATTTCGCCGCCCTGGACGCGCACCATTCCACGGCCTCGACAATTTTTGCCACCAACCCCGCCTCTGGTTTTGACGACCCAAGCATATTGCGAAAATCGGCGTGGCCGATTTTTATCAGCGAAAATTCCCACTTTTTGTTCATGCTGCTTTCTCCCGTGCGGCGCGCGCCATTTCCTCCAAGGCGCGATTATACTCGTGCGGGAGGACTTTTACGAATTTATCGCGCCATTTATCCCAATCCGCCAAAATCGCCTTCGCCTTCGGGCTGCCGGTGTAGTGGCAGTGCTTTTGCAGCAAATCGCAAACTATGTCGGGGTCGGCGCGCTTTAAGTGCTGGCCTTCGCCGGCAATGTCCGTCATTGCGCCGAGCGACACCGTGTTTGTATTGCATTTTTCGGCGAAGTTTTCTTTTTCGTCCAAAACATAAGCGACGCCGCCGCTCATTCCCGCGGCAAAGTTGCGCCCGACCGCGCCCAAAACCACGACGGTGCCGCCGGTCATATATTCGCAGCAGTGGTCGCCCGCGCCTTCAATGACGGCGTGCGCGCCGGAATTGCGCACGGCAAACCGTTCGCCGGCGACGCCCCGGCAGAAACATTCCCCGCAAATCGCGCCGTATAACGCGGTGTTGCCGACGATAATGTTTTCGCCGTCTTCGCGTTGCGAGGGCGGCGGATACACGGCGAGGATTCCGCCGGAAAGCCCTTTGCCGAAATAATCGTTCGCTTCGCCTTCCGCCGTCATTGTCATTCCGCCGCTTGCGAACGCGCCGAAACTCTGCCCGCAAACTCCGCGCAGCGTGATTGTAACCGTCCCCTCCGGCAATCCCGCGTGTCCGAAACGGCGCGCGATTTCGTTGGAGACCATCGCCCCCGCCGCGCGCTCGGTGTTGTTTATTTTGTCCTCTATTAAAACCTTTTCGCCGTTTTCCATCGCTTCGCGCGCGCGCGAAAGCCAGCGCTGGTCGGGCGCTTCGGCGAGCGCGTGTTTTTGTTCCTCGCGGCAGTGGCGCGCGTTCCCGCGCGGAACTTCGGGGACATACAAAACCGGCGCGAGGTTTATTTTCGCCGCTTTGCGAAACTCGGTTTTGCGCTGCGAAAGCAAATCCGCGCGCCCGATGATTTCGTTCAGCGTGCGAAAACCCGTTTGCGCGAGCAGCCGCCGCGCTTCTTCGGCGACAAAGAAAAAGTAATTGACGATATGCTCCGGCTTGCCGGCGAACTTCTTTCGCAGCCGCTCGTCCTGCGTCGCGATTCCGACGGGGCAGGTGTTCAGATGGCATTTGCGCATCATAATGCATCCCTGCGCGACCAGCGGCGCAGTCGCGAATCCGAATTCGTCCGCGCCCAAAAGCGCGCCGACAATGACATCGCGCCCGGTTTTTATCTGCCCGTCCACCTGCAGCGAGACGCGCCCGCGCAAATTATTAATAAGCAAAGTTTGATGCGTTTCCGAAAGCCCGAGTTCCCAGGGCGTTCCCGCGCGCTTGATGGAGGATATCGGGCTTGCCCCTGTGCCGCCGTCGTGCCCCGCGATTGTTATGTGGTCGGATTTCGCTTTTGCGACTCCGGCCGCGACGGTGCCGACGCCAAAGCGCGAAACGAGTTTGACGCTCACTTTGCCCGAAGGGTTCGCGCACTTTAAATCGTATATCAGTTGCGCGATGTCCTCAATGGAATATATGTCGTGATGCGGCGGCGGCGAGACAAGCCCGACGCCCGCGACGGAATGCCGCACGCGCGCGATTGCGCCGTCCACTTTGTGCCCCGGCAGTTGCCCGCCCTCGCCGGGTTTTGCGCCCTGCGCTATTTTAATTTGCATCATGTCGGAATTGGCGAGGTATTCCGCGGTCACTCCAAAGCGCCCGGAGGCGACCTGCTTTATCGCCGAGCGCATGGAATCGCCGCCGCGCATCGGCAAAAAGCGTTCCGCTTCTTCGCCGCCTTCGCCGGTGTTGGATTTGCCGCCGATGCGGTTCATCGCAATCGCCAAAGTGGTGTGCGCCTCCCACGATATGGAGCCGAAGGACATTGCGCCGGTGGAAAACCTGCGCACAATATCCGCCGCCGGCTCCACTTCCGCAATCGGAATTGGCTCGCGCGCTTTTTGTATTTCCAGCATTCCGCGCAATGTCATCAGCGCCGCGCTTTGGTCGTTTATCAGGCGCGCGTATTCCTCGTAATCGGAAAAACGATTCGCGCGCGCGGCGTGCTGCAGTTTTGCCACCGACTCCGGAGTCCAAAGATGTTTTTCGCCGCGAATGCGAAAGGCGTAATCGCCGCCCGCGTCCAGCGCGCTCTCGCAAAGCGGGTCGTAACCGCCGCCGAAAGCGGTCTCGTGCCATTCGTGCGCGTCGCTCGCGATGTCCTCCAAATCGGCGCCTTCTATTTGCGTTATCGTGTTGCAAAAATATTTTTCCACAAACGCCGACGACAATCCGACCGCCTCAAAAATCTGCGCGCCGCAGTAGGATTGAAAAGTGGAAACGCCCATTTTGGACATTACTTTAAGAACGCCCTTGCCGACCGCCAGACGGTAGGCAAGCATCCGCGCGCGCGCGTCGTTTTTTTCAGATTCGCTGTTGTCGTTTGTATTGTTATCACCGTTGCCGTCCGGGCGCGGGCGAAGTTGCGCGACGGTCGCAAACGCGAGATAGGGATATATCGCTTCCGCGCCAAAACCGGCGAGGACGGCGAAATCATGAACTTCGCGCGCCGCCCCCGTCTCCGCGACGAGTCCGACCAGCGCGCGGTCGCCTTCGCGCACAAGATAATGATGCAGCGCGGATATTGCCAAAAGCATCGGCGCGGCGATTCGTTCCGCATTCATCGCGCGGTCGGAAACAATTAATATGTCCGCGCCCTCGCGCACCGCCTGCGAAGCGCGCGCGCACAAATCGTCCAGCGCGGATTCCAAACCGGCGGCGCCCGCGTTCGCGGGATATGTCGCGTCCAAAACGCGCGCGGTCTTTAATGCGCGAAGTTTTGCGAACTCTTCCGGCAGCAAAACCGGATGCTCCAACTCCAAACATTTCCCGCGCGGCGGCTCGCCCGGCGAAAGCAGATTCGGGCGCGCGCCGAGATACGATTTCAGCGACATCACCAATTCCTCGCGGATGGGGTCTATCGCCGGATTTGTAACCTGCGCGAACTCCTGCCGGAAGTAGGCAGAGAGCGGCTTGCAGCGCGACGACAAAACCGCGGTCGGCGCGTCGTCGCCCATCGCCCCGACGGGTTCGGCGCCGCTTTCCGCCATCGGGCGCAATATAAATTTAATGTCCTCTTCGGTGCAGCCGAAACTTTGCTGCGCGCGCAAAAGTTTTTCGCCCGCAATCCCGCAAACATCGTCGACCGAATCCGCGTCCGCATCCGGCAAATCGGCGAGCGCAGTTTGCGATTGTTCGCGCCATCGGCGGTAGGGATGCGCCGAGGAAAGTTCGCTTTTTATTTCGCCGTCGCCGACTACGCGCTTTTGCGCCAAATCCACAAGCAATATCTTCCCCGGCTGAATGCGCCATTTGCGCGCGATTTCCGAATCGGGAATATCCAAAACCCCCGCTTCGGACGCGGCGACAATCCAATTGTCGCGCGTCAGCCAGTAACGCCCCGGGCGCAAGCCGTTGCGGTCCAGTATCGCGCCGATTTGCATTCCGTTTGTAAAAATAACCCCGGCGGGCCCGTCCCAGGGTTCCATCACCGGCGCGTGATAACGGTAAAACTCGCGCAGCGCTTCCGGCATTGATTCGTGCTGCTGCCACGCTTCGGGAATAAGCGCCGCCATCGCGTGCGCGGGGGAATAACCGGCGAGCATAAGAAGTTCCACTACATTGTCCAGCGTCGCGGTGTCCGACTGTCCGTCCTCAATCAGCGGCCACAGTTTTTCCAAATCGTCGCCGAAAGCGGGCGAGGAAAGAATGTGATGGCGCGCGGTCATATTGTTTATGTTTCCGCGCAGCGTGTTTATTTCGCCGTTGTGCGCGATGCAGCGGTAGGGATGCGCGAGCGACCACGCCGGAAATGTGTTCGTGGAAAACCGCTGATGCACAAGCGCAAGCGCCGAGGCAAAATGCGGGTCGGACAAATCGGGGTAATACGCCGGCAGTTGCGATGCAAGAAACATCCCCTTGTAAACCAAAGTGCGCGAGGAAAAAGAGGCGCAGTAAAAACCGGCGGCGTCATCCTGCGCAAGCGGCGCGCAGGCGCGCTCCATCAGCCGCCGCGCGGTGTAGAGTTTGCGCTCCAAATCCATCCCGCGCGCGCCGTTTGCGCCCGCCGCAAGCTGCATAACGCGCGGCGCCGAGGCCGCGACTTCGTCGTTAATCGCTTCGCGCCGCGCCGGAACTTCGCGCCAGCCCAAAACCTGCAATCCGCGACTCCGCAAAATGCCGTTCGCTTTTTCTTGAACGGCGGCGAATGCGGAATCGTCCTGCGGCATAAAAAGCGAGGCGATTCCGTATTCGCCCGCCGGCGGCAGCGGTTCCTTCGCAAACTTCGCAAACTCGCGGCGCAAAAAAGAATCCGGAACTTGCGTAAGAACCCCGGCGCCGTCGCCCGTAGTCGGATTCGCCCCGACCGCCCCGCGGTGCGTAAGATTAATAAGAACCGCCATCGCCTTCTCCACGACCGCATGCGAGGCCCCGCCGCCGATGTCGGCGACAAACCCCACCCCGCAGCCGTCCCGCTCCGCGCGCGGATCATAAAGCCCCTGCTTGTCAAACCCCGTTTTCATAACCCCCCATTTTACCCCATTTTCCCCATCCCCCCGTCATTCCTGCGAAAGCAGGAATCCATACGGGGCCGGGGATAAAGGCAAATTTTCCTTCCGCGCAATAACAACGGAAAAAGGCGGGGATTGTATGGATTCCTGCTTTCGTGTAGGGTTTCGCGTGGTGCTATACTGGACGGGGCGGGGATTTCCCGGGGGCTGGCATACTTGCGTGAAAGGGGGTTGTTATGCTGACCAAACTGCATAAACGGGCGACGACGACGCCGGCGCTG
>JAHRAH010000181.1 GCA_020027345.1 Gammaproteobacteria bacterium | reverse complement strand
GCCCCCCCCCGCCCCCCCCCCCCCCCCCCCCCCCCCCGAAAAACAGTCCTGTCATTTCAGCATTACATTATACCAATAATCCGAAGAAAAACCAAAAACAACAAAAAAAACCGCGGCAAAAAAAAATTGACATGCGGCGGATTTTTGTGTTATACTCCCCGGCGAATTCACGGGGGCGCATTTGGCTTTGACGTGGATTACGAAGCAGAAGGAGCATGCCAAGCGGGAACGCCTTGTAAAACCGTTTCGCAAAACAAAATAAACGCCAACGAAGAGCGTTTCGCCTTGGCCGCCTAAACGGCCATGCCTCCGCCCCGAACGGTTCGCGGGTCGGCAAGCGGAGTCATCACGCGAACTCGCAATCGTTCCCGCGGCGGGGAACGGTTGCTAAAAACTCCGCCGCTGGCGCAATCCGGGATGCGTTCGGCCCGCCCGGCTTGCGCGAGAGCTAAACAGCCGAACTAAGCATGTAGCGCCGACTGTGGAGAATTCGCGGACGGGGGTTCGACTCCCCCCGCCTCCACCACCATCCCCCTTAAACTATACCCCCCGCCGCAAGCGGGGGGGGGTCGGAGTTTGCCGTCCCCATCGCCAGATGGGGACGGACAAACTCCGGGGGGGGGAGAACGCCCGTTCCGTTGCCACTGAAAGAGTCCCCCCGTCATTCCCGCAAAAGCCGGAATGACAGTTATGCCGCCAGTGTTTGGGCGTGGCGGGTTATGTGGTCGCCTATGAATGTGGCGATGAAATAGTAGGAGTGGTCGTAGCCGTCGCGCGTTTGCATTTTTAGCGGCTGGTTGGTTTTTTCGCATGCGGTTTGGAGGGCTTCGGGCATTAGTTGGCCGGAATGCAGGAATTCGTCGGCGGCGCCTTGTTCGGCCCATATTTCCGGGCATTTTGCGCCGGCTTTTATCAGTTCGGCGGCGTCCCATTTTTGCCATTCGGTTTTGTCTTCGCCGAGGTATCCCGCCAGCGCTTTTTGCCCCCATGCGCAGCCGCTCGGATTGCATATCGGGGCGAAGGCGGAAACGGCGCGAAAGCGGCCGGGGTTTTTGAGCGCAAGTATCAGCGCGCCGTGCCCGCCCATGGAATGCCCCATTACGCTTTGCCGCCGCATATCCGCCTGCGGGAAGTTTTGCGCGACGACGGCGGGCAGTTCTTCGGCGATGTAGGAAAACATTCGGTAGTTTTCCGACCACGGCGCGATGTTCGCGTCCACATAAAAACCCGCGCCGGTGCCGAAGTCGTAGGCGTCTTCCTCGCCCGGAACTCCCGCGCCGCGCGGGGATGTGTCCGGGGCGACGACGATGACGCCGCATTCGGACGCGCATTTTTGCGCGCCGGATTTGAATGTGAAGTTTTCCTCGGTGCATGTGAGCCCCGAAAGCCACCATATCACCGGCGCGTTTTTCGCCGCCGGCGGCAGGTAAACCGAAAAACGCATCGGCGTTTTGGTTTGCGCGGAATCGTGACGGCAGATTAACTGCGCGCCGCCGAAGGATTTGTTTTTGGCAAGCGTTTCCATCACCGTTTTTTCACTTTCAGCCCGTAGTATTGAACGATTTCGTCCAGCCGCTTGCTGACTTCGCGGCAGGAAGAATCCAGATTGGTGATGGCGTCCACTCCGCGAAAACGCCGCAGCACCCTTTCGCGCTCTTCGTTGAACAGCGGGGAAAGTTTGAGCTCTTCTTCCAGCGCGATGACGCGGCGGTCGCCGAGCATTTTGAGCCCGAAGTTCTGGCACAGTTTTGCGTGGCCGACAATTTTTCCGGCGTATTCCACCGGCGAAAGTTTTCGTTCTTCCTGCGCGGCGGCGGGCGCGGCGAAAATGCAGAAAGCCAAAATGCAAGCGATTTTGTTTTTCATCGCGGTTTTTCCTTTTTTGTTTTGCACGCGTTAAAAAACGACGACGCTGCGGATGGATTCGCCCTTGCGCATCAAATCAAAGGCGTCGTTTATTTTTTCCGGCGGCATCGTGTGCGTTATCATCGGGTCAATTTGTATTTTGCCCTCCATATACCAATCCACGATGCGGGGGACATCGCTGCGTCCGCGCGCGCCGCCGAAGGCGGTTCCGCGCCAGACGCGCCCGGTAACAAGTTGAAACGGGCGCGTGCTGATTTCTTCGCCGGCGCCGGCGACGCCGATAATCACCGACTCTCCCCATCCTTTGTGACAGCATTCCAGCGCCTGCCGCATCGTTTTCACATTGCCGATGCATTCAAAACTGTAATCGGCGCCGCCGCCGGTTAAATTAACCAAATATCCGACGAGGTCATCCCCCGCTTCCTTCGGATTGACAAAATGCGTCATTCCGAATTGTTCCGCCATTGTTTTGCGCGCGGGGTTAATGTCCACGCCGACAATCTTATTCGCGCCAACAAGCCGCGCGCCCTGCACGACATTGAGCCCGATTCCGCCGAGGCCGAAAACGATTACATTGTCGCCGGGCTTTACTTTCGCCGTGTTTATGACGGCGCCGATTCCCGTCGTCACGCCGCAGCCGACATAGCACACTTTGTCAAAGGGCGCGTCCTCGCGTATTTTTGCGACGGCTATTTCCGGCAGGACGGTGTGCTGCGAAAATGTGGAAGTCCCCATGTAATGAAAAAGCGCTTCGCCGCCGAGCGAAAACCGGCTGCTGCCGTCGGGCATAAGTCCTTTTCCCTGCGTCGCGCGTATCGCTTGGCAGAGGTTTGTTTTTCCGCTTGTGCAGTATTCGCACTGGCGGCATTCGGGCGTGTACAGCGGGATGACATGGTCGCCGGGTTTGACGCTCGCGACGCCCTCGCCGGTTTCCAAAACGATTCCGGCGCCTTCGTGCCCGAGCACGGCGGGGAAGAGTCCCTCCGGGTCGGCGCCGGAAAGCGTGAATTCGTCGGTGTGACAGACGCCCGTGGCTTTTATTTCCAGCAAAACTTCGCCCGCCTGCGGCGGCTGCAAATCCACTTCCTCAATGGAAAGCGGGCGCCCGGCGGCGGCGGCGACGGCGGCTTTTGTTTTCATCGGCGTTCTCCTTTTTCCCTTCGGCGTCATTGTATAACACAAACCCGCCCGCTTTCGCGGGAATGGCGGGGTGTTGCCGGAATTTGCGGACGCCCACCACCCCCCTGCGTCATTCCCGCACTCCATCAAAAAGGCGGGAATCCAGCAAATTAAAAACAACCCCCGTCATTCCCGCACCCCCCGTCATTCCAGCGAAAGCTGGAATCCACCCCCCGCCGTTTAATGTTCCGCTGCGACTGCGGCGAACGCCTCCTCCTCCCCGCGCGCAAGTGCGGCGGCTGCGGCGCGCGCGTAGTTTTTGACGCCGCCCAGCAACGCCTCCGCCCCATCCGCGAAGGCGAAGAACCCCGCCTGTGCGCGAACGCAAACGAAATCGCCCAATGCAACTGGCTTTCCGAACCCGGCGCCCGCCCCGCCGCAGCCGCAACCGCCAACGGCAACGGCGGCAGCCGTCCCCTCTGCCGCGCGTGCCTGCTCACCCGCCTCGTCCCCGCCTCGCGCGCGAAACGCGCAATCGCGGCCCGCCAAAAATTTGAACGCGCAAAAAAACGGCTGCTCGTCGCCCTGATGCGCCTGCGCCTGTTCCCGCAGTACGCCTTCGCCAACGGCATCCACTTGGAAATCAACCTGATGGAAGACAGCCGCGACAATCCCGCGGTCGCCGAAGATTGGGTGCCGACGGGGCATTCCGCCGGAGTCATCACCATCAACGCCCGCGAGGCCGACCGCGCCGCACTGGAACTCGCGCGGCAGGAATTCGGCGAAAAATACCGCACCCTGCTCGGACACCTCCGTCACGAGAGCGGGCATTACTTCTGGCACGCCCTCGTGCAGCCAAACGCCGCGCGGCTGGACGCCTTCCGCGAGTTGTTCGGCGACGAGCGCCGCGATTACGGCGAGGCGCTGCGCCGCTACTACGCCCTGCCGCCGCGCCGCCGCAACCGCCCCAACCCCGAATTCATCGCCCCCTACGCCGCCTCGCACCCCCACGAGGACTGGGCCGAATCGTGGGCGCATTTTTTGCATTTGGAGGACGCCCTCTCGGTCGCGCGCGATTTGAATCTCATCCCCCCGCCGCAGCCCGCCGACGATTTTTCCGTCCGTCTGCGGCAGTGGCTGGAAACCGCCGAAATCATCAACGAGATGTGCGAGTCCCTCGGCTTGCGCCGCGCCTACCCCTTCTCCCCCTCCGGCAAAGCCGCCGAAAAAATGCGCTTCATCAGCGAGCTCGCCCAACACCTCTCCCCCGCCCCCCAAACCATAATCCCCGCCCTCCTAAAAAACGAACCCCCGGCAAACTAAAAACAAAAGCGTCATTCCCGCACTCCTGTTAAAAGGCGGGAATCCAGCAAATTAACTATACCCCCCGCCGCTTGCGGGGGGGGGGGGTGGGGGGGTTGGTTGTTTGCCGCCCCCTTGGGCTGTTGGGTCGGCAAAACTCCGGGGGGGTGGAGAACGCCCGCCCCAATTGCGTCATTCCCGCACTTTCCCCAGAGGCGGAAATCCAGCAAAGTAAGTCAACCCATACCCCCCTTGTCATAACCATCCCCCCCTTGTCATTCCCGCGAAAGCGGGAATCCAGAATTGCGACGTTGCGGCTGGCAACTGGATTCCCGCTTTCGCGGAAATGACAAGGGAGACAAGAATAACAAAGGTTTTGCGGGCGCATTCCACC
>JAHRAH010000180.1 GCA_020027345.1 Gammaproteobacteria bacterium | reverse complement strand
TTGTGCTGCGCCCCGTTGGGGCTTGATTTTTGTGTGTGCGGAGGTTCACAGGGCGTTGCCGCTGTGCTGGATAACGCCGCCCCTTTGGGGCTTTAATTTGTTGGATTTCCCCCCCCAGCCCCCCCCCATCGGAGATGGGGGGGGGGTTTGATGTTTCCGCCGGAGTTGGGGGCTACGATGATTTGGCCGCCGGGGGGTTTTTGTATTCTGAGTGGTTGGAGGGGAGGGAGGTTTTTTCTTCCTCTGGTTCTTTGTCCACCCCCCCGGAGCATTTCTCGCCGACTTCGTCGTCGGGAAATGCTCCGACCCCCCCCCGCGAGCGGCGGGGGGTAGAGGTTAATTTGAGCGGCGGGGACGCCGCTTTTGGGGGATGCGTTACACCTCTGGAGAGGTGTAACGAGGCCGGCCCGGCTTCTCGGGGTTCGTCGTTTTGGGGGGAGGTGGGGGAGAGGGTTTTGGTTGGGGTTCCGGGGGTTCTGGTGCTGGCGGATGATTCGGATTTGAGGGCGCTTTTGGTTGATATGGGGAATGGTCGGGAGATTGATTTTGATGAGTGGCGGCGGCTTCGGGGGTTGCGGGTGCTTTCGGATTTTGAGCGGCTGGCGGCTTCGGCTATATCGGATTCGGCGGCGGCTCGGTTTGGGTTTGTTCGGCGGGCGCGGATTGATTTTCAATCTTCGCTTGGGGGGCGGAAGGGACAGCTGGCGATTGACGCTCTGGGGGCTTTGCGGGAGCGGGAGGATGATGTTCTTGGCTGGCACTTGCGGGGCTACGGCGGGGAAGAGAAAGCGGCGGGGGGGAATGCAGGGCTTTTCTGGCGAGTTGTTCATTCGGATTCTTTGCTGGGGGCGAATGTTTATTTGGATTATGAGAAGGACGATCTTGCCGGGGGGTTTTGGCGGTGGTCTCTTGGCGGGGAGTGGAAGAGCAAATACGGGGAGATTTATGCGAACCGTTACTGGGCGATAACCGAGGGCAAGCAGCAGACGGACGGGGTTTATGTTTATACGCGGGAGGGGTTTGACGCGGATTTGTATGTTCGGGTTCCGCGGTTGGAATGGGTTGCCTTGCGGGCGGGCTGGTATAACTGGGCGGGGGAGCGCGGGGAAGCGGACGAGGAGGGTTTGCGTTACGGCTTGCGGCTTTCGCCGGGGTATGGCTTGGAATTGGAATTGGAGGTTGACGAGGACAGCGGGGACATTGGGGGGAGGTTTTCTTATGCGCACGACTTCGGGCAGCCGACTCCGGGGGCGGCGCGGACGGGGAGTTTTGATCCGCGGGCGCATTTCTTTGACGCGGTTCGGCGGGAGTATTCGCAGCGGATTTCGCGGGCGGGGGAAACTTCGCCGTTTGGGGTTAATTTGACGGATGCGGGAGTGACGGTGGGGATTCATGCGGGACGGCAGACCTTAACAGTAAACAATCAAGCGGTAATGGCATTCGGATACACGGTGTCGGCGCCGGCGAAGGGGGCGAATGAATCGTTTACGGCGATAGTGATTGACAATGCGCGGACGGTGACGACCACTGTGACGGGCGACCGGGTTCCGTTTGCTCTTACTCAGGATGTGACTGTGACGACTGGCGCGGGGAGCGGGGCGCGGGCGTTTGCGAAGTTTGAACAGGCGGGGGGTGCTTGGTCGCTTTCGCTGGGGGCGGCTGCGGGGGTGGAGTTTCGGGAGCGGGGTTCGTTGCTGACGGTTGTTTCGGGCGAGGGCGATTTGGATCGTCGGCGTCCGCCGATGCCGGGGCGGGTGATGTTTTCGGGGGCGACTGTTGTTGAACTCGGGGGGACGCGCTTGCGCTGGGGCTTGCATTCGGGGGCGGCGCGGGTGACTCTCTTAGAGGGTTCGGCGACGATGGCTTTGAATGCGAATACGACTATCACGGTTGCGGCGGGGGCGCGGCTGATTTTGACGGACGGGACGGAGACGGTGGTTGTCGCTTGCGGGGGCGGCGACGGCGTTACGCGGGCGACTCTTAATATAAGCGGGGATTGCGGTTTGGCGGATGCTGAGCCGCCGCCGCCTTCTCCGGGGTTTGGGGCGGGGGTTATCGGCTTGCGGATTCCGGCGGAAGCGGGGGCGACTGTGGCGACTGTTATCGCGCTGCGGGACGGCGCGAATCCGAACTTCACGGCGGAGATTGCATCGCAAAACACGGCGGTCTTCGGGCTTGCGGCGCAGAATTCGGACGGCGTGATATTGATAACGGTGGTGGAGAACGACATTGACGGACAGTTGGCGCAGGCGGTTGTTCGGATTAGCAGCACTGTGGAGTTTTCGCCCGGGGGGGTGATGGAGCGGACGGTTCAGGCGCAGGTGAGTCCGTCTGTGGTATTGGCGACATCGGTTTTTGTGGTTACTACCCGGCAGACGGCGCCGGCGGCGGCGGTGGTTGTTGCTTCGGGGGGATTTGGGGCGTTTACTTACGGGCTTATCGGGGCTTCGGATAATTTTCGGATTAATGCGGGCGAGGGGGGGACTGTTGCTTATTATGCGGGGGTTGATTCTCCGGCGACGCCGAGGGTGACGGTTCGGGCGGAGGATTCTATTGGGGGCGCGGCGACTGTTATTTTGGATTTGCGGGTTGTGGATCCGCCGGATTTGGCGATTGGCGCGGGGAATTTGCAAACGGTTGCGGCGACTGCGAATGCGGCGATTGTTATCGGGCGTCCTTCGGTATCGGGAGGGGACGGCAATTATTCGTTTACTATCGGGGGGACTCGGGCGGGAGTGTTCACGGCGGGGATTGACGAGACCTCGGGCGAGGTGAGCATTCGGGCTTTGACGGAAGGGGAGAATGTTGCGATAACGATTGGGGTGGACGACGGTCATGCGAATGTTGGGGCGGTTCGGCTGACGCACAATTTGTCTTTGGCGGCGGGGATTGTTTTGCCTGTTCCTTCGGAGTTTGCGACTGCGGGGGACGGGGTTTTGACGGTGACGACCTTCCGCAGCGAGCTTTTGCTTGGGAGTTTGCGGCCGATTGGGGGCGGGGGATATTCTTACGGGGTCGCATACGGGCTTGCGAATCTTATTGCGAGCGGGAACGACGGCGGGGGGGAATTGCGTTTTCGGAGCTCGCCGCAGACGCCGGACACGGTTGTGATTTCGGTTTTTGTTCGGGGGACTGTTAATGTTGCGGGGCTGACGCAGACGGCGACGGCGGGGATGACCTTGGCGATTGTGGATCCGCCTGCTATTTTGGGGCGGGTTTTGGCTTCGCCTCGGCTGCGGGCTACATTGGCGGGGGTTCGGACTTCTGTGGCGATTGCGGAGATTACGGGCAGGGGGCTGGGGGTGGACTCTGCTTCTAATCCGAGCTTTGTGTGGCGGGTTGAGGAGCAGACGCCGGTGCGGGTGGTGGGTTTGTCGGTGCTGGTTGCGCCGAGGGTGCGGAGAGAGTAGGTGGTTTTTAATCCGCGCATCCAGGCCAGTTTG
>JAHRAH010000177.1 GCA_020027345.1 Gammaproteobacteria bacterium | reverse complement strand
GCAACGCTTTCGTTGCCCGGGTGGTGTTCAACTACAACCGCACGCGGCTGAAATGCCTAAACCGGCAAACCCCCCTCCAATGCCTGCACAACCAAACGAACACGAACACGAAAGCGGGAATCCATACGGTCTTTGCTTTTTTCGCTGAGTTTCGGGGAGAGGAAAATTTGGCGGTTTTCGCGGGATTGTATGGATTCCTGCTTTCGCAGGAATGACGGCCGGTTGTTTTGCGGCGGGCAAATATTTACAGCCACTCATACCGTTCGCCAAAATCTTCGCCGAAAACGGCTTCGCGGAGAAAACGAGTTACGCGGCGTTCGTTGTAGGAAAGATGCGCGCGGCGCCAGCCCGCTATGGACTTTGCGCGGCGGGCGCGGTCATCGGCGAGAAAACGGCAAATTTGCGCGAGCATTTCTTCCGCGCCGTCAAAATAGGCGGCTTCGTCTTCGGAAAAAAGCGCCGTCATTCCCGGCGTGCGCGGAGTAAGCAAAAGCGCGCCGTTGCCGGCTATCTGCACAATGCGGTCGGAAGAATACCATTCCGCGCCAAGCCGCCCGACGGTTTCGGCAAAAGCCCAGTGCGCGCCCGAAAAGCGCGACAGATTCAAACCGATTTTAGAAGCCGCAATCGCCGCCGGCAACTCCGCGCCGCCGAGAGTGTTGTTTTCTCCCGCGCCGAACAATCCCAAACGAAAACCGTTATCGTTGTCGTTGCCGTTGTCGCCGCCGTTTGCCGCGCGGCGTAAAACTTCCAATGTCGGTGCGCGTTCCGCATCTTCCGCTCCGGCAAAAAAAACATCAAAACGAAAATCGCCACTGGCAAAAGCGCGGCCGGTTTCCACCGACGCGTCGGCAATATTCGGCATATAGTAAAAACGGGGACGATGCGCATTGCCGTTACCGTTGTCGTTACCGTCGCCGTTGCCGCCGTTGTTTTCCAAAAGCGGAATGTAAGCGCGCGGGGAAGTCGTCGCAAAAAACGCGTCCAGATGCGGAATCTTTTCGCGCAACGCCGCGACGGCGCGGGGCGAAAAAGAATCCACCCGCCAAAGCGCGATTTTGCATTGCGGCAGCGCTTCGCGAATTGCGGCGAGCGTTTGCGGGGCGACGCTTTCGGCCTGCCCCAGCAAAAGCAAGTCGGGCGCAAAAGCGCGGGCGGCGGCGAGAAGAGCGGCGTTCATCCGCCCGGCGCCGAGCCGCCCGCTGCGCGCAACAGGCGAAAGATACCGGGCGGCGTGGCGAAAGGAAAAATCCCAAACGCAAGCGCCGTTGCGCGCAAAACCCGCGCTGATTTTTCTGTCGGTGGAATAATAACGCGCCAAATCGTCCCCGCGCTTCCCCGCCGCGGTCAGCCACGAAAAATTAGCAGCATGCAAAACGCGCATATAACCCCGTCTTCCGAAATCTCCCCCCGAATTGAATTGTAACCGCCCGCGCGCCTCTATACTCCCCGCCGCTTGCGGGGGGGTATGGGGGGACGGTTATTCTTTGTTGAATTGGGCGGCGAGTTTCAGGCGCTGGACTTTGCCGGAGGGGCCTTTGGGGAGTTCGGGGAGAAAATGGATGCGGTCGGGGGATTTGAATTTACCGACTTCGCGCCGGCACAGTTCCATTAATTCTTTTTCGTCGTGCGCTTCGGGGGCGGACAAAACCACGGCGGCTTCCACGCGCTGTCCGTATATTTTGCAGGGGCGGGCGAAGGCGGCGGCTTCCACGACATTGGGAGCGAGATGCAGGGCGTCGTCTATTTCGCGCGGGGCGATGTTTTCGCCGCCTTTTATTATCAGTTCCTTGCGCCTGCCGGTTACGAAAACAAAACCGTCCTCGTCCATCCGCCCCAAATCGCCGGACAAAAACCATCCCTCCGGAGCGAAAGCGGCGGCGGTCGCTGTTTCGTCGCGCAAGTATCCGAGCATTACATTTTCGCCGCGCACCGCTATTTCGCCTTCCTCGCCGCGCGGCTGTTCTTTTCCTTTTTCGTTTACGATGGCGACTTCGTTTCCGAACGCGATTCCGGGCGAGCCGAATTTGCTTTGCGCCGGCGGCATCGGGTTGGAAAGTATCTGCGCGGCGGTTTCGGTCAGCCCCATTGTTTCCATCAGTTTCAAGCCGAAGCGCTTCTCAAATTGCCGGTGCGTTTCCGGCGGCAGCGCCGAAGATGCCGAACGCCCGAAGCGCAGCAGCGGCGGCGTTCTCGGCGGCGGCGGCTGATGCAGCAGGTGCGACAAAATAGTCGGCACGGCGCTGAACCATGTGCAGTCGTTTTCGTCCGCCCATTTCCAAAAATGAGTCGCGCTGAACTTCGGCGGCAAAACAACCGAACCGCCGCTCGCAAGCGGGGCGAAAACGGTAACGCATTGTCCGTTGATGTGAAAGAGCGGCAGAACGCACAAGGCGCGGTCGGCGGCGCCGAGGTTGTGCGCGATAACGGTGTTTTGCCCGCCGGCGATTAAACTTTTGTGCGAATGCAAAACGCCTTTCGGCTTTCCCGTCGTTCCGCTTGTGTATATTAAAAGCGCGGGGTTTTCGGGGTTTTCGTAATTGTAACCGTCGCCGTTACCGTTACCGTCACCGTTGTTGTTACCGTTATCGCCGCCGCTTTTTGTTTTTGCGGGGGGTTGCGGGGGGATTCCGTTTTCGGTTGCTTTTACGATTTGCACCGGCAGCGATTCGTCGGCGACTATTTTTTGCAGGCGACTGATGTTCGCTTCGTCTGCGGTTGCGAGCAAGCATTGGCTGTGCCGCAGTTTGTAGGCGATTTGCGCATCGCCGGCGGAAAGGTTTATGACGAACGCGACGCGCCCGTGATAGGGCGCGCCCAAAAGTGTTTGCGCGGCGGCGATACCGTTCGCCGCCATTGCCGCGACGACTTCGCCCGGCGGCGTTTGCGCGAAAAACCCCGCGAGCGAAAGCAGGGAGTCGCGCCATTCGCCGTAAGTAAACAGTCCGCCGCCGGGCAAAATCAAAAACGGCGCGTCCGCGTTTTCTTCCGCGCGCCGGTTAATTAATGCGCGCAATGTTTCGCCGCGCGGACGGTGTCCGCCGTTATTATTGTTTTTCGGCGGGGCGTTCATAACCGTCGTTTGTTTTGTTGTGTGCCGTTTTGCGCGCGGTTGTTTATTCTTTTCCGGCGGTTTTCCAGTAGTCGGCGAAGATGTCTTCTTCGCGCGGTTCGTCGGGGGGGATGGTTCGCACTACGCGGACGATGTTGCGGAAGTGGCGGAAGTTGAGGTTTTCGCCGAATTGGTTTTTGCCCCAGGAGCCGCAGCCCATGGAAAGCGAAAAGGGGAGGGCGTTGTCAAAACTTCCGCCGTTTGCGAAGCAGTGCGCCTGATTGACGATGACGCGGCAGGCGGGCAATTCCATTCCCAATTCCAGCGGGCGGTTTTTGTTTTCGGTGTGGATGCCGACGGAATGCCCGGCGCCCTGATGGCGC
Organism: Gammaproteobacteria bacterium; assembly: GCA_020027345.1. Taxonomy (GTDB): domain Bacteria; phylum Pseudomonadota; class Gammaproteobacteria; order Tethybacterales; family Persebacteraceae; genus JAHRAH01. The sequence goes on along the minus strand of JAHRAH010000177.1, from coordinate 16,172 downwards.
AGCAGTTCTTCGGCGCGCTTTTTTGCGGCGGCAAAATCTTCGGCGCGATAGAGTGTGAGCGCGAGCGAGAGTTTTTCGCCGGACATTGGATATTCTTTGCCGACTCCGGTTTCTTCGGCCATAACGAATTTTGCGTTCGCCGCTTCTTCGGGCAGGCCCGCGGCGCGGGCGAAAGGCGCGATGTCGCGCGCTATCATTTCGCGGTTGAGCGCGCCTTCTTTCCAAAGCGCAGTTTGCAGTTTTTGTTTTTGCGCGGCGTTCAACAAAAAGCCGCCTTCGTTTTGCAGTGCGGCGACCGCGCTTTCGTATATTTCGGCGGTGACAATTAAATGGTTTTCCGAGGAACAGGAGGTGGCGTTGTCAAAAGTTTTGGACGCGGCTATTTTTTGCGCGGCGTTTTTTATGTTTGCGGTTTCGTCAATGATGACGGCGGCGTTGCCGGCGCCGACGCCGAGCGCGGGCGTTTCGCAGGCCGCCGCCATTTTGACATTGCGCTGCGAGCCGGTGGCGACTATAAAATCGGCGAGTTCGCAAAGCCGCGCGGTCGCCGCTTTGCTCGGCGGCAAAAGCATTTGCACGACGGCTTCGGGCGCTCCGATTTTTTTGAGGTTGGCGCGCATTAATTGCAAGAGTTCGCTGCCGACTCCGGCGCCTTTGGGCGGCGGCGCGAGGACGATGGCGTTTCCGCATTTGAGCGCGTTTATTGTTTTGTTCGCCGGAGTCGCCGCCGGGTTTGTGGAGGGAGTGAGCGCGGCGACGACGCCGAGCGGGCGCGATATTTCGGTTATGCCGCGCGCGGGGTCTTCGCGAATTATTCCGGCGGTTTTTTGCCCGCGGATGTCGCGCAGCAGTCCGAGCGTTTTGCGGCGGTTTTTTATTTCCTTGTCGGCGGCGTTGCCGAGCCCGGTTTCTTCCACCGCCATTTGCGAGAGCCGTTTGTTGTTTTCCGGCTTGAGCAATGCCCAGCCGACGGCGAGGCAGGCGCGGTCAAAGTCCCCCTGCGAGCCGCGTTCGTATTCTTTTTGCGCGGCGCGCGCGCGACGGACGGCATCCTCGGCGAAAGCCGCCGCATCGTCGTTCATTGTTTGCGACCGTTAACGGGAATGTTCCCCGCCTTTTTTTCCATCCCTTTTTCCCTTTTCCCCCCCTTTTTCCCCCCCCTCACCCCCCCTATCGGAGATGGGGGGGGAATTTTAGAAAAGAGATGGAGGGATTTAAGGCAGAGGGAACAAAGGACGGTTACAGGTCGGAGAGGAGCGCTTTCAGGTCTTTCTCGCGTTGCGCCCACATTTTTTGCACTTCGGCGCGGTTCATCACCCGCAACGGCGCGCCGGCGAGTTTCATTTTCTTTTTGACGCGCCCGCTGCTGAACATCGCGACGAGGTCTTTGGAGAGTTGTTCCAAAACCGCGTTCGGCGTTCCCTTGGGCGCCATCACGCCGCGGAAGTTGACGCTGGAATCGTCCACCGCGCCAAAACCCTGCTCGGCGAAAGTGGGGACATCGGGCAGGAAGTCCGTGTTGCGCGCGCTCGCGGCGACGGCGAGAATGCGCAGTTCGTCCTTGCTGCGAAAGGCGTCGGAGAGATTGTTGAAGCCCGCCTTGACATGCCCGCCCTTGACTTGCGCGAGGGCGTTTGCGCCGCCTTTGGGGTCGGGGACATAGGCCATTTTAATTCCCGCCGCTTTTTGGAATTGGAGGAAAGCGATGTGATGTCCCGTGAGGGTGCCGGCGCCGTTGGCTGTGAGTTTGCCGGGGTTGGCGCGGGCGAAGTCCACAAGGTCTTTGAGCGTTTTGAATTCGCTTTCCTTGGAGACGATGAGCACGGCGGGGTCGGCGCCCCAGTTGGCGATGGGTTCCAGGTTGCCGCGGTTGTAGGAGGGCTTTTTCTTGTCGCCGATGGACTGGGCGATGAAGTGGGGGACATTGTAGGCGGCGAGTTCGTAACCGTCGGCTTTGGCGGTGTTGACGAATTCGTTCCAGCCGCGCCTGCCGCCGGCGCCGGGCTTGTTGACGATGTTGATGGCCGCGCCGATGCCGCCCTTGGCGGACTTGCGCGCCGCGGGGGCGGTAACATCGCGCGCCTGATAGTCGGTCGCCCCGCCGGCGCCGTAGGAGATGTAGAGCACGATGGGGCGCTCCGGGTATTCGGCTTTCGCGGGGGCGGTCAGCGCCGCCGCCGGCGCCAAGGCGAGAAGCGGCGCCAGCATCAGGGCGCCGAAGTTGCGGGTCAAGTTTTTCATTTCATCCTCCTTTGTTTCGCAAAGAGTCGCCCCCATCCTACCACGCCCCGCCGCCAATCCCCCCAAAAAGCCAAAATTAATATGGCATATCGTTATGCCGTAGTTTTACCGCATCGGGGCGGCGCATTCTGCGGAAAACGGGGGACGCCCGCCCCCTGCGTCATTCCCGCACTTCTGTTAAAAAGCGGGAATCCAGCAAATTTTAATTGGAGCGGGCGGGGACGCCCGCTCTTTTTGCCTGCGTTACACCTCCGGAGAGATGTAACGAGACGGTTTTTCACTTTACACCGTTCTGCGACAAAAACTTCCCTGCTCGCCTCACACTTTACACCGTTCTGCGGGCGGAAACCATCGGGGGAGCCTCACACTTTACACCGTTCTGCGCAAATCCTTGCTCCCAAGCCTCACACTTTACACCGTTCTGCGAGCAGGAGGCGGCGATTGCCTCACACTTTACACCGTTCTGCGGTTGAGGTTACGCGGAGGCCTCACACTTTACACCGTTCTGCGTCCCGATTCCCATCGTCGCCTCACACTTTACACCGTTCTGCGTTGGGCGAGGATGCGGAGGCCTCACACTTTACACCGTTCTGCGTGTCAATGTTTTCGCAAGCCTCACACTTTACACCGTTCTGCGCCAAATGAAACGCCCGCAGCCTCACACTTTACACCGTTCTGCGCCGCTCCGAGTCGTGAATGCCTCACACTTTACACCGTTCTGCGCTGGGAGAGATATTTGACGCCTCACACTTTACACCGTTCTGCGCATTATACACTAAATTCTTGAAAAATCCGATTTTTTGCCGAATTTGATAGATTAATACTGCTATGGAAATAGGGCAATTAAGTCATCCCGATTCCGTTTGGACATACAAGAACGCGGCGCGGGCGCGCAAGGCATCGGTGTGGCTGCCGTATTTGCATGAGGTCAAAAAGGAGAAGGGGACCGGCGTCTATTCCGCTTCCTACAACGGCGGGGAAGTTACGCTGGATCTTGCCAAAGTGGACTGCATTATGGTTTACGGCCCCGCGGGGAGTTTGCCGGTCGCCTTTTTGGACGACCTCGGCGTTCGCCGCATTCCGCTGCTGATTCACCGGCGACATCTGGCAAACCCTTACTGTTTTTTGCCCGCGCGCCGCACCGACGAAAAGGATATGTTGACGCGGCAAATTCTTTGCCGCGAAAACGGCATCCGCCGCGTCTACATCGCGCGCACGCTGATTCGCGCGCGCGTTCAATCGTTTTCTCCGCTGATTCCGCCGCAGGCGGGGGCGCTCGCCAAACTGCAAAAATGCCGCACTATCGCGGGGATTCGCGGGATAGAGGCGGAGTGTTCCAAGCGGTATTGGAAGGAGTTTTTTGAACGCTGCGGCGCCCCCGGCACAAGCCGCCGCGATTCCGCCCAGCCGCTGAATCAGGCGCTGAATGCCTGTTCGGTGTTTTTGTCCGGGGTTCTTTTGCGCTGGCTGCTGCTTCACCGTTTGGCGCCGACGCACGGTTTTTTGCACGAACCTTCGGGCTATCCGTCGCTGGTTTACGACCTGATGGAGCCGGCGAGGTGGTGGATGGAAACGGCGGTTTTGCGGGCGGCGCAAGGCGGCGACGACGGCAAGGCGGTTACGGCGCGCGCGATTGAAAACCTGAAAGCGATGATGGACGATGTCGTGTACATTCCGGCGACGCACCAGACCGTCCGCCGCAAAAGCGTCGCGCACGGTTTGGTTCTCGCCCTGCGCGCGTATCTCGCCGGGGAGATGCGGCGGCTGGTCCTGCCGCTGCAGGGCGAAAAACGGGCGGGGCGTCCGCCGAAAGTTTCTTACCGTATGCCCGGCGGGGGCGGATAAGAGCGTTTTGCCGGGCGGCAAAAAAGCCGCCCCGCTTGCGCGGGGCGGACGGCATGGTGTATTAGAGGGAGCCGGGAGGAACTCCCGAAAGAGCAGGCATTGGCATGGAGGCGCAATGTCCCCCATCCGTCGTCGCCTCGCCGGCTGATTTCCCTCCGTGTGAGCCGTGATTATACTCCCAAATCCGCCTGTCCGCGTTTTTTGCGGGCGGATTTTTCCGGCTTGGTTTTTTTCTCGCCGAGGATTTTTTCGCGCCACCACTTCCGCCCGATGTTGACGGCGGCGTTGGCGTCGGCGTGCATGAAGACCAAGCCGTTGAGGCGGAACATTTTTCGCTTTTGCAATTCAGCGTTGCTCGTTTCCGCCAACTCTTTCTGCGCGTTCTTGAACGGCGACAAATAAGTGGACTGCGTCGTGTCCTTGCTGCTTTGCGCAAGCGCGCGATGGCGCAGCATGTCTTTGACATGCGCCGCGACTTCGCCCCAATTCTTAAAGGAGTGGAACTTCCACACATCCGCTTTGGACGGCAGCCGGCGTCCGTGAAAAGCCCTCCTTTTTGCGTTCGGGCGTCCGTTTTTTTGAACGGCGCCGAAAATATAAATTGCGACATCTCTGCCGTCTTCTTTCAGGCGCAGGACGCCGGCTTCGTCGGTCTTTGGCGGCCTGCCGTTTTGGTTTTTAATGATTTCCAGCGGATTTTCGCCGCAATGCGAGCATGTTCGCGAAGTTCCCGCCGGGGGCACGGTCGTGCCCGGATACAGAGGAAGTTTTCCGCGGCGGACACTGCCGTCTTTTTGGCGAAAATCGGTTTTCAACCACGGATGCTCCCATTTTGGCGGGGCTTTTGCGAGCGCGAGCCAGTGATTGGCGCGCTTGGTTTTGTGCGCGTCGGTGCCGCTGTATGTATACAATTGCAAAATGGAGCCGTAGACCATTTTGATTTGGTTTGCGCCGCTTTCAAAGCCGCCGACGGAAGATTCAAAAACGGGGAACGCTTTGTGTTTTTTCATCAGCGCGTCAATTACGCCCGCAAGTTCGCCGATGGCCGCTTCGCGCATTTGCTGCAGCGAAGTGTTGAGGTTGCTCTGAAAACGCTGGCGCGGCTGGGTTTTGCGGCGGTGCGTGTCCACGCGCCGCATCAGATTGCGCAACGCGGGGACGGCGACGAATCCGATTTTTTCCGAGTTCAATTCGCCGAGGGTGTCGTTGTCGCCGTTTTTTGGCACGGCAAAAACGGCATAACCGATTCCGCGCTCGCCGAGGTCAATGGCGATGAATTTCTTGGCGAGCGGAAAATTCCCGCGCGCCGCATGGTTTTGCACATTGAAAACAACGGCGGCTTGCAGCCGCATTTCCCGGCATTCCGCGGTCGGGCGGCGCGTTTGCGAATCAAACCTTTGTTTGTATTCTTCCTCCGCAATCAGCGAAGTTTCGCCGAATGTTACCGTCACATTGCCGCTCGTCAGCGCGCGGTCCAGCCAACCCTTAAAACGGGAGGGGCCTTTGAGGCGGATGTAATGCAAGGGATTGCAGTCGGTTTTGTTTTTCTTCACCGACACCTTGCACTCGTTTTTGTCTTGTTTGACTTCCGCCAAGCCGTCCAGCAATTTGCCGTTCATATTCGGGCGGTGCTTGTCGGCGCATTTCGGCTGCAGTGTCGGATAGTTGCCGGTTTTTCCGTCCGCCTTAAAGCGCCAGTCATGCGGCATCTGCCGAAGGCAGGCGCGAAGAATTTCCTCGCCGCCTTCTTCTTTCTTATTGTTGTCAAGCACGCGGACGGCTTCCGCCAGTTGCCCGGCGGCGATTGCGCCGCTTTGGATGTCGCCGCCGACAAAAAGCGACGGGGTGTTTTGCAAAATTTTCCAACCCCATGCCAGCGGATTGTCGCCGTGCAGGGATTGCTGCGGCGGCCGCCATTCTTTTCCGGCTTTTGGCAGCCAGTAAAGCGCCTTGTCGCGAATTCGGCGCAGGGACAGTTTTGTGATGACGGTTGTGCGCGATAACTTCGCGCACAAACCGTTTATTTCGCTAGCGTAAAGATTGAGCAGCCGCGCGGCGTTGCCGGGCGCGGCGGTTTCGCCTTTTCGGAATGCGCGCCGCAAACTCGGAGGCACATTCAACCCAAGCCCGTTTTCGTTTTCCGGCGCAAGCGCGCGCCCGTTCAGCGTCGCCGCTTCCCATGAAATGCCGCCGGACAAACCGGAGGAGCGCAAACCGTAAACGCGGTTTTCCAGCGCCGCCGCATCGCGCACGGCTTTCATTTCGCGGTTTTCGTCCAAGGATTCCGTCCACCGCAAAAAATCGTCAACAAAGCGCGCCGTTGCTTCGGAAAGAAAACGGACGCGCTTTTTCGGATAATGGAGAGCGGGATTAAAAAATTTCGTCCCCAGTTTCAGCGGCTCGTGACGGTACCGGGCGAAAGGCGGAACATAAAGCCGCCCTTTGCCGGGAAGGGCAAAAAAAGCGGCAAGGTCTTTTTCGCGGAAGAAAACCCGCCGCTTGCGAAACAGTTGCATTCCCGCTTGCCGGATTGTCGCGTCGCCGCAATCACGCACCGCAACCGCCGCCCGCTGCAAAATGTCGCGGCAGGCAAGAACGGCGGCGCGAGTTTCCGGCAAATTTTTGTTTCGCCGCTTTTGGGTTTTCGCTTGCTGCACGACAATGGCGCGGCCGCTGATGTTCTTTTCGCCGCCGTTCATTTGCCGCCAATGCTCCCTGCGCGTTTTGCGCAGTGCTTCCAAACGCTCAAAATCCTCGGCGAGTTTTTTGTTGACGCCCGTTTCGTCGTATGTTTTCGCGCCGCGGTAACGGTTGATTTTGAGCCGCAAAAATCGCCCCCCGTCTTCGGAGTTGTCCCCGGACAACAGAAATTCGGGCAAAACAAATTCGGCCGCCTTTTTCGCCAAATCTTTCCGCGGCTCTTTGGACTTCGCGCCCGCCGTTTTGCCCGTCAATTGGACGAGCGCCTTTTTCACTTCGGGCAATTCGGCCTCATTCGCCCGCATGTGCAAAACATTCGTTAGTTGCGCCGCCGCGCTGCGGCATTCTTCAAAGGAATCATTAAACGATTCCACGGTTTCCACTTCGTTTTTTCCGGCGACGGTTTCGCCCCCGCCTTTCAGCGCGGCGAGCGCGGCTTGCGCCCTCTCTTTTTTCCGGAGCAAATCTTCTTTTGTCAGTTCGTCCAACGCGTTCGCGCCCGCGCTTTCTTCCGCGCCCGCGCCCGCGAACGCTTCGGCAAACCGCGCCGCCGCGCCGCCGAAAACACCCGGATAATTGCGTTCCAATTGCGCCAATTTTTCTTGCACGAGGGGCGGAGAATCGGGGACATTGCCGACGCCTTGCTCCAATTCGTTCAGCCGGTTCCAATAGTTGGAAACAGCCGAACCTATGTCGCCGCCGAAGAGGGTGCGGAATTTATGGCAGGGAACGCCGCTCTTCGCCAACTCCCCGGCGATGCGGCGCAACTGCGCGAGCCGCTCCGGCGGGCATTCGCCGATGTGGATTCCTGCGGCGCGCATTTCATCGGGCGTTTTGGCGAACAAGGCAATGCCGAGGCGGGGATTAAACAGCCACGACAATCCGTTGTCTTTTTCCGAACGCAAAAATTCCGCAATGCGCTTTTCCAATTGTTCGTTGTTTTCGCCGTTTTTGCCGCGCGCCCGCCGAGCGGCGAGCGAAACCAATTGATGCATTGCGAATTCCAGCCCGGCGGCGGAAGTAACAGCGGGCTTCAGAAATTCGCACATGCCGCCGTCCCAAACGACAGTGCCGGGATATTCTTGCGGAAACGGCGGCGGAGATATGCGGCATCCCGCTTCCCGTGCCGCGATTTCGGCGGCGGCGTCTCGCCGTTTTCGGGCGTCATCCGCGCTTCTCCCCAAAATCTCTTGTTCTTCCGCATGCAGGCAAAAAGCGCGGATAAAGCGGGAAAAATCGTCTTCCCGGTTTCCCGGCGATGGATTCATGCCCAACCGCCGGCGGATTGTTTGTTCCGCGCCGTCCGCATTTTTGTTTTCTCCGCGGAATTCGGCCGTAACCTCCGTCAGAAATTTTTTCCCGAACCCCCCGCCAAAAGCGCCGTCAAATTCCCGCACGAATGCGCTTTGGCGCAGTTCTTTGTCCTGCAGCCAATTTTGCGCCTCGGGCTTTTTGGGAAAAAGGCGAAACCCGGAAAGATGCGCCGCGGCGAAGAAGTGAAAAAGCGCGTTCTCGTCAATGGATTTGACGACGCGGTATTGCTCGCGCAATTCGGCGCGCGCTTCGGAAGACGGCTCCGCCGCCAGTGGAAATTTGAAAGTGAAAACATTCCCCAGCGCGCTTCCGCCGCTGGTGGCGGAAAGCGAAAGTTCGCGGCGGAAGGTCTTTGCTTTTTCGCCGCTGAGCCAGCGTTTGGGGTGTCCCTCGTATCCTGTTCGTTTTTTTGTCATTTGCCGGATTGTATCCGATATTCTCTCTTTGCGCGCAATACCATTCAATTAAAATTACCGTCGCCGAATGAATTACCCCCCGCCGCTTGCGGGGGGGGGGTCGGAGCATTCTCCGACGACGAAGTCGGCGGGGGATGCTCCGGGGGGGTGGGGGGCGTCCGTAAAAGAACGGTTGTCGTTGGTGCAACAGTTGCCGCCGAAGTTAACGAGTGTTCTCCACCCCCCCGGAGTTTTTCGCCCCCATCTCCGATGGGGGCGGAAAACTCCGACCCCCCCCCGCAAGCGGCGGGGGGTATAACATACCTTTCTCGTTGCATCTCTCCGGAGGTGTAACGCATTCACCATGAGCGGCGTCCCCGCCGCTCCTAATTATAATTCGCTGGATTCCCGCTTTTTAGGAAGAGTGCGGGAATGACAATTTGCGCCTAAAAGAGAATCCCTGAGGGGGTTTGCACTTTTAGGAGGAGGGAGAAGAGGGCGTAGAGGGCGGCGGTGAAGCATAGGGCGGCGGCGGCGTTCAGGGCGGCGGCTTTTTTGCCTTTGCGCTCGCGCGCGTAAAACCACGCGACGGCGAAAAACATCAAAAACGCCGAAACATAAAAGCCGACCGCGCGCGCGAAAACTATCATGCACAAAATCATCAGCGCCCCCGGCAAAAGCCGCCGCCATGCGGCCGTGTCGGGCGCCGGCTCCGCCGCCGTAACCGTCTTTTGCGCCAGCCGCGCAACGCACAAAACCAGCATCAGCGCCGAAACCAGCCGCGGAAAAACATAAACATCCGCGTCGCCGGAAAAAGATGCGAGCGCGCAAACAATCGCAAACAATGTTGCGGCGATGTCGCCGCCGTTTGCGATTATGCGGCAGAACAGGGCTTTCATTTTTCTTCCTTGTTATTCCTGCGAAAGCGGGAATCCGGATTTTGGGATTTCCCCCCCCCAACCCCCCCCATCGGAGATGGGGGGGGGTAATTGTTTCCTCCATATTTGTCGCCGCAGTTTTTGTTTTTTCCGCAGCCGTGGTTTTTGCGGCTGTGCGGCGGCGTTGGCGGATTTCCAGCAGCAGGCCGGAGGCGACGGAAAGCGCGATTACCGCCATCAGCGCGATGTTCAATCCGCCGGTGAAAAAATACGGCAGCATCCCGTCGCCGGCGTTGGCGATAATCCGCCCCTGCAAAAAGTTCTGCTCGGCAATCGGCCCCAAAACAATCCCCAAAACCAGCGGCCCCGCCGAAAAACCGTAACACTGCAAACCGTACATTCCAAAGCCCAGCGCCGCCATCACCAAAACATCCGAATACGAATGCTGCACGCTGTACGCGCCAAAAACCGCAAGCGCCATCACCCCCGCCGCCAGCATATTTTCCGGCAGCAGCATCACCCGCGCCGCCAGCCGGCTCAGCCAAAGCCCGAAAACAACCATCAGTATCTGCCCGACCAAAAGCGAATTAATAAAAGTCCAAGACACTTCCGGATAATCCGTAAAAATATCCGCGCTCGGAAAAATGCCGTGTATCAGCAGTCCGCCGAGCAAGACCGCCGCCGTCGGGCTGCCCGGCACGCTCAGCGTCAGCAACGGCACAAGCGAAGGACCGACCATCGCATTGTTTGCCGTTTCCGCGGCGATGACGCCTTCCGGTTCGCCCTTGCCGAAGTTGTCGGGGTTGTCGCTGAACTTGCGCGTTTGGTCGTAGGCGACCAGTCCCGCTATCTGCCCGCCCGCGCCGGGAACCAGCCCGATGATGACGCCGACAATCCCCCCGATGCCCATCGCCGCCGGTTTCGTGCGCAGCAACTTCGCCGAACGCAAAACCGAATGACTCTCCGCCCGCAACAACTGCGCCTTTTTCGCCCGCGCCCGCGCCAGCATTTCCAACACCTGCGGCACCGCAAAAAGCCCCACCAAAGCGGGAATGATATGCACCCCGCCCTGCAAATGCGGCGTGAACACAAACCGCTCCTCGCCCTGAATGCTGTCAAAACCGATGGACGAAATCCAAAGCCCGATGCAGCCGGATGTCAACCCCTTCAACAACGAGGACGAAGCCAGCGAAGCAATGACGGTCACCCCCAGCACCGCCATCCAAAAAAGATGCGAGGGTCCAAAATCCAGCGCCCACTGCGCCAGCACCGGCGTAAAGAATATCAGCACAAAAATCCCCAGCACGCCGCCGACGCCCGACGACAAAAAACTCAACTGCAGCGCCTCGCCCGCGCGCCCGCCGCGCGCCATTTCGTGCCCGTCCAGCATCGTCGCGATGTTCGCCGGGGCGCCGGGGATTTTGAGAAGTATCGCGCTGACCGCGCCGCCGGCGACCGTGGATGTGTAGACGGCGCCGAGCAGAATCAGCCCGCCGATGGGGTCCATATGGTAGGTGAAGGGGATGAGCAGCGCCACCGCCATCGTCGGCGAAAGCCCCGGCAGCGCCCCCATAATAAGCCCGCCGGCGGTGCCGAGGCAGAGGATAAGAAAGTTCCCCGGCGCAAAGACATTGGCAAAATAATCCAAAAACGCGAACATTGCCATTAATATACTATCCCTCCCGCCTTCCCCGCCATTCTTTTCCGTTTTTTGATTATTCCTTTTCCGCTCCTTTTCTTGTGTCCCCCCGCCGGAGAAGGCGGCGGCGGGCGGTAGAATGAAAGAGTGAAAGGATTAAACCCTTCCCCGAGCGCGCCGCCGGTTGTTTTGGTGGATTGCGGACATATTCGCAACGCGCACTCCGGGCTGGGGCAGGTCGCCTGTCAATACGCCCGCGCTTTGCTTTCGGCGGCGGAGGGGGAATTCGCTTTTCGTTTTCTGGCGCATCCGCGGTTTCGCGAGTTTCGCGCGCTTGCCGGGGAAATCGGCGCCGAATGTGTTGCCCCGCGTTTTTCGCCGGCGGGCGCGTTTATGCGCCTGTTCAACAAAGAGTGGAAGCGTTACGCCTACGGCGGAACCGCGCATTCCGTCCGTCACATATTGCATCGCAACTGTTACCGCATTCCCCCCGCCGACCGCGCTCCCGTGGTGTTGACCGTGCACGATATGCATTTTTTGGAGGAAGAAAAAGAACAGATTGCGCCGGCACTGGCGCGGCTGCAGGAACTCGTTCGCCGCGCCGCCGTCGTCGGGTTTATTTCCGAATACGCCCGCCGCGTTGCGGGCGAGCATTTGGATTTTGGCGAAGCCGAGCAGCATGTCATCCACAACGGCGTGGAAAAACCCGCGCGCCCGCAAAAACCGGAATGGTTCGGCGCGCTCCCGCGCGGGAGAGAAAACCCGCCCGCGCCGTTTTTGCTTTCCATCGCGCAAATCGCGCCGGGAAAGAACTTCCGCATTCTCCCGGCGATGATGAAAAAACTGCCGGGGATGAATCTAATCATCGCCGGCAAGCGCGGCGGAAAAAAACAAGCATGCGCGCGCGAAGTGGAAAAAGCCGCCCGCCGCGAAGGCGTCGCCGCCCGCGTTGTTTTGCCCGGCGCGGTGGGCGAAAGCGAAAAAGCATGGCTTTTGCAAAACTGCGCCGCTTTTGTTTTTCCCTCTCTGCGCGAAGGGTTTGGAATGCCGGTCGTGGAGGCGATGCACTTCGGCAAACCGGTGTTTTGTTTTCGCAACACCGCCCTGCCCGAAGTCGGCGGCGAACACGCTTTTTATTGGCGCGGCGATTCGCCGCAAGCGATGGCGGAACTCATACAAACCGTCCTCGCCTCGGAAAAGCCGGAAGCCGCCGTCGCCCGCAAACAATGGGCGGCAACATTTTCGTGGCAAAACAACGCCGCCGCCTATCTGACTATCTACCGCCGCTTGGCGCAATAACAACAACCCCCGCCGTACCCCCCCCTCCCGTCGTTCCCGCGAAAGCGGGAATCCAGACCTAATTAAAAAATACCCGCGAACACGGGTATCCAAAATGGCGTAGAATCCAAAAATGCGGGAGAGGCGGCCGGCGGTTTATATTCTGGCGAGCAAGCGCAACGGGACGCTGTATACCGGCGTTACCGCCGATTTGCCCGCGCGGATTTGGCGGCACAAACACGGAAAAGCGGAGGGCTTTGCGCGGGATTACGGAGCGGAGACGCTGGTGTATTTTGAGTTTTGCGAAACAATGGAAGCCGCCATCACGCGCGAAAAGCGGATTAAAAAATGGCGGCGCGCGTGGAAGTTGGAACTGATAGAAGAAAACAACCCCGAATGGCGCGACCTATCCAAAGATCTCGCCTGACCGCGCCCCCCTCCGTCGTTCCCGCGAAAGCGGGAATCCAGACCAAATTAAAGAATACCCGCGAACGCGGGTATCCAGTTGCCAACTGTGCCGCCGCATTCTGGATACCCGCGTTCGCGAGTATTCCTTAGTAAGTCCTGGATTCCCGCTTTCGCGGGAACGACGGTAACGGCGGTGATACAATTCCGCGCAATGAATTCCGCCGTTCGCCAGTCCGCCCGCCCCAAAAACGCGGCGAGTCGCGCGGCGGGGGTGTTGCGCGAAAGTTTGCGTTATTTGCGTTTGTGGGCGGGGATGTATTCGCGGCGGCGCGCGGATGTCGCAAGCGGGGAAGGATTCGGCGCGGCGCTTGCGGCGCTCGCTTCCTGCCGCCGCTTTTCCCGTTATGTGGAAATCGGCACAGCGCACGGTTTGGGCACGACAAAACTGATAACGGACGCATTGCTCGCCCGCCCCGACGATTGCCGCCTGTGGACGGTGGAATCGCACCGGTTCACATATCAAGTCGCCGTCCGCAATTGGCGCGGCGCCGAAACGCGCGGACGGCTGGTTTTGATTTACGGCGCGGCGACCGGCGTCGGCGATATGATGCAGTGGGAGGAAATTTGCGCCGACCCGAATTACGATGAAACCAAAAGCGTTTATTCTTTTTCCTCTTATGAAAAAGGCAAAGCCGCGCAGCAAAACGCGCCCGACGCCAAACCGCTCTTGCCGGAGGAAATAGATGTGCTGCTTTTGGACGGCGGCGAGTTTTCAAGTTACGGGGAATATAAAGCGCTCGCGGGGCGGGCAAAAGTGATTTGCCTTGACGATTCGCATCGCGCAATAAAAAACCGCCGCGTCCGCGAAGAACTGCTCGCCGCGGAAGAATGGGCGGCGGCGGCGGACATGCCGAACGAACGCAACGGCTGGAGCGTTTTCTGCCGCCGCGAATTGTTGGAGACCGTCGCGCCCCTTTTGCGCGCCGCCGTCCCGCCCCCGCATCCTTGAAGCGGCGTCCGTCATACGCCCGGCACCACTCCCTGCCTTCCCCCCCCCCGTCGTTCCCGCGAAAGCGGGAATCCAGACCAAATTAAAGAATACCCGCGAACGCGGGTATCCAGAACTGCGATGCCGCAACGGCAACTGAATGCCCGCCATTCTGGATACCCGCGTTCGCGGGTATTCCTTAGTAAGTCCTGGATTCCCGCTTTCGCGGGAACGACGGTAACTTTGCGGCGGTGATAGAATTCCGCGCATGAATGCGCAAGCCCCCGCCGTCAGCGTCGGAATGCTCGTCCACAACCGCCCGCAGTTTATGCGGCAGGCGATTGAAAGCGTTCTCGCGCAAACTTTCGGCGATTTTGAATTCATCGTTTTGGACGACGCCTCCGAAACACAGGAACCGCTCGCCGTCGCCCGCGAATACGCCGCAAAAGATTCCCGCATGCGCGTTTTGCGCTCGGAAGAAAACCTGCGCTTTCCGGGCGGGCGCAACAAACTGCTGGCGGAATCCAAGGCAAAATTGTTCGCGCCCATAGACGACGACGATTATTGGGCGCCGGAAAAACTGCAAAAGCAGGCGTCGTTTATGCGCGCGCATCCGGATGTCGGCGTTTTTTCCTGTTCCCGGTTTTTTATAAACGCGGACGGCGAACAAACGGGGACGCAAATCTTGCAGGACGAAATCGCCCCGCCGCGCGGTCCGTCGGCAAAAGCGGGTTGCGAAAACTATTACGGCGCGGGGGAAATTCTTCGCCGCGATGCGCTGAACGCCGTGGGCGGCTGGCGCAAATGGTTTGTCAAGGCGGAAGACACCGATTTGTATTTTCGTTTGGAAGAAAAATGCCATCAAGCGAGCACCGGCGATTGTTTGCTGTATTATCGTTTGCATGGCGGCAATTGGAGCGGCGCGGGAAAAATTTGGGAATATTACTGTGCGGCGGCGTATTCCGCATTGTGCCGCCGCGAAGGCAAGCCCGACCCGGTTGCAGAAGGCGTTGCTTTGGAATCGCTGCTGCCGGAGGCGTTTATGTCTTCCGCATTTCCGCCGCGCATCTCGCGCAAGGTGATGCGGACGCTTTTGCGCGGGCGCCGTTACGCCGAACTGCGCCGGTTACTTTCCTCCCACCGACAAAACAAACACTACCCTTTTGCGCCGGTGAAAACATATCTGAAACTGGCGGCGTGGTCTCTGCGCTACAACCGCCCCGGTTTTTGGCTGCGGAAATAACAAAACGCGCAAATGAATCCGCGCGTTGCCGTAATCGGCAAAAGCAACCATCTTTTTTGGGGCGAGCATGTGCGCGACGCTTTTCTTGCGCTGGGCTGGGATGCGCGGTTTTTTCCCGTCAACAAGAGAACGCCATGGGTGAATGTCCGCCGCGCTTTGGCGAAGATTGCAATGCCGCCGCGTGCGGCGCAACTTGCCAACGACAAATTCGCCGCCGCAAAAATGGCGGAAGAGATGCGGCGGTTTGCGCCCGACGCCGTGTTTTTTGCCGGCTGCTTTTTTGTCTCGCGCCCGTTTTATGAAATGGCTTGCGGGCTGCAGCCGCGTCCGAAAATCATCGGCTGGGACGGCGACAGCCACGCCCGCAGCAAAGGCGCGAAGGAGTTTGCGCCGTTTTTGGATGTGTTGTTTTCCAGCGACCGGAGCGTAATCGCCGAACACGGCGACTGCTACAAGCGGACGGAGTATCTGACTTTTGCGGCAGAACCCGCTGTCCACCGCGATTGCGAAATGCAAAGGGAACAGTCCCTGTATTTTTGCGGCGCGCGCACGCCAAAGCGGGAGCGGTTTTTGTCAACACTCGGCGGTTTGCCGCTGACGGTGCGCGGAAAAGGATGGGGCCGCGCCGCGCGGGAGTTTCGCAAAGCGGCGAATGTCCGCGCCGGAATGCTGCGCCCCGAAGAGTGGGTGAAAGATTTTAACCGGCATGCGGTCGTTGTTAATATCCATCAGGACGAGCACGGCTCGGAAAGCCCGCTGAATATGCGCGTTTTTGAGGCGCCCGCTTGCGGCGCGCTTTTGCTTTGCGACGAGCGGGATGAATTGCCGGAAGTTTTTTCGCCCGGCGAGGAAATTTTAACTTTCGGCTCCCCCGAAGAACTGGCGGAAAAAGCGCGCTGGGCATTGTCAAACCCGGCGCAAGCGGGCAAAATGGCCGCTTGCGGCAAACGCCGAACGCTCGCCGAACACACCTACCGTCATCGCCTCGCCGTTGCCGCGGAAATAATAAAGGGAATTTGATAACCCCCCCCGTCGTTCCCGCGAAAGCGGGAATCCAGAAATGCGACGGCGCGGGTAGAAACTGGATACCCGCTTTCGCGGGTATTTCTTAGTATGGTCTGGATTCCCGCTTTCGTGTTCGTGTTCGTTTGGTTGTGCAGGCATTGGAGGGGGGTTTGCCGGTTTAGGCATTTCAGCCGCGTGCGGTTGTAGTTGAACACCACCCGGGCAACGAAAGCGTTGC
>JAHRAH010000172.1 GCA_020027345.1 Gammaproteobacteria bacterium | reverse complement strand
CCCCCCCCGCAAGCGGCGGGGGGTATAGTTAATTAGCGGCAGAAGGGGGCGATTACATCGCGCATTTGGTATAGGTCCAAAAGGTTTTGGATGCGGCCGTGCATATTGCAAAAGGCGACGCCTTTGTTTTTCTTGCCCGCCAGTATCCATTCAATCAGCGCGCAGACGATGGTGGAATCGGAATCCGCCATTGCCGAAAGGTCAATCAGCGCCTCGCTTTCGCTGCCGAGAATGCGGCGCGCGCCGTTGGCGATGACTTCCATCACATTCGCGTCCGTCACCGAAGGCGGCGCGTAATCGGCGACGGCGTCGGTCATCGTGTATTGTTTATTGTTTGTTGTTTGTTGTTTTGCGAAAAAACAATTACGAGATTACGAGGGCGCGCGCTCCGCCGCGATTTTTTCCACTTCGGCGACGAGCCCTTCTATCCCCGATTTCTTGACGACGCGCGCGAACTGCCGCCGGTAGTTTGCGACCAAACTTATCCCCTCCACTTTAATGTCGGCGATAAGTTGTTCGCCGCTGTTTTTGTTTTCGGCGAATACATATTCTATTTCCGCCGATTTCCCGCCGCTCACTTCCAAAAGCGCCGAAACGCCGCCGCCCTCGCGCGCCCGCGCCGAAACCAGCCGCACCCGCTGCCCGCTGTATCCGGTCAGCACCTTCGCATAAGTGTTTTCCAGCAAAGCGCGAAAGGCCTTCCGCAGCCGCGCGCGTTCTTCGCCTTTCGCCTTGCGCCAGTGCTTGCCCGCCGCGCGTTTTGTCAGTTGTTCAAAATCCATTTTCGGCGAGGCGTGCTCGCGAATGATCTTCAACGCCGCCGCATCCGTCAACCCCCCGCCGGCGCGCAACGCACCCAGCGATTCCACAATGCGGTCGTGCCGGGAAACAAGGTCGTCGGCGACCGCTTGCACATCCGGTTCCGCGGCCGCAACCGTCGCAGTCGCCGAAAGCGCAAACGCAATCGCCATCGCGGCAATATGCGACTTATACGACTTATGCGACATATACTTTTATTCCCCCGCCTTGTCAAAAAGGAATTTGCTTATCAGGTGTTCCAACACCAGCGCCGAATTCCCTTCAACCACTTCGCCGCCGGCGAGCAGTTCGTCGTCGCCCCCCGCTTCTATGCTCACATACTGCCCGCCCAGCAAATTGCTGGAAACAATGGAAAATATGGAATCGCGCGGGAAGCGGTGCGGGCTGTCAATCCACAGTTCCACCTCGGCGACAAAATCCTCGCTGTTAAACGAAATCGCCTTCACCTGCCCGACCTTCACCCCGCCGCTCTTCACCGGCGAGCGCTGCCCCAGCGAGCCGATGTTCTCAAACCGCACGCGCACGCTGTAACCGTTCTCGCCGTAAAACTCCGTCAGATTAGCCGCACGCAGCGCGATAAAAACCGCCGCCGCCATCGCAGCCAGCACAAAAAGCCCCACAACAAAATCGGTCTGACGGCGCGAATGCAGCATCGCCTTATTCTATCGTAAAAGCAGTCAGCACGAAGTTCAAACCCAGAATCGCCAGCGACCCTTTGACGACCGTCCGCGTAGTCGCCCGCGCCACGCCCTCCGCAGTCGGCACGCAGTAATAACCCTCGTAGAGCGAGATAATCGCCGCAGCAAAACCAAAAAACACGCTCTTGAATATGCCGAGAGCGAAATCCTTGTAGAAAAACACCCGCTCGCGCATTTCCATCCAAAACACTCCCTCGTCCAAACCGATTTGCGGGACGGCTATCAGATAGCCGCCAATCACCCCGACCGCGTCAAAATACACCGTCAGCAACGGCAGCGCCAAAACCGACGCCCACAACCTCGGCGAAAGCTCGCGCGCAACAGGGTCCACCGCCATCACCTCCATCGCCGCTATCTGTTCGCTGGATTTCTTCAGCCCGATAGCCGCCGTGATGGATGTCCCCGCGCAGCCGACAAAAAGCAGCCCCGCCGCCACCGGCCCCAACTCGCGAAACAGCGTGAGCGCGACGCCGGCGCCGATGACTTCCACCTGCCCGTAGCGTTCCAGCAAAACATAAAACTGCAGCCCCAGCACAAAGCCGACGAACAGCCCCGAAACCAAAATGATGATGAGCGTCCCCACGCCTATCTGCCGCAGATGGTCTATGATCAGCGAAGGGCGCCGCAAGGCAAGCCCGCTGCGCGCAAAGAGCGACCACGAAAAGCGCAAGCCGCCGCCGAGGTTGTAAACCGCCTCCACGACGGGCCAGCCCACCCGCCGAACAGTCCCGGCAATCCCCGTCTCCCGCCGCTGCTTCCCCAACAACTGCGGCTTAGGCAACGGCTTCATAACAGTCCCCCCTTCCCCTGTCATTCCCGCGAAAGCGGGAATCCATAACAACGCGCGAATTGCGGCGGACTTCGGGCACGGTGACAACGGCGGGGACAGTATGGATTCCCGCTTTCGCGGGAATGACAAAATCCCCCCCAACCAGAGTCACCCCCCCCCAACTTGTTGGGGGGGGTTGGGGGGGGGCAACCCAAAACCAGAAAAATCCACACTCCGCAACAACATCACAAAACCCCCAACTCCTCCGACAAAGGCGGCGCCGGCTGATGAAAAGGCAAGGGACCGTCGCTGCGCGCGTCCACAAACTGCCGCACATAGGGATCGGGCGTCTCCCGCATTTCCTTAGGAGTCCCCTCGGCGACTATCTTCCCCTGCCACATCAGATAAACATAATCCACAATCTGAAAAGATTCGGCGACATCGTGCGTGACGATGACCGAAGTCGCCCGCAGCACACTGTTGAGCGCGCGAATCAAACGCGCCGTTATCGCCAGCGAAATCGGGTCCAGCCCGGCGAAGGGCTCGTCGTATAAAATCAATTTCGGATCCATCGCCACCGCCCGCGCCAGCGCCGCCCGCCGCGCCATCCCCCCCGAAAGCTCCGAAGGCAAAAGCCGCGCCGAACCGCGCAGCCCCACCGCTTCCAGTTTCAGCATCACCAAATGCCGGATGACGCTCTCGCTCAAATTCGTGTGCTCGCGCAGGGGGAAGGCGACATTCTCAAAAACCGTCAAATCGGTGAACAGCCCCCCGAACTGAAAAAGCATCCCGATGTTGCGGCGGAACTGCAAAAGCTGCTCGCGCCCGAGCTCGCGGACTTTGTAACCGAGAACCTCCACTTCGCCCGGCTCGCCCGAAACCTGCCCGCAAATATTGCGCAGCAGCGTCGTCTTGCCGCTGCCGCTGCCGCCCATAATCGCCGCAATGCGCCCCTTCGGCACCGTCAGCGAAACATCGTCCAAAATCCGCCGCCGCGCATCGTAAGAAAACGACAAATGCGAAACGCAAAGCGCCGGCGCCGACACATCCCCCGCGTCAGGCGCGTCAATCCCCAAATTCATCGCCCCCGCATTATAGCAAAAATCCAACCCCGCCGCTTGTTTTACCCCCCGCAAGCGGCGGGGGGGGGTCGGAGTTTGCCGTCCCCATCGGCAGATGGGGACGGCAACCTCCGGGGGGGTGGAGAAGGTGAAGAACACCATCAGTCAAAACAAACCAACCCCCCCCCATCTCCGATGGGGGGGGTTGGGGGGGGGAAAACCACAAATCCCGCCGACGCAAATTTCCCCCCCCTCACCCCCCCCATCAAAGATGGGGGGGGGGGTTAATCCCCCCGCAGGGGTTAATTTCCCCGCAAGCGGCGGGGGGTATGGATTCAGTTACCGGCCGTAAATGTCAAAGGCGAAATACTTGTCGTTGATTTCTTTGTATTTGCCGTTGG
>JAHRAH010000162.1 GCA_020027345.1 Gammaproteobacteria bacterium | reverse complement strand
GCGGAGGCGTTTTCCGTTTCCTTAAGCGTTCTTTCCACGGTGCGGCTGCGCGACACCTTCGGGGGCGTTGCGGAAGTTCACCTTTCCGGCGGCGCTCCGCCGGGCCCCGGCGACGGTTACGCCGTGCGGGTTGTTCCCCGGCTGCTTCCCCTGCGTTCGCTGTTTTCCGCAAACAACGAATCCATCAATCTCCCGAATCCGCGCACGGTGAATTTTCTCGCGACTTCCGCCGGGGGTTTTACGGCGACGGTGCTCGCGCACGACAATGTGGATTCGGAAACGGTTACTTTGTATGTGACCGTGAGCGTTTTGCAGCAATGCGCTTTTTACGCAAGCCGGGGCGGGTGCCCGGTCTTTGACTGGGACGGCTCGCCGACAATAACGGCGGCTGCGGACGGCGCAAACATGGGAACCTCGCTGCAATTTCTGCGGTTGTTGCGGGCGGGAATAAGCCCGAACGAAACGCAAGTGGAAACGGAAGCCAGCACCGTGGGCCCGATTTTTGCGAACGCCGTGCGCGGGCACCGCGTGGATATTGCGCGGCTGCTTTTGGACTTCGGCGCGAGCATTAATATTCTGGACGACGGCTCCACGCCTCTGGACATCGTCAACCGGCAAAACGCCGAAGAAGGCGGAGCGGCGGCGGGAATGCACGCCCTCCTGGTAAATAATCCGGGCACCGATTTGCACAACGAAGCCCGCTGTGTTTCCTACTGCCGCATAGGCGACTGGACCGCCCGCGATATCAGCCCCGGAGGCAATCCCATCAGAGAAATTTGCACCGCCAACACCACCAGCAGCGAACAAGATTGCACTCCTTGACCTCCACTCCCGCACTCCGTCGCGGGAACGCGTGTCTCGTTACACCTCTCCGGAGATGTAACGCATCCAAAAATAGCGGGCGTCCCCGCCCGCTCAAATCAAATCAAGAGTCCCCCCCAAAAAACCCCGACACCCTTTGCGTCATTCCCGCACTCCTGTTAAAAAGCGGGAATCCGGCAAACTTTAAGAGTCCCCCCCGAAAACCCCCGACATATCATAAAACCCCGCATCAGCCCCCGCCGCCCACTTAGCCGCCCGCAAAGCCCCGGCGGCGAAGGCGTCGCGGTTGAGCGCGCGATGCAGTATCTCCAACTGTTCCCCCGCGCCGCCGAAAATAACCCGGTGTTCCCCGACAATATCCCCCGCGCGCACGACCGAAAAACCGATGTCCCCTTTTTTGCGCGCGGCGTCCGCTCCCTGCCGGCAAAAAACCGCGCGCCGCGAGAGTCCCCCGTCGTCCCCGCGCGCGCGCGAGAGTATTTCGCCCAGCCGCAGGGCAGTCCCCGAAGGCGCGTCCTTTTTGCGATTGTGATGCGCTTCCGCTATTTCCAAATCGTAACCCTCCAACTCCGCCGCCGCGCCCGCGCACAAATTAAAAAGCGCGTTCATCCCCGCGCTCATATTCGGCGAACAAACCAGCGCGATGTCCTTCGCCGCGCGCGCCAGCGCGCTTTTGTGTTTGACGCCCAGCGCGGTAACGCCGACGACGAGTGCGGTCTTCCCCCGCGCGCAAAGTTCGGCGCTGCGCGCGCAGCCGGCGGGCGTGGAAAAATCAATAACGGCGTCCGCTTCCGCAAAGCCCCCCGCGTCGGCGGCGCGCAACAACACCCCGCATTCCCCTTCGCCGGCAAGCGTCCCCGCGTCCGCTCCCAACAACGGATCGTTGCGCCGCGAAAAAGCGCCAGTCAACCGCGCATTGTCGTCGGCGAGAATGTGCGCGAGAATGCGCCGTCCCATCCTCCCCGCCGCGCCGCAAACTGCAACGCGCACAGCGGACGCTTTTACTTTCGCTTTCACTTTCGTTTTCGTTTTCGCTTTAACCCGCGCCACAGTCACAGTCATCCCCGCAATCAAAAAAAACAAACTTATTCGCCGTTTGCCGGAGCGAGGCGGCGGATTTCCGCGACGGCGCCGCTTGCGTCAAATACAATTTCCAGCGCCGCGACGCTCGTCTCCGGCGAAAACCCCGCGCTGCGCCGCTTGTGATAATAAAGCCAGATGTCGCCGCGAAAAAGCCGTTCCGACTGCGGCGGGCCGAGCAAGGCGGCGACTTCCGTCTTCGTCATTCCCGTCACGAGTTGCCCCACTTTCTCTTCCGGCAGCGGCGCGCCCTGCCGCACTTCCGTTTTGTAGGCGCAGCCGGAAGAGGCGAAAGCGCAGGCCAGCGCAAAAACCGCCGCGGCAAATATGCGTTCAAAGCGGCGGCGCGAATATGGCATCGGCGGAAAAATCGGATACAATCATTCCGATGCCGCATTCTAACACGATGGCGAAAGTTTTGCGGGCGAGAAACATCCGCGCCACTCCCGGACGGCTGGAAATCCTCTCCTGCTTTCGCGGCGGCAAACGGCTTTCCGCCCGCGCGATAGTCGGCAAGCTCATGCGCGGCAAACGCCCGCCCGGCGTCGCCACCGTCTACCGCGCCCTCAAAGAGCTCACCGGCGCCGGCTTGCTGCGCCGCATCCCCGCCGGCAGCGGCGGCGCCCTCTTCGCCGCCGCCGAAGACGCCGGAATCCCCCAGCTCGTCTGCTCCCGCTGCGGAAAAGTGGAAGAAGTGCGCGACCCGAACATCGCCCGCTACAACGCCGCCCTAATGAAAAACCGCGGCGTAGACGCCCAAGCCGGCGCCCTCCTAATGTACGCCGACTGCAACCGCCAAGAGTGCGAAAAATAATTCAATTAACCCCTCCCCCCATCCCCAACAGGGGAAGCAAGGGGGGGCGACTTTCCAACCCCCCCCCCATCTCCGATGGGGGGGGCTGGGGGGGGGAAACGCCCCAAAAAGAGCGGCCATCCCCGTCCGCCCCTTCCCTATACCCCCCGCCGCTTGCGGGGGGGGGTCGGAGTTTGCCGCCCCCATCGGCAGATGGGAAAGGAAAACTCCGGGGGGGTGGAGGGCGTCCGCAAAATAAAGGTTGCCGCCGGCGGTAACGGACTCTCTCCACCCCCCCCAAGTGTGCCCTCCCCCACAGCCCATGGGGGGGGCAAA
>JAHRAH010000159.1 GCA_020027345.1 Gammaproteobacteria bacterium | reverse complement strand
TGGTAACCGATGAGTTGGGGGATTTCGCCGACGGTAAAAGCACCTCGTCGCCCATTTCCTGCTCTCCCAATGCCGGCAAAAATCCCACACAAAATGACACTTAACCCCGCTGGAGCGTGGGAACGAGGCCGTCGGTTGCGGGGGTTCTCTATCCTCTCGGACGCTCTCCACCCCCCCGGAGTTTTCCGCCCCCATCTGCGTGGGGGGCGCAAAACTCCGACCCCCCCCCGCAAGCGGCGGGGGGTATAGGGGGAGGTTGACAAGGGCGGAATAAAACTGTGTTATAATCGCCGGCACGGAAAAATCGCAAACGAGGGGGACATGACATGACCGCATCCGCACCGCACCGCACCGCACCGCACCGCACCGCACCGCACCGCACCGCACCGCACCGTTAACAACTTCTAATTATACCACAATTCCCGGTAAAACGGGAATCGTTGCGGCGCGCTTCGGGCGCGGGATTTTTCGGTTTTGCGCCGTTCTCTTTTTGGCGGGGGCGGGGCTGTTTTCGGCTTCCGGCGCGGAGGCGCAGGAGACGACCGTCCAGTTCAGCACGCCGAATACGGCTGTGGTCAGCATTACCGGCGACGGCTACATTATCTACAAAGGCCAGGTGGCAGGGACAATGGAGGCGGAGATTTTTGCCGTGCACGGCACGGCAACCGGCGGCAATTTTGTGCCAACTTTTCAGGGGGCGACCGGAAGGATTACTTTGACTTTGCGCGGGGTGGACCACTGCAATATTCGGGATGGCTGTTTTGGCGCTTTTGGCATCAATAACACGGATTCCCGGAATCAGCGGCTTGCGTCGTTGATTGCGATGGATTTGCGCACGGTGACGATGTTTGCCGCTTCGGGGGCGGATGTAAATGAGTTTACAGAACTTGACGGGTTTCAGAGGAAGAGGGTGAGTTCTTTTTTGCTCTATCATTTGATAACTGCGAACAAGTTGGCGCATGTTGCCGCTTTGATTTTGGCGGGGGCGAATGTGAACCAGAAAGACGAGCGTTCCGAAGGGATGATGCATATTTTTTCCCATAATAATGACATAACGGGGATATTGCGGCTTTCTTCGCTGACGGCAAGTGTGGATATACTAGGCCCCGATAATTCCACGCCTCTGCATTATGCCGTTCAGTCCTTGAACATAACGGCGGCGTCCGTGTTGATTGATTTGGGGGCGGGCATAGAAACAAGGGGATTTCAGAATAATACGCCTCTTCTTGTGCTCTTAAACAATCACGACGATGTTCCATTCCTGCGGTTCTTTCTGGCCGCAGGAGCAAATATACATGCCATAAATTCTCAGAACCGGACGGCGCTGGATTTGGCATTTCGGCATAATAGAAACGCAAGCATACCTGTGTTATTGACAGCGGGGGTAGTTTGCCGGCGCTCCACGGATTCAAGGTGTCCGGGTTTGCAGGTTAGCCGGGCGTTGCCGTCGTTTTCAATCTTCATAAAAAGGAGCAGCGCGAATCCAACCATTAGGGGCAGCAAACTTCGGGTGATAAGGCCTTCAGACGGGGCAACTTTGGTGGCTGCCCGTTTTTTGCCCTATTGGAATGAATTCTTTTGGGATAATGAGGGCGGGCAATTTGAATTTGCATCGTTTTTTCTGACATCTGTTCCGGATGAACCCGCTGAAAACCGCAATGCAAGCGGGGGTTTGTCCGCCGAAAAACAAGGCGGGGAGGATGTATCCTTTGCTCTGCTGGTAACGGATGACGGCTTTGCGCCTATATCCTCCAAAGCCGGGATTTCGCTGCCCGCTCTTTTCTTTCGCATGTGGACTTTCGCGCCGTAGGGGGGCTGGCCGTCATTCCGGCGAAAGCCGGAATCCATACGGTCATTGGGGTTTTCGCTGAGTTTGGGGGTGGGGGAGGATTCTGCGGTTTCGGGCGGGTGCATAGATTCCGGCTTTCGCCGGAATGACGGCCAGTCCTCGTTCCAATGCTCCAGCGTTGGAACGCAACCGACAGGAGCGGCGTCCACGCCGCTCCTAACTTAGAGTCGGCGTGGACGCCCCCCGCTTTCGCGGGGGCAGGCTTGGGTATGCGTTCCCACGCTGGAGGGGTTAAGTGTCATTTTGTGTGGGATTTGCTTTGTGGTTTTTCAAGCAGGGTAAGGGTTTGAGGGGCGTTTTGGCAGTAGATTATTGGCCCGTTTTGATAATCG
>JAHRAH010000156.1 GCA_020027345.1 Gammaproteobacteria bacterium | reverse complement strand
GCGGATAACGAAAGTGCGGTTTGGCGTCGCCGTGTTCAGCGTGAGAACCGGAGCGCCGGGCTGGTTCGGGCAAAGGGCGTTTGTGATTTGCGTAACGCATTCGCCGCCGTTGTTGACGAGGGCGGTGGCGGCTTCCAGTTTTGCGGCGCGGATGGCGGAATCCAGCGGGGTTTCGTTTTGCAGGTTTTGCGCGTTAATGCTGATGTTTGCGCCGGCGAGCAAAACGGTGACCACTGCCGGATGATTTCCGAGAGCCGCGCCATGCATAGGACGGTCGCCGGCCAAGTTTGTCGCGTTCACGCTTGCCCCGTTACCCAGCAGGATAAAGGCGGCTTCCGAATGCCCCCCGCGGGAAGCAAGGTGCAGGGGGGTGTTTCCGTCATCGTTTACCGTGTTTTCCACAGCGCCGGAAGCAAGCAAAGCGTCCATAGCCGCAGTATGATTAACGGAAGCGGCAATATGCAAGGGAGTGTCCCCGTTTGTTGCAGTCGCACCGACATCAGCCCCCGCGCCCAAAAGGACGGTGACGGCGGTAACCGCGTCTTGTGCGACAGCGAAGTGCAGGGGGTTTTGCCCGTTGTTTGCGGTAAGGGTTAATTCCGCTCCCGCTGCAAGAAAAAGCGTCATAGCCGCTATGTTTGCGCTGGCGGCGGCGTAGAAAAGAGGAGTGGCGCCGGAGGAATCTTTGGCGTCCACGCTCGCCCCGGAAGTGAGCAGAATGGAAAAGCGCAGGGGTCTGTTCGCCGTCGCCAGATGGTAAAGAAGGAAGTTTTGCGCCAGATTCCCGCCCACTTGCTCGTTCAGGTTTGCGCCGGAGGCGGCAAACATCGTAACGGTAACCGGGTTCATTGCAATCAGCGAGGCGAGGCGGACGGCGGGAGTGCTCAGATCTTCCAAACCGAAAGCGGCGCATCCGGGGTTGTTGATGGCGCAGGATTCCAAACCGCGCAAAGTAATCAGCACCATTCCCGTCGCGTTGACATTGCGGGGGGTGAATACTTGGTTTGCGATGGTGCCGGTGATTCCAAAGACGGTGGCCGTCATCGTCCCCGCTTGCTGGCCCTTATAGATGAGATAGCCGTCGGCGCGCAGGGAGACCAAATTCGCCGGCTCGGCCTTATAGATGAGGGTCGCCTCCTGCGCGCGCGCATCGGCGGCGACAGCGAAAAGCCCCGCCAGAATTGCCGTTGCGAAGAGTGTTGCCGCGAGAAATCGCAGGGGGACGGTGATGAGAGCCGACTCGCGCCGCTCCGCCGCGCCCGAAAGCCCGATTTCTGCCGCCAAAGCATTTGTTAGGGTAAGCAGAAGGCGAGCTGCTTTGGCGGTTGTCCTTTCGCCTTTCCGCCGTTTAGGGAACGGCATATCTGGCATTATACACGAAAAATTGCCTTTGTCAACCCTTTTTGAAAAAAAAATTTTCACCGCCTGTCATTCCCGCAAAAGCGGGAATCCAGCCGGATTTTTCCCCTTTTCCGCCGCATTGTGCTGGATTCCCGCTTTCGCGGGAATGACAAGGAGGCGGGAAGGACAAAGAGAAACGGCGACGACGGGGGGAATCGGCGACGGGGAGTGTCGGCGACGGGAGAAGTCGGCGACGGGGAGAGTCGGCGAAGCGGGATACGCCGGGCTGCCCTAACACGACACGCTTGTCCTGTCTTGCTTATTGCCCCGTCGCCGGGGTGTTGTATTCAGCAAGCAGCCCGGCAAGGGGCTGCGTGCCGTGTTAGGTGCCGGAAATTATAGCAGGGGCGGATTAACTATACCCCCCGCCGCTTGCGGGGGGGGGTCGGAGCAGTCCACGACGACTACAGTCGGCGGGGAATGCTCCGGGGGGGTGGAGGGCGTCCGTTACCGTCGGGGCAGTCATTGTTCTGCGGGCGCATTCCACCCTCCCGGAGTTTGCCGTCCCCATCTGGCGATGGGGACGGCACACTCCGACCCCCCCCCGCAAGCGGCGGGGGGTATAGATGGCCCCCTTCACAAGCGGCGGGGGGGGTGGGTGGTAAAATGAAAAATGGGATGACGCGCGGGGTTTTGGGGTTTGGTTTTTTGTTCGCCGTTTTTTGGGCGGGGGGCGTTTGGGCGGAACGGACGGAACCGCTGCCGCCGGAGCGGGTGTTTCAGTTTTCGGCGGAAGGCGCGGGCGGGGAAAATGCGCGCGCGGTTTACCGGATGATTCCGGACGCCTATCTCTACCGCGAGCGCATCGCCGTCACAGTAGTCGGCGGCGGGGAACTGCGGCGGACCGTTCTCGCCGAAGGGCAAATTAAAGACGACCCTTTTTTCGGAAGGACGCGGGTGTTTTATTCGGCGGCGACGGTCGCCGTGCAATTGCCGGAAGGCGCGGCGGGAGATGCGCGGCTGAGTTTGGCTTTTGTTTCGCAGGGGTGCGACGAGCAGATTGGGATTTGTTATCCGCCGCGGCGGGATGTCGCGGTTTTTGCTTTGCGCGGCGGGGAGTGGGATGCGGTGGAAGTTTTTGTCAATGCCGGCAGTGACGATACCGGCGGCGGCGCGACTGTCGGTGTTGTTGGCGGCGAATATGACGACGGTTTTGGCGGGGGTTCCGGCGGGGGTTTTGGCGGCGACGAGAAAGCGGCGGAGTTTATCGCCGGCAGCGGGTTGTTGTTTTTGGCATTGGCGTTTTTTGGATTTGGTTTGCTGCTTTCGTTTACGCCGTGCGTTTTGCCGATGCTGCCGGTGTTGCTGGGAATACTCGGCGCGGCGGGCGGCGGGCGCGGGCGGACTTTCGCGCTGACGCTCAGTTATGTCGGCGGCGTTTGCGCGGCGTTTACCGGGCTGGGCGTTTTTGTTGGCTGGACGGGCGCGCTTGTCGGCATCGCGTTGCAGCGTCCGCCGATGCTGATTGCGGCCGCTGCTGCGGTTGTTTTGCTTTCGCTTTCCATGTTCGGGGTTTACAATTTTCAGCCGCCGGGATTTGTTCGCAATTGGGCGGCGAAGCGCGGAAAAAGCGGCGGGGGGATGACGGGGACTTTCGCGGCGGGCGCGCTTTCGGCGGCGATACTTTCGCCGTGCGTCGCCGCGCCGCTTGCCGGGGCGCTGCTTTACATCGGCAGCACGGGCGATGCCGGGCGCGGGGCGCTTGCGCTGTTTTCGCTTTCGCTGGGGATGAGCGCGATTTTGCTCGCCGCCGGCGCCGGTGCGGGCGCGCTTTTGCCGAAGGCGGGCGAATGGATGAACGCCGTCAAAAATATCGCCGGTTTGTTTTTGCTCGCGCTTGCGGTTTGGATTGTTTCGCCGCTGGTCGCGGCCGAATGGCGCGTTTTCGGATATGCGCTTTTGCTTTTTGCCGGCGGGGTTTTGCTTTTTCGCGGCGCGGGGGGGAATAAATTTATATCCGTCGCCGGTGCGCTTTTTGCAGTTTACGGTTTGCTTGCGGCGGTTTCGGCGGCGAGCGGCGGGCGCGATTTGTTTCGTCCGTTTTCGCATTTTTCGCAAACGCAATCGGCAGTCGCGCCGCTGGAATGGCAAACGATTCGCTCGTTGCCGGTTTTGCGCGCGGCATTGGCGGACGCCGGAGGAAAAGCGGAAGAAGCGATGGTCGTCGTGTATGCGGAGTGGTGCGTTTCCTGCCGCGAGTTTGAGGAACTGACACTCGCCGACGCGCGTGTGCGCGAGCGTTTGGCGGGCGCGGTGTTGCTGCGCGCGGATGTTACCGAAGACAGCGCCGACGCGCGCGAACTGCTGCGGCATTTTCGTTTGTTCGGACCGCCGGCCGCGCTTTTTTACGGCGGAGTTTCGCGCGCGCGGTTTGTCGGCTATCTGGACGCCGATGATTTTTTGGAAGGACTCCCGCCGCGCAACGCCGCCGCTACCATTCGCGGTATAAGCGCCCGCGATTGAAAATCCGCGCCGGGTCAAAGGCGGTTTTTATTTCCTGCTGCAGGCGCATTACCGCCGCCGGGGGTTTTTGGAAAACTTCGGCGGCTGCATCGCCGCCGTTTTTTGCTTTGCGGAAGAGACAGGCGGCGCCGCCGTTTGCGCGGGCGAACTCGCGCATCGCCGAAGCGGGTTTTTCGGCGCGCGACCATATCAGCGCGCCGTTCCATTCGCTTGCGTCCGCGCCCGGCGCGGGGCTTTGCGCCGTTCCCGGCGAGACCGAAAGCCGCCACAACCGTTTGCCGCTGCCGGTTTGGAAAAAGGGATGTTCGTGGTCGCGCACTTTCGCCCACAAGGAATTGTCGCCGGTTTCGCCGCCGGCTATTTTTGCCGCCCACGATGCGTCTTCGGCGGAAGAGGAAAAACGCAAATGCAAAACTTCGCCGTCGTGAAAACTTGCGGACGGAGCAGCCCCGGCGCGCGCGAGTTTTTGCAAAAACGCCGGCGCTTCGCTCGCGTTCATTTGCAGTTTACGCGTTTCCTCGCCGGCGGGTGCGGGGGCGACGCGCAAAAACGCGCGCGACACTATTCCGAGCGTGCCGAGCGCGCCGACGCTCAGGCGCGAGATGTCGTAACCGGCGACATTTTTTATCACGCGCCCGCCGAAGCGCAGGATTTCGCCGGTTCCGTTTATGAGGGTGACGCCCAGCATTGCGTCGCGCGCGCCGCCGTAAAAAGCGCGCCCCGGCCCCGCCAAACCGCAAGCGAGCGCGCCGCCGACTGTCCCCGCGCCGCCAAACATCGGCGGGTCAAAAGCGAGCATCTGCCGGTTTTTTGCGAGTTCCGTGCGCACTTGCGCTATCGGCGTCCCCGCCCAAACGCCGACAAATAATTCGCTCGGCTCGTATTCCAATATTCCACAAAGCGCGGTTTCGCCGGTTGCTGTTTCAAGAATATGCGGACGGTTGCCGTTATTACCGTCGCCGCCGTTGCCGTCGCTGTTACCGTCGGCGTTGTCGTAACCGTTGTCGCGGTTGCCGTAAAAATCCTTGCTGCCGTGCCCGCGCAGGACTACCGCCGTTTGCGTTTCATAACGGCTGCGGACGATTTCCGCCAGCGCTTTTTCGTTGAGTTCCGACACCGCGCTTAAACTATAACGCGCAACCGCCCCCGACCGTCATTTCCCCGCTTGTCATTCCCGCGAAAGTGTAGGGTTTCGCGTGGTGCTATACTGGACGGGGCGGGGATTTCCCGGGGGCTGGCATACTTGCGTGAAAGGGGGTTGTTATGCTGACCAAACTGCATAAACGGGCGA
>JAHRAH010000149.1 GCA_020027345.1 Gammaproteobacteria bacterium | reverse complement strand
CCCCCGCAAAAGCGGCACAATAACCTCCGTAACCGTCCTCTCGTCCAAAGGACCAATATGTTTATAACGAACAATCCCCTCCCCGTCAACAACAAAAGTTTCCGGCACCCCATAAACCCCCCAGTCCAAACCCGCGCGCCCTTCCGCGTCCACCGCCGAAGCAAAATACGGATCCCCCGCGCGCGCGAGCCAGGCGGCGGCGGCGGCGGGCTCGTCCTTGTAGTTCAGCCCGACAACCGGCGCTTCCGCCCGCAAAAGCGAAAGCAGCGGATGCTCCACGCGGCAGCCGACGCACCACGAAGCCCAGACATTAAGCACCCACGGTTTGTTTTTCATATCCGCCGGCGATATTGTTTTTTCCGGCGAATGCAAACGCGGCAGAACAAAATCCGGCGCCGGCTTTCCGATTAAAACCGAAGGCACCTCGCGCGGATTAAGAAAAAGCCCGGCAAAAAGCGCAACAACCAGCGGCAAAAAAAACAAAAACGGCAAAACCACCGCAACCCGCGACCCCCGCCGCCCTATTTCTATACCCCCCGCCGCTTGCGGGGGGGGGTCGGAGTTTTCCTTTCCCATCGGAGATGGGAAAGAAAAACTCCGGGGGGGTGGAGAACGCCCGTCACCATCAGCAACAACCGTTGCGCCAACGACACCAACTCCATCGTCCGGCAAAGACATATCCCCCCCCATCTCCGACGGCGAAGAAAATTCTTCCCCCCCCCCATCTCCGATGGGGGGGGTTGGGGGGGGGAAACCCCGGGAAGACGAAGAACCCCCGCTCACCTCTGCGCCGGAACCCCAACAGCGCGCAGTCCCTCGCGCACTTCCGGCGGCATATAATTCTCATCATGCTTGGCCAAAACCTCCTCAGCGACGACCATCCCCGCTTCCTCTTTCCATTCGCCGCGCACGACAACCCCCTGCCCTTCCCGAAACAAATCCGGCAAAACCCCGCTGTAAGAAACCGTCGCCGTCCGCGCGCCGTCGGTAACCGAAAAACGAATTTCCAAATCGCCCCCGCCCCGCCAAACTTCGCCGACCAGTCCCCCCAGCCGGAAAACCCGCCCCGGCGCGGGTTTGCCCGCCGCCGCCATCTGGCTCGGCGTGTAAAAAAAAAGCATATTCTCCCGCAGCGCCGCAACAGTCAAAGCAACCGTCGCCGCCGCCCCGACGCAAACCGCGAGCGCGATGGTCATCCGCGTTTTCTGCCGCGGCGTCATTCTTTTTCGGGCGCGGTGTTGTCAATGCGAACCGTCGCCCTTTCTTTTTTTTGCATCCGCGCCAATATCGCTTGCGCGCGCTCGCGCAAAAACTCCGCGCTTTCTTCGTCGCCCTCTTCTTTCGCGCGCGCCGCAGCCGCAAACAAAATTTCCGCGACCTCCGCGGCGTCCGGAATGTCCGCGCTTTCCCGCTGCGAAGTCGGCGATGCAAAAATCAATTCCGGCGAACCCGAATAAAAATAAAAACCCGGCGCGGCAACCGCGATAAAAACCGCGACCGCGGCCGCCCCGCGAAAGTCCCCCCGCGGTTTTTCGTTTTCGTTCTCATTTTCGTTTTCGCTTTCGTTTTTTGCATCGCGCGCGCGCAAAAAAGAAAACAGCGCAAAGAAAAGCGCCGCCGCCGTCATCAAAAAAGCGAGCGCGATAAAAATGGCAGTCATTGTCCCCGCCGCGCTTCCGCGTCGTCATCGGCAAGCGCGCGCCGCCGCAAAAAGCCCGGCAAAAAAGCCAGCGCAAAAGCCGCCAGCAAAAACGGCGCAAGCCACAGCGGAAGAGTGCGCAAATCAAACGGCGGGCGGTAAACCACAAAATCGCCGTAGCGCAAAACCATAAACTCCACAATCTCGTCGCCCGTTTTTCCTTCCCGCGCCATTTCGCGCGCGATCGCCCGCATATCCCCGGCGAGCGGCGCGTCCGATTCCGCCAGCGTCTGATTCTGGCAAACCATGCACCGCAGCCGCTTTATCGCCGCCGCATATTCCCCCCGCTGCGCCTCCCCCGAAAACCCCGCCGGATCAATCCCCCCCGCACCGGCAACCGCCGCAACGAAAAAAAACGCAACGACAAAAAACCAAATCCCCCCCATCTTGGACAGAAAAGAAACAGTCCCCTCCCCCATCTCCGATGGGGAAAACAATTCTTCCCCCCCCCCATCTCCGATGGGGGGGGTTGGGGGGGGGAAACTCCGGGGGGATGGGGGATGCCCGTTCATTTCTTTTCCATTATACCCGCCGGCGATAACGCCGCGCGAAAGCCGCAAACACCCCGCCAATCGCCATCAAAAGCGCCCCTCCCCAAACAAAGCGCACGAAAGGTTTAATTTGCAAACGCGCGCTCCAAGCCCCGCCGCCCAGCGGCTCCCCCAGCGAAACATACAAATCGCCGAAGGCCTTCGCCGCAATCCCCGCTTCCGTCATCGTGTTTTCCGGCGACGCAAAATACGAGCGCTTTTCCGGGCGCAATTCGGCGATGAGTTTTCCGCCGCGCTCCGCGGTCACCAATCCGACGGATGCAAAATAGTTTTCG
The DNA here is from genome assembly GCA_020027345.1 of Gammaproteobacteria bacterium. Classification (GTDB taxonomy): domain Bacteria; phylum Pseudomonadota; class Gammaproteobacteria; order Tethybacterales; family Persebacteraceae; genus JAHRAH01. Next base: position 3,298 of record JAHRAH010000149.1, on the reverse strand, counting down.
CCGCGCGCCTTTTCCACGCTTTGCAAAGTAAAAACCATTCCGCCCAGCAAAACGCCCTCGCCGATTGCCATTCGCGCGTCCGTCTCTTTTTGATACGCGCCCGCAGCAGTCGCCCCGAAAACAAAAACCGCGACTCCGGCATGCGCGATGATCATCCCCCAAAAACTTCCGCCAATGCCGCCACTCCCCCCCGCAAAAACGCGGTCGGCGGCGGCGCGCATAGTCCCCAACAAAACCCAAAAAGCCAAAACAAAACCGCAAGCCGCAAAAAAATTATATTCCCCGAAAAACAAAGGCAAAGGCGCGCCGCACGCAATCGCCAAAACAAAAACCGGCAGCACTTTCCCCGCCGCGCGCGAAAAGGAATCGTCCCTCCATTTGCAAACCGCGCCAAAAACCGAAAGCGCAGCAGCAGCCGCCGCAAGCGGCGCGAACACCGCATTAAAATACGGCGGCCCCACCGATATTTTCCCCGCGCCCAGTGCGTCCAGTATCAGCGGATACAAAGTCCCCAGCAAAACCGCAAAAGCCGCCGCCGTCAAAAAAATGTTATTCAGCAAAATCCCGGTCTCCCGCGAAACCGGCGAAAACCGCCCGCCGCCAACAAGCGCCGGCGCCCGCCGCGCATACAAAGCAAGCGCGCCGCCCACAGCCGCCGCCGTCAACGCCAAAATAAAAACCCCGCGCTCCGGATCCGAAGCAAAAGCATGCACGGAAGTCAACACCCCCGAACGAACCAAAAAAGCGCCGAGCAAGCACAAAGAAAAAGTAAGAACCGCAAGCAAAACCGTCCACGGTTTAAACACCCCGCGCGCGTCCGTCGCGGCTAGCGAATGCAATAGCGCGGTGCCGGCGAGCCAGGGCATAAACGATGCGTTCTCCACCGGATCCCAAAACCACCAGCCGCCCCAGCCCAGTTCGTAATACGCCCAGAAACTGCCGAGCGCAATTCCCAAAGTAAGAAAAACCCAAGCAGCCAAAACCCAGGGGCGAACCCGCCGCGCCCATTGCGAATCCGTTTTGCCCGCAAGCAATGCGGCAATGGCAAATGCGAACGCCACCGAAAAACCCACATACCCCATATAAAGCATCGGCGGATGAAAAATCAAACCCGGATCCTGCAGCAGCGGATTCAAATCGCGCCCTTCCGAAGGCGGCGGAAAAACCCGCGCGAACGGGCTGGACAAAAAAAGCAAAAACGCCAAAAACCCCGCGCTGATGATTCCCAACACCGCGACGACGCGCGCGCGCAAATCCTCCGGCGCCGAACGCGAAAAAACGGCGAGCGCAAAAGTCCAAAGCGAAAGCATAAACGCCCAAAGCAAAAGCGAGCCCTCGTGCCCGCCCCAAACGGCGGCAAGACGGTAACGCAGCGGCAGCCCGGTGTTGGAGTTTTGCGCGACATACAAAACCGAAAAATCGTTGCGCGCAAAAAGCGCCGCCAAAATCAGCAGCGCCGCAAGCAAAAACAAAAACTGCCCGCGCGCAAGATATGCGGCGGATTCCGTCCAAGCCCGCCGCGAAAACGCCAAACCCAACAGCGGCAGCGCCCCCTGCAGCAGCGCAAGGCAAAGCGCAAAAACAACCGCCAACTGCCCCAACTCCGCCAGCACAACCCCAAAAATCCCCGCCCCCGAATTATACCCCCCCCCGCGTCATTCCCGCACTCCTGTTAAAAGGCGGGAATCCAGCAAATTAAAAACCAACCCCCGTCATCCCCGCGAAGGCGCAACAGTGTTCGGTTAAAGTTGTTGCTTGCGAATTAACTATACCCCCCGCCGCTTGCGGGGGGGGGGTCGGAGAATACCCCGGCGACGAAGTCGGCGGGGTATTCTCCGGGGGGGTGGAATGCGCCCTTAGAAAAACGGTTGCCCTGACGGTAACGGACGCCCTCCACCCCCCCGGAGTTTTCCGCCCCCATCTCCGATGGGGGCGGCAAACTCCGACCCCCCCCCGCAAGCGGCGGGGGGTATAGTATTCAATCAGCCAAAAAGTAACGCTTGCGCCAACACCGCCCCGAAACGCAGCGAAAAAGGCAATGCCCTTATGGATTCCTGCTTTCGCAGGAATGACGGTCGGGTCAGGGGCAAGCGCCGCCGCTTTGCGAGTTGCATCTTCCGCCGGCGGCTATCAACGCGTTTTGGGCGGAAGTGTATCCTAAAAAAATTGCGTAATCCAGCGGTGTGAACCCGCTATTGTTTTGCAGATTCACATCCGCCCCCGACGAAAGCAGCACATTTATATCATTCGTATCCCCGGATATGGCCGAAACATGCAGCATCGTGAAGTTGCCGGAGTCGCGCGCATTCACATCCGCTCCTGCGGCGACCAAAACAGAAAATCGCGCATCCAAATTTCCCTCCAAAAAATGATAAAGCAAAAAATGCGCCGCGCTGTCGCCATTCGCTCGTTCATTCAAATCCGCGCCCGATGCAAAAAACATCGTCAGTGTGCTTAAATCCATCGTGCGCAAAATCGCAAGCCGAGCGTTCGCATCCGAAGCATTTTCAAAACCGAAAGCGGCGCAGCCGTCGTCAATACTGCAAGAATCCAAGCCGCGCAAAGTGAGAAAAGTCATCCCTGTCGCATTGACCGGGCGGGGAGTGAAGTTGCCGCCGGTAACGGTTCCGGTTACGGCAATGACGGTCGCCGTCATCGTCCCCGCCACCGTCGCCTTATAGATAATGTAGTTGTCGGCGGTAACGCTCACGACATTCGGCGTCGTCGTGCCGTAGAGTACCGTCGCTTCCTGCGCGAAAGCGTTGTTGCTTATTAACCCCCCCCCCCCCCAATTACCCCCGCCAGAGCGCACAGGAGCGCGCTCAGCGGCGGGAAAAGGCGAAGGAGTGTTTGCGAAAGCATAAAACGCATTATACCCCAAAAAATCGCCTTTGTCAAATTACTTTGTCATTCCCGTCCCCGCAACCGTTCTCGTTACACCGCTCCAGCGGTGTAACGGGGCTGATGATAGCGGGCGTCCACGCCCGCTCAAATTAGGAGCGGCGGGGACGCCGCTCATTTTGTATCCGTTACACCTCTGGAGAGGTGTAACGAGTCCTGACTGTTTAATTTGCTGGATTCCCGCTTTTTAACAGGAATGCGGGAATGACGGCTAGGCGGCGTTGTTCGGGGAGTGGAGCGGCGCGGAGTTCTTTTGCGGCTTGCAGCAAAGTTTTTTTGTCGTCAATGTCCGTCAGCGGGGGGAGCATAACCGTATTCACCGGCGCGTTTGCGAGCAGTTTTGCGAGGGTGTCGGCGCGGGAATAGTTGACGCCGGTCCAAAACCTTTTCGGCAATT
>JAHRAH010000124.1 GCA_020027345.1 Gammaproteobacteria bacterium | reverse complement strand
TCGCCGCGGGCGGATTTATAAACGAAGGCGGGGAGTATTCTTATCGTTTGTTGAGCGATGGGGTTTTGGCAAATGCGGGGGTTAATGCGGAGGGGGTTGTTACGGTTTCGGCGGGGGTGGTTGTTGGTTTTCTTACGGCGACTGTTGTTGCGGATGACAATCACGCGAACACATCGCCGGGGACTGTTTTTGTTACGGTGCGGGTGATTGATTCTTTTGCGTTGGAGGCGAGCGGGGTTAGCGGGACGGTTACTACTCGGATTGTTTCGGAGGGGACTCTTGCGCTGTTTGCGGCGGTGGGCGGGGTTTTGCCTTATAGTTATGCGGCGCTTTCTAATTTGCCATCGGGGATTTCTTTGGCTGCGGACGGGCGGTTGCTTTTGACTTCGGCGATAAACAATCCGCAAACGGTTTTGGCGACTGTTCGCGCGAGCGATTCGCAAAATCCGCCGCGGCATTTGACATCGGCGGTTGCGATTGTTTTTGTCGACCCGCCGCTTTTGACGCTGCATATTCGGCGGGGGGGGGATATTGTTTTGATTAACCGGACATTGACGGCGGCGACTGTTTCGGCGTCGGGGGGGTATTTGACGGCGGGCGGGGAATATGCTTTTCGTTTGGAAAGCGACGGTCGTTTTGGCGCGGCGGGGATTAATGCGGCGGGGGCGGTTACGGTTTCGGCTGCGGGGGCGGGGGGACTGTTGACGGCGACTGTGCTTGCGGACGATTCGCATGCGAACACACCGGCGGCGACTTTGTTTTTGACTTTGCAGATTGCGGACCGGTTTGCGCTGGGGGCGGGGGACATTCGCGCGACTGTTACTACGCATATTGTTAGCGCGGCGACATTGGCGGTTTTTGCGGCGCTGGGGGGTTTGCCGCCGCATTCGTATTCGCCGCTTTCTTCATTGCCTTCGGGGATTTCTTTGGCGGATAACGGGATTTTGTTTTTGACTTCTTCGCTTGCGGATCCGCGGACGGTTTCGGTTACTGTCGGCGGGGCGGATTCTTCTTCTCCGGCGGAGCGGGCGACGGCGACTGTTACCATATTTTTTGCGGACCCGGCGGCGATTACGCTGACGGTTCTTTCGCGGACGGTTTTGACGCGCAGCGATTCGCAAACGGTGATAACGCTTTCGGCGTCGGGGGGATATGTTTCGCAGGGGCAGGGATACCGTTACGACGGCGGCGTTGTTGGTTTTCCGCTTTCGGGGGTTTCGGGCGGGCGGTTTCGGATAACGCCGACTGCGGCGGGGGTGTTCACGGCGGTGTTTACTGCGGACGACCGTCATCCGAACACTTTGCCGGTTACGGTTTCTTTTGCTTTTCGGATTGCGGAACCGTTTGCGGTTTCGCTGACTGTTTTTCGCCCGATTGTGACGACGCGGGTGGTTTCGGCGGCGACGCTTGCGCGTTTTGTTTTGCAGGGGGGGATTGCGCCGCTTGCGCTTTCTTTGGCGTCGCCGCATTTGCCGGAGATAAGTTTGTCTCCGCAGGGATTTTTACTGTTGACGGCGTCCATCGCGCGGCCGGTTCGTTCGGAGTCGCGTGTTGTCGCGCGGGATTCTCAGGAGCCGCCTTTGGAGTTGCGGCGGACTGTTGTTGTGGAGTTTGCCGACCCGCCGCCGATAGCCGCGGATTTGCGGCAGGGGCCGACGGCGCTTTTGACGACCGGCGGCATAGTGGAAATCACGATTGCGACTGTTTCTTTTTCCGGGGGGTATTTGACGGCGGGCGGGGATTACAGCGTCTTTTTTGAAAGCAGCAGCGGCAACGACAGCGGGGCGATTTCGGGGATAAACGACGACGGCGAGATACGGGTGTTCACGGGCAACGCTCCCGGGCGCAACGCGCATATTGCGACCGTCGTCGCCGAGGACGACCATGCGAACACTTCGCCGGCGACGGTATTTCTTTCTGTGCGCATTTATGCGCCGCTGACGGCGGGCAACGCGACGCTTACTGTGACGGCGGGGGTTTCTTTGCAAGCTACGGCGACATTGACGGCGTTTAGCGAGCACGGATTGATACCGGTGACCGGCCGGTTTCGCGGGGGGATGCAATGCCCGGCCGGGATTTTTTGCGGCAACGCGCAATTGACGGCGGAGAATCGGGCGCGGGGGGAGATGTATTTTCGCGGGGGGGAATCGCGCGCCGCCGGGATTATGCAGGTTGCTATTTTTGAGTTTGGCGACGCGGCGGATCCTCCGGGGTTTGTTCTTGCTGACGCCTTTTTGGAGACGCTGCCGCCTTTGCCTGTTAGCGCGCTGTTCTTTCCTTTGCTTGCGGCGGTGGAAGCGCGCGGGGGGGATATTTTATTGGCGACTGTTTCGGTGGGCGGGGGCCTGGCGAATCCGCCGCCGGACCGTTACACTTTGGGTTTGGAATCTCCGGATGCGGATGATTCGGGGGTTGTTATTTCGCTGCGGAGGAATTCGGTTTTTGTTCGCGCGCAGTTGCCGGCGACTGTTGTTGCGACTATTATTGCGAATGATTTCACCGACCGTTCTGCGGACATTACTCCGGCGGGGACGGTTGTGTTTACTGTGACCGTTTCGCCGCGCGCGCTTTCGGCTTCTTTTTCGGTTACGGTTTCTGCGGAGGCGAATGCGACTTTGCAATTGGGGACGGTTTCGGTGGCGGGCGGGCTTTTGCCGGAAGGGAATGATTATGCGATTAATACTTCGCCGCCTTTGCATGCGCGCGGGAATGCAATCTATTATTATAATTTTGCGCCGCGGACTGTCACTTTGGCGATAACCGTTTCGGACGGCAGCGCGCACACCGATGATGTGCGTTTGACATTTTCGCTGACGGCGGGGAGTTTCGCGCCGCTGCGGGCGGGGACGCTGACGCTGACGATGACGGCAGGCTCGCGTTTGCCGGCGGGCTTTGCGGCGGTTGTTCCGCGTTCGGGGATTACGCCGACTGCGGCGGTTTTGCCTTCGGCTTGCAATTTTCCTTTGCTGCAATGCGATTTCAATCACAACGCGACGAGCAGCCGCGCGGGATACAGCGGCGTCCCCCCGGCGCCGCAGGAGATTTATCACATATACACTTTTAACGGCAGCGTCGCCGGGGGGATATTTATTACTGTCGTTTCGCCTTCGGAGGTTGTTTTTGATTCCGCGCTTGCGGGGGCGGCGCATGCTTCGCTTTCGGTTTCGCTGGGGGCTTTTTCTGTGGGCGGCGGATTTCTTTTGCCGGGCGGGGAATACAGTGTTTCGGTTAATGCATCGGAGTTTACATTCACATCGGGGGTCGGGTATTTCTCGGCGGACACTGCGCGGACGGTTATTGTGACTGTTGTTGCGGACGACGACAATGCGCGGACTGCTCCGGCGACATTTTCTTTTTCGGTAAGCGTGTTTTCGTATTCGGTTTCGGCGGCGCGGGCGACTGTTACGACGCGGATACTTTCGCGGGCGACGCTTGCGGTTTTTGACGGACGCGGCGGGGTGTTGCCGCACAGTTATACGCGGCTTTCTCCTGCGTTGCCGGCGGAGGTTTCGCTGGCTGCGGACGGTGTTTTGCATTTGACGGCTTCTGCGGCTTTGCCGTTTATTGTTTCGGTGACCGTCGGCTTTGCCGATTCGCGGGCGGGGGAACGGGGGCGGGCGACTGCGGCGGTTACGATTGTTTTCGCCGACCCGCCGATATTTTCGCTGAGCGTTTCGCGGCGGGCGAATCCGATATTTCGGGGGTTTGCGCTGACGGTCGCGACTGTTTCGCTTTCGGGGGGGTATTTGACGGAGGGCGGCGGCTATTCTTTGTCGGTGCAAACGGAACCTTCGGCGGCGGCGGCGATTAATGCGCGCGGGGAAGTGATAGTTGCGCGGGAGGGTTTGCGCGCGCGGTTTACGGCGACTGTTCTTGCGGACGACGACCATTTGAACACTGCGCCGGCGACTGCTTTCTTTACTGTTCTTTCGCCGGCGTTCGGATTGAATGCGACGATAGTTGTTACTGCGGGGTATTTTCAGCCGCTGGTGACGCTTTCGGCGGGTTTGGGCGGGGGGAACAAGCCGACGGAGTTTGGCATCGGCAATATCAACTTCATTTGCGCGATTGCGGGGATGCGATGCGAAGAAGTGCGGAGCCCGGCGGAATCGTCGTTTGTGGCCGTGAGCGGGATTGCGCGGGAGCGGAGCAACGGTCTCGAGCGTTTCGCGCGGTGGACGGGGGAGGACAGCTCCGCGCCGCCGGTGAATTTCGTGGCGGAGATGCATATATCGGTGATTGTTTTGCCGCTTTCTTTGTCGGCCGCGGTTTCGGCGGGGGAAGCGCGGGGGGATTCTTTGCTGGGGACGGTTTCCGGTTTTGGGGGGATACCGAATGCGCCGCCGAATGCATACACGCTTTCGGTGCAATCTCCGGCGCCGGGGACGGCGAGCATTACGGTTTCCTTGCGCGCGAATTCGCTTTACATATATGCGGAGGAGCCGGCGACGGTTGCATTTACGATAATCGCAAACGATTTTGATTCTTCCACACCGCCGGGGACTTTGACTGTAACGGCGGAAGTTTTGCCGCGCCCGCTTTCGGCTTCTTTTGACTTTACTGCGTCCGTGAATGCGACCGTTACTTTGGGGACTATCTCCGCAAGCGGGGGGATGCTTGCGGCGGGCGACGACTATTCCTATTTTGCGTCTCCGCCGTTTTTGCTGAGCGGGAATACTGTGCGTTTTTACAGTCCGTTGCCGGTTACGCACACGGTTTCGGTTACGGTTGCGGACGGCAGCGCGTTTACGGACGACGCGCGGTTTACCGTAACATTCACCGCCGCGGAATACGCGCCGATTTCCATCGGCAACGCGACGGTGACGGCGTCCATACATTTTCCTTTGCGTTCCACAAACGCGCAGGGCGGGACGATAGATTTTGTCACCCTCTTTTTCCCGCGCGGGGGGATAGAGGCGGAGCGCAAGATTATCGTGGAACTTGCCTGCGTTCCCGGTCTGCGCACCTGCACCGGCGTGAATCGTCCCGGCTTTCCCGGCGATCACGGAGTGCTCTTTGCGGGGACGCCGACGCTGGCGGGATATTACGACCGGTTTCAAGTCGCTTTTGTTTCGCGCGGGTTAACGCTGACGGGGACGATTGCGATGAGCGTGATTATTCCGCCTTTGCAGTTTGGGTATTTTCCGGCGGATGTCGTCGCGTCGGCGCGGGTTTCTTCGCGGGTGGGGACGCTTTCCATCGCCGGCGGGCGGCTGGACGACGGCAGCGCGGGCTATTCCCTTTCCTCGCCGACGCCGCGCATCGTAATACTCGGCAGGGCCGTCGTCGCGTCCGTTGACGCGCGCACGACGCTTACGGCGACGGCGTTTGCGAACGACGACGAGGATTCCACCGAACCGGCGACTGTTGTGTTTACGGTTTCGGTCAGCGAACTTGCGCCTTTGCCGATTTCCATTCGCGGGGCGACGCTTTCGGTGACGGTGGATTTCGCCGCGCCGCAGACGCAGCTGAGCATCACGCGCACGGGCGAGGCGGCGACGGCGGGCTTTGTCATCGCCGACGCTTGTCCGAACGGTTTGAATTGCAATCCGGGCAGGGTGCGGGCTTCGGTCGGCTTGGACCAAAACGGACATGTCATTTTCCGCACGACATTTGACCGGCAGATGTTTGTGGCGGGGGGCGTTCCGGCGCGCAGCATTGGCCGCTTCGGCGGCTATCCGAACATTTACGGTTATGTGAGCCGGGGGGCGACTGTTACGGGGACGATACTCTTTATTGTGCATCCGCCGCCGGTGACGGTTTCCGCTTTTCCGAACGGCGCGGAGGTTTTGGGGCGGATTTCGGTTTTTGCGGGGACGGTCTCCATCGGCGGGGGGACGCTCGCGCCGGGGACTGCCTACCGGCTCACTTCGCTCTCGCCCTTTGCGGCTTTTCGCAACGCTTCGGTTTTTGTTTCGCTGAACGCGCCGGCGACGATTACGGCGACGCTGCTCGCCGACGATACCGAGCCGCTGAGCGAGCCGGGGACGGCGTTCTTCACCGTTTCCGCCTTTGCCGACGCGCCCTTTATGCTGGGGACGGCGAGCATTACTGTCACGGCCGGGGTGCCTTTTGCCGAGTCGCGGGAGGTTATCCTCCCCCGCAGCGGGGGCGCTCCCGGGCCTGTCACTCTCCTGCGTTCCTGCCGCAGCGAACAAATCCCCTGCGCCCTGCAGGCGACGGCCATCAACCAGGGTGTGGCATACAAATACAGCATCGCCGCCTTGCCCTTCCCCGCGCCGAAGACGGTGTTTCTGGGCGCTTCCTTCGGCGGGGTCGTCGGGGGGATGCGCGTGGAGATTGTGTATGCGCCGCCGCTGACGACGCGCTTTACCGTGACGGCGAGCCCGATACTGGCGAACAGCCGCACGCAAATCGGCGTCGCCACCGCTTTCGGCGGGGGCTTGCCGCCGGGCGGGGACTACTCCTACACGACATTCGCGCCGCAGGTTTCCTTTGCCGGGCCGACTGCTTGGTTCTTCTCGCCGGGGCTGGTGACGCTGACGCAGATTGTTTTTGCGGATGACGGCAATCCCTTCACCGGCGGCAACGCCGCCATCTTCAGCATCACCGTAACCGACTTCGCCGATTTCGGCCCGGGCAACACTTCGCTGACGCTGACCGCCGGGATGCTGCTGCCGCAAGCGGGGATAAACGCGACCATTCCCTTCGCCGGGGATGTCCCCGAACAAGTCAGCGAAAACTTTGACTGCGATACGCTGCCCGCCGGGCTCGTTTGCGACCCGCACGACCATTCCACGGGCGAGCCCTTTTACGGCTTCGTCTACCGCGACAATCCGGGGGCGCCCGGCAGTTTCGTCCACCACATCCGCTTTTCCTACGACGAAGACGGGCGGCAAAACCTGACAGCGCGGGCGACGCTCTTCCTCAGCGTTCTCGCCCCGCCGCCGCTCACTTTTTCGCTGGGCTTTTCGCCGCAGGTCTCGGCGAGGGTTTCGGCGCGCGCATCGCTCGCGCTCAGCGGGGGGGTGCCTTTCGCCGGCGGCGGCTACTCCCTCTCCGTCAGCGGCGATTCCGAATTCGCCGTCGTCAACGGGAGTGTGTATGTCTCGCTGGCCGACCCGGCGACGGTCTCGGCGACGGTCATCGCCGACGACGACAACACCTACACGCGGCCGGCGACGGCGATGCTCACGGTCTCCGCCGCCGCCATCGCCCCCGTCCGTCCCGGCGGGATTGCCTCCTTTATGACCGTCAGCGTCGCCCTCCCGCCCGGCGGCAGGACGGTTTTCATCCCCCAAAGCGGGCAGCCGACGGTTGTGGAATTGGACAACCAGTTTGTTTGCAGCATTCCCGGGCTTACTTGCACGGCCACTCTCAACACCCTCGGATTCAGCGGCTTCCACTACACGGGGACGCCGACCGTCGTCGGCAGGTATTTTGCCGGAATCCAATTTGACGGCTTGCGCGGCATCGTTTTCGTCTCCGTCCTCCCGCCGATCCACGGCGGGACGGCGACGATTACGCTGACGCTGGGCGGCTTCGCGCCGCTGCTGGACGGCTTTCCCGTGCCGATAACGGGCGCGGGGCCGCTGGAATTCACCACGCTCTCGCTCGCCGACTGCCCGCCGAAACTGGATTGCTTCTTTCGCGAAACCTTTGACAGGCAGAACATCCACCTGCGCGGCGCGCTCAGCCCGCCGGGAGCGGGCGCCACTGTCTTCCGCTATCTGCTTTCGCGCGGGGTGAATCAAGTGGGCACAGCCACCGCCGCCGTCTTCCTCCGCTACGAGCTGCCGCCGCCGATGCGCGCGGGGTTTACCGTCACAGTCGCCCAAGCGACCACTTATTTACCGATAACGCTGGGGACGGCCGCCGCTTCCGGCGGCGAGCTCGCCGGCGGCGGATACCGCTTTTATTCCGACGAAGAGTGGCTGACATTCGCCGGCAACACCGCCGTGATGAACTTCCGCCGCCCGCAAACGGGGACGGTCACGGCAACAGTCGTCGCCGACGACGAGAACGACTACACGCCGCCGGTGACGCTCGCCTTCCCGGTGACGGTCGTCGCGCCGCCGCCGATAACCGCCGCGCTCGCCGTCACCGTAACGAACGCGACCGCGCGCATTCTCACCGAAGTGGGGACGATATCCGCCGGCGGCGGCTTTCTCACCGCCGGCGGCGACTACCGTTACTTCTCGGCGAACAGCGAGGTTTCCTTCCGCGGCAATACCGTTTTCGTGTTTTACGACATTGCCAACCGGAGCATCGGCGGCAATATCGTCGCGCGGGCGGTCGTGGACGACGACGCGGCGAACACCCCGCCGGTCACGCTGCCGCCGTTCACCGTCGCGGTGAGCTCGTTTGCGGTGATTACCGCGCTCGCCTCCGTGCGCGCGGAGATGACCGTCGGCGTGCCGCTGCCGCCGGGCGGGCTGGATGTCGTCTTCGTCTACGAAGGCGGCGGCGAAGAAAACTTCGGCTCCGGGCAAAGCCTCATCGGCTGCGCCCCGGGGCTGACCTGCGTATTCTTTCAGGGGGCGCGCCTGGGACCGGACAACCGCTTTGTGATTAACAACGGCGTCCGCATGCGCGGCACGCCGACGCAAGCGACGACCTTTCAATCGCGGCTGGAAGTCATCTGGGTAAGATTGGGGACGACAGAGCCGATTTTCCGCCGCCAGTGGACGGTCTTCGCCGAAGTGATTGACATCCCCCCCGTCGTCGCCGATTTGGAAATCACGGTGGCGGCGGCGACAGTCAGCGTCTCCGTGCGGCTGGGGACTGTCTCCGTCGGCGGCGGCCACCCGACTGCGGGCTTTGGCTACTCCCTCACGGCGCCGCAGAACGAAGTGTTTCTGGTGGGCAACACCGTCTACCTGCGCTACGCGCCGTTCAACGGCTTTCCGGGCGTCTTCCACGGCTTCCTCCTCGCCGACGACAACAACCCCGCCTCCGCGCCGGCGACCGTCCTCTTCACCATAACCGCAAACGCCTACGCCCCGCTCAGCGCCGGCAACGCGACGCTCACGCTGACGCAGGGCGTGGATGTCACCCTGCACGACATTTCGCATTTCCCGCAGGGCGTCGCAAATATCAGCCCCCCCGAACTGCACATTATTATGCTCCCGAGCGGCGGCGAACGCGGAGTGCGAATCGCAAATTTCTCCGAACGGCGCGAATGCCCGCCGGGATTGGCATGCGCGTTCCATATCATCCCGCAAGGGGGATTCATAAACTACGAAGGCGCGCCCTCCGCCCTCGGCGCCTTCTTCGCCTCCTACGCCTACCGCGTCCCCGGCGCGGATGCGACAACAACACTCCGCCATCACCTGCTGGTAACGGTCGTCCCCCCGAAGGATTTTGAAGTGCGCAATGTCCGCCTGACGCTCACGGCAAACGCCCTCATCCGCCCCAACCCGCACACAATATTCGTCCCCCAATTCGGCGGCATAGTGTTCACTCCCGGCATCACCAACACCTTCCAACACTGCGGCAGCGGCGTCTTCTGCAATGTGTTCGTAACCCCCCCCGCCGCCGGCGTAATACTCAGCGGCACCCCCAGCGCCGCCAACGAATCCTTCAACCACATCTTCTCCTACGCCTACACCCTAAACGGAACCCGCCAAACAAAGTTCGCCACCATAGCCGCCACAGTAATCCCCCTCCCCCCCGGCACCGGCCGACTCCAAGGCAAAGAAGCCAGCAAAGCAGTAGGCAAAGCCCTAAAATCCCCAACCCCCACAACCGCAACAGTGGGAACTGCAACAACAACAGCGACAGCAACAGCAACAGCGGATGCGACAGCAACGGCAACAACGACGGCAACAATAGAAGTTGATGTCTCGTTACACCTCTCCAGAGGTGTAACGCCCCAAAAAGAGCGGGCGTCCCCGCCCGCTCAAATTAAAAGCGCCCCCGACGCCGCCAACAAAAAATGCGTTACACCTCTGGAGAGGTGTAACGAGAAAGAGGCGAAAGCGGAAAAAGAGGAGAAAGCGGAAAAGGCAACCCCGCAACCGCCAACCCCCAAAGCAACAACGCCAAAAGCGGCAGCACCAAAAGCATACCGCCGCCCCCGCCTCCGCACAACAAAACCCCAACCGTCCCCCGCCCTCCCCCAAAAACAACAAACCCAAAAGCAACCCCAAAAATCATCCCCCCAACCCCCCCCCAAAAACCGCCGAAAACAAAACCCCAAAACCCCCCGCCTCCGCCGTTAAAAAAACCAAAACAAATTTGCGTCATTCCCGCATTCCTATTAAAAGGCGGGAATGACGCAAATTGTTCTCGTTCCCACGCTCCAGCGTGGGAACGCATACCCCCCGGCGTCCACGCCGACTCCAAGTAAAAAATATGCTACAATCCCCCCAATGGACACACTCGCCATCACCGACAAACTAATAGCCGCCGGCACCCCCGAGCCCCAAGCCCGCGCCCAAGTGGAAGTCGCGCAAGAAATAGCGCAGGAAATCCGCCACGAATCGCAAGACGCGAAGCAAGACCTCGCCACCAAAGCCGAATTGCAGCGGGTGGAACTTTCGCTCAAAGCCGAAATGCAGGAACTAAAAGCCGAAATGCGCGCGGCCGAAGCCCGCCTCTCGTGGCGCATGGTCGGCGCGATGACCGCCATAATGGTCGCCAACGGCGTCCTCTACGCAATGTTCGGCTAACCACCCCCGCGTCGGCGTCATTCCCGCACCCCTCCAAAAAAGCGGGAATCCGGCAAATCTATAAGTCCCATAAGCCCCATAAGCCCCATTCCCGAATTCAGTGCTATACTCCAAAACTCCAAAGGACCCCAGGAGGAAAAAAAATGCAAACTTGGAAACCCGACCCGACTTTTTACCCTTCGCCGAAGATGGCGATGCGCGCGCCGGCGGAGGAGCTCGCCTATGTCGTCGCATTCAACTCCTCCGGCGACAAGCGCCCCGACAAAATGTGCGTCGTCAATGTCCAAAGCGGCGAGATAGTCGGCGAGACGCCAATGCCCAACGCCGGCGACGAACTCCACCACTTCGGCTGGAGCGCCTGCTCGGCCGCCCTCTGCCCCTACGCGCCGCACCCGCATGTGGAACGGCGCTATCTGGTCGTCCCCGGCATTCGTTCCTCGCGCATACACATTCTGGACACGAAGCCCGACCCGCAGTCGCCCAAAATCGTCAAGGTGATAGAAGCCGAAGACATCGCCGCCCGCGCCGGCTATTCCCGCCCGCACACCATCCACTGCGGCGCCGAAGGTGTGTATGTCAGCGCGCTCGGCGGCGCCAACGGCAAAACAAAACTCGGCGAAGACGGACCCGGCGGCATCTTCCTGCTGGACCATTACGACTTCAATGTCCTCGGCAAATGGGAAGTGGAACGCGGGCCGCAATTCCTCGCCTACGATTTTTGGTGGCACCTCGGCTTTGACTCCATGATCACCAGCGAATGGGGGACGCCTTCCATGATTGAAGACGGCGTCAACCCCGAACTGCTGCTCGGCGGAAAATACGGGCACTGCCTGCATATTTGGGACCTGCGCCGCCGCCGCCACAAACAAACAATGGACCTCGGCGTCCAACACCAAATGGCGCTGGAACTGCGCCCGGCGCACGACCCCTCGCGCGCTTGGGGGTTTGCCGGCGTCGTCGTTTCCACCGAGGATTTGTCCGCTTCCATCTGGCTCTGGCGGCGCGGCGAAAACGGAAAAGAATGGACGGCGAAAAAAATAATAACCATCCCCGCCGTCGCCGCCGAAGAAGAACAACTGCCGCCGCTGCTGAAAGGGTTTAAGGCGGTGCCGCCGATTATTACCGACCTCAACCTTTCGCTGGACGACAACTATTTGTATGTCTCCTGCTGGGCGACCGGCGAAATGCGGCAGTACGATGTCTCCGACCCGGACAATCCCAAGCAAACCGGGCTGGTAAAACTCGGCGGCATAGTCAACAAAACGCCGCATCCGAAAAACCCCGACCGCCCGCTTTCCGGCGGGCCGCAAATGGTGGAAGTCAGCCGCGACGGCAGGCGCGTGTATTTTACCAATTCGCTTTACGACGCGTGGGACAAGCAGTTTTATCCGGACGGCATTGAAAGCTGGATGGTGCGGCTGAACGCCAAGGAGGGCGGCGGCTTGGAAGTGGACAAGGATTTCTTCGTGGAGTTCGGCGATTTTCAAGCGCACCAAATCCGCCTGCAAGGCGGCGACTCCTCCTCCGATTCCTTCTGCTTTCCCAACTAAGCGAATCTATTTACCCCCCGCCGCTTGCGGGGGGGGGTCGGAGTTTGCCTTTCCCATCGGAGATGGGAAAGGCAAACTCCTGGGGGGTGGCCTCCTCCCCAAAAACAAATTACCCACCCCACCCCATCAAAGATGGAGGGGGATATCCCCCTTAAAACAAATTAACCCCCCCCCATCTCCGATGGGGGGGGTTGGGGGGGGGCATTCCCAAAACAATGTTAACCGCATAATGAGCCGGCATTCTTCCAATTACCCCCCCTCCATCTTTGATGGGGGGGGCTGGGGGGGGGCATTCCCAAAACAATGTTAACCGCATTCTTCCTCGGCGCATTCCACGGCCTAAACCCCGCAATGGGCTGGCTCTTCGCCGTCGCGTTGGGAATGCAGGAACGCAAGCGCGCCGAAGTGCTGCGCGCATTTTTACCGATAGCGGCGGGGCATTTCTTGGCGGTCGCCGCGGCTTTGGTTTTGTTTTTTCTGCTGCGCATTGTTTTGGGCGGCGACAATGTCCGTTACGCCGCCGCTTTCGGATTAATCGCTTTCGGTGTGTATCATCTTTTTCGCGCGCGCCATTCTTCGCGCGGCGGAATGCGCATGGGCGCAGCCGGACTCGCGCTGTGGTCGTTCCTCGCCGCATTCGCCCACGGCGCCGGCTTTATGCTCGCGCCGTTTCTGCCCGCCGCATTCGCACCCGCAAACGCGCATTCCGAACATTTCGCGCAGGCAATAAACGCCGCCGAAGGATGGGCGCCCGCATTGTTCGCCCACACGCTCGGCTTTTTTATCGTTATGGTCGCAATCGCAATCATCGTCTACGAAAAACTCGGCGTCGCCCTTTTGCGAAAGGCGTGGATAAACATAAACGCAATATGGGCTATCTCCCTGATAACCGCCGGAATACTCTCCCCCTTTTTATAAAACAACCCCCCGTCACGGCAATGACGGTCTCGTCCCCCCGGCCTCGGTCTCGTTACCCCGGCTTCGGTCTCGTTACACCTCTCCAGAGGTGTAACGCAACATAAAAAAGCGGGCGTCCCCGCCCGCTCAAATTAAAATCAATCAGGCGCGGCGCGGACGCCGCACAAAAAAGCCCCGTTACACCTCTGGAGAGGTGTAACGAGAACGGGGATGGGAATGACGATTAAGCGCGCATCGTCTTCCCCGCGGGATCGTAAGGACTCGCGGCAATAATGCGCGCGCCCCGTTCCACCCCGACTATATGCACGCGAAACTCCCCCCCTTCCTCAATGCATTCCGCGTCCAACAACGCCATCGCCAAACTCTTGCCGATGCGGTGACCGTAACCCCCGGAAGTAACAAAGCCGACGCGCGCCCCGTCCTTCCACACCGGTTCGTAACCGGATGCGTCCGCGTCTTTCGCGTCAACTTCCAAAGTTACCAGTTTTGTTTTCGCCCCGCGTTCGCGTTCGGCAAGCGCCGCTTCTTTGCCGTTAAAGTCCCCCTTATTAAAAGCGAGCCACTTGTCCATTCCGGTCATTCCCGGCGTGTATGCTTGCGTGAATTCGCGGCTCCACACGCCGAAACTTTTTTCCAATCGCAAAGAATTAAGCGCGTAATAACCGTATTCCCGCAAACCGAATTCGGCGCCCGCGCGCAGCAATTCCTCGCGCAATGTTTGGTGTTCGCTCGCCGCGCAATTGATTTCAAAACCCAATTCCCCGGCGACCGACAGCCGCCCTATTTTTGCGCGAACCAGTCCGGCGTCCGTTTGCGCGCAACTCATAAACGGCATCGCTTCCGCGCCAATGTCCCCGCCCGCTATTTTTGCGAGTATGTCGCGCGAGCGCGGCCCCGAAAGCGAAAGCCCGACGACGGAATCCGATATGTCCGCAACCGTCACATCGTTGCGCCCGCCGATGCTTTGCGCAAACCACCGCCCGTGCCATTCGCGCAAATAATACGAACCCATAATCCAGAAAACTCCGCCGCCCCAATTAAAGACGGTGAGGTCGCCCTTCAATCTTCCGTTCGGCGAAAGCATCGGCGAAAGTTTAATCCGCCCCGGCGAAGGCAAACGCGCGCCCAAAAGAAAATCCAGCCATTCGCTTGCTCCCTCGCCGCAAACTTCAAAACGCGAAAAACCGGAAATGTCCAAAAGCCCGCAACCGTCGCGCACCGCCGCGCATTCTTCGCCGACAATGCCGTGCGCGTTGGAGCGTTTTAATGTCGGCGTTTCCACAAACTCCGGCGGCGCAAAATAGTTCGGGGTTTCCAAACCCCAAACGCATCCCCATCTGCATCCGGCCGAAGTCATCGCTTCATAAGACGGCGATTTTCGCAAAGGGCGGCCGGCGGGAAGTTGTTCGTTCGGATATGTCATCACAAACCGGCGCGCGTAAAACTGCCCCGTCGTTTGCCGGATGTATTCGCGGTTTGCGGCAAAACTCCCGTAACGGGCAATGTCCATCGGCCAAGCGTCCGCTTCCGCTTCGCCGTGTATCATCCACTCGGCGAGCGATTTTCCCACTCCCCCGCCCTGCAAAAAGCCCGCCATCACCCCGCACGCAAGCCAGTAGTTGCGCGGCTTTGCGAGCGGGCCGACAAGCGGGTTGCCGTCCGGCGAAAAAGTAAACGCGCCGCAAACCCAGCGTTTTACCCCCGCGCGCGCGAGCGGCGGATACCGTTTATACGCGAAACTTAATTCGTCGGCGATGCGGTCAATGTCCTCCGGAATTAAATCCATACCGTAATCCCAGGGCGCGCCGTCAATGTGCCAGTGCTGCGGGCGCGTTTCGTATATTCCCAAAAGCGCGCCTTTTTGGTCCTGCCGCAAATAGGTAAATCCCTCCAAATCCACGGTCATCGGCACTTCTTTTTCCATCGCCGCAATTTCGGGGACGGTATCGGTTACAAGATAATGATGCGCGAGCGGCGCGAGGGGGAGTTCCACGCCGGCCATTCGCCCGACTTGTTTCGCCCACAGTCCGGCGGCGTTGACGATGTGTTCGGCGCGCGCGATTCCTTTTTGCGTTTGCAATTCCCATTCGCCGTTCGGAAGTTGGCGCAGCGATTCCACTTTGTTTTTTTCCACGACATCCGCGCCGAGTTTTTTTGCGGCTTCGGCGTAGGCGTGGACGGTGCCGGTGGTGTCAACATATCCTTCGCGGTCGGCCCAAAGCCCGCCGAGGACTCCGTCGGTGTCCATAATCGGGCAGAGTTCGCGCATTTCCGCGGGCGTTATCAGGCGGCAATCTTCAATGCCGATAGTTTGGAAAACGCGGTAGGCCGCCTGCAGCCATTCCCAGCGCGCCGGGGCGGACGCGAATGTTATCCCGCCGGTGAGATGCAGCCCGATGTCGCGCCCGGATTCCTCGGCGATCTTCGGCAGCAAGTCAATCGTATACGCCTGCAGCGCCGCCATATTCGGGTCGGCATTAAGCGCGTGCACCCCCCCGGCGGCGTGCCACGAAGAGCCGGCGGTGAGCACCGACCGCTCAAAAAGCGCGACATCCCCCCAGCCAAACTTGGCAAGATGATAAAGCACGGAAGCCCCCACAACCCCCCCGCCCACAACAACAACCCGATACTGATCCTTCACCGCATTCCCTCCCCCGCAAAAACCCCCATCTTACCACCGCGCCGCGGGCAATGTTACAATCCCCGAATGACGGAAAGTTTGCAAATCGGCGAAACTTCCACAGCAACCCGCGCGGGCGCGGCGCGCGGCGTTGTAAAAAAGCCGTCCCTTCCGCCGGACGCCCCATTGCCGTCCGGCGTTCGCAAAGCGGACGATTTGCTGGCGCGGCGTTTTGGCGGCGTTATGCGCGTCTCGCCGTTTCTCACGCGGCAAATCGTCAGTTTTCAAGCAAACAAAACCAAACCGCGCTACCGCTGGTTTAAATACAAGGAGGCGTTTTCCGCCGACTTGGTGAAGTATTTACTTTCCATCGCCGGCGCGCGGCCGGATGCCGTTTTGGATCCGTTCGCCGGAATGGGGACTTCGCTGTTCGCCTGCGCCGGCGTTGGAACGGATGCGGACGGCGTGGAACTTCTGCCGGTCGGTCATTGCATTGTCGGCGCGCATAATTCCCTGGCAAATTTCGGCGCCGATGATTTTTCCGCGCTGGAAAAATGGCGCTCGTCCGGCGCGCGGCAAAACGGGCGGCGGCTGCCGTTGAACGAATTGCGCATCACTGCGGGCGCGTATCCGCCGGAATCGCGCGCGCAAATTGAATCTTTTTTGGGCGCGCTGGAAGCCGCGCCCGCTCAATTGCAGCCGGTGCTGCGGTTTGCGGCGCTTTGCGTTTTGGAAGACGCGAGTTACACCCGCAAGGACGGTCAGTTTTTGCGCTGGGACAACCGTTCCGGGCGGCAATTAAAGCAGCAGTTTCACAAGGGCAAGTTGCCCTCGTTTGCGGACGCGCTGGATAAAAAAATCGCGCAAATCATCCGAGACGCCCGGGCGGACGGCGGTTTTTTTTCCTCCTGCGAAAAGCGCGGCAAAATTCGCCTTTTTCCCGGCTCGTGCCTGGATGTGCTGCCGTCGCTGCCCGGCGAAAGTTACGACGCCGTTCTCACTTCGCCGCCCTATTGCAACCGTTACGATTACACGCGCACTTACGCGCTGGAATTGGCTTTGCTCGGCGCGGACGAAAAAGAAATTTCCGATTTGCGCCAGCGAATGCTGACATGCACGGTGGAAAACCGCCCCAAAACAATCGTTCGGAAAGAATGGCGCGCGCCTTTGGAGTGGGCGGGCGGGCATCCGTTGCTGGGCGAAATTGTGCGATTTTTGGAAGAGCAGCGGCGGCGCGGCTTGCTGAACAACGGGGCGATTGTGCGAATGGTTTCGGAATACTTCCGCGAAATGGCGTGCGTTATTTACGAATGCGCGCGGCTGATGCGGCGCGGCGCGGCGTTTTTTATGGTTAACGACAATGTCCGTTACGGCGGCGCCGATATTTCCGTGGATTTTATTTTGTCGGGCTTCGCCGAAAGCGCCGGGCTGGAAGTGCAAAACATTCTGGTGTCGCCGCAGACAAAGGGAAACAGCAGCCAGCAAATGGGCGCGCACGGGCGCAGCGCGCTGCGAAAATGCGTGTGCGTATGGCGAAAACCGTAACGCCGCCCTGGCGGCGCTTTATCAAAAAAGCCGCGGATTTGGAAACCCCCCGCAAAAAAACGCGGGCGGGGTTTTTGGAATTGGCGCTGGAAAAAACCCGCCAGTCGGAGCCGTTTGTGGAGGAAGCGCGCCATTTGCGCGCACTGACCGCCGATGTCAAAACACCGGCGGAGTTGTGGGGCATTGCGGAAATCCGCCCGGCGCTTCTGACCGCCGCCGGGCTTTCCGAAAAAGCCAAATCGCACATCACCGCAAAGGAACAGTTCTCCGCTTTCGCGCAAATGTCTCGCGAGGCGTTGGAGCCGCAGGGCGAAGATTTCGCCGACGAATTGGTCTACCGTTTTCTTCTGACGAGGGGCGACACGCTGGGCGGAAAAATGCGCAACATGGGCGGCAAACTGGCAAAACGGAAATTTGTCAACCGCATCGCCGCGGCGGTGAGATTGCGCGGCGGCGATGCGGGCGGAGTCGCCGCCAATGCGGAGGGGACAAAATTTGTATCATGGCAATTCGGCGGGCGGGCGAGGACGCTCGCCTTGGATGTCACCGTCCCGCAAACCAAAACCAATGTGGACGCCGTTTTGTTGTCGTGCTTGCCCGGCGAAAAAACCCAGGCGCTGCGCGACGGAAAAAAACACGCCGCTCTGGGGGAACTCAAAGGCGGCATAGACCCCGCCGGCGCGGACGAGCATTGGAAAACCGCGTCGCACGCGCTTGGCAGAATTCGCGCCGCCTTCGCCGAAAATCGGAAACCGCCCGGTTTGTTTTTCGTCGGCGCCAGCATTGAACGCAGAATGGCGGAGGAAATTTACGCGCAACTGCAATCCGGGGATATTGCTTTTGCCGCAAACTTAACTTCCGACGAGCAACTGAGCGCGATTTGCAAATGGCTTGTGAATTTGTGACGGTTGCAACGCGCGAGTTTTGCGATAGAATGAAAGCGGGAGGAGAAACAGATGATTCGCAAATTGACGACGGCTTTGTTTTGTTTGTTTGCCGCAGCAGCCGTTTGCGGCGGGGAGCGGGGGAAGGTTCTGGGCGCGGAATCTTTTGATTTGCCGGAGTGGTTCAAGAGCAGTTTTTTGGACATCGCCGACGACGCCGCCGAAGCGGGCGGGGCGGGGCGGCATCTGATGCTGTTTTTCCATTTGGAAAACTGCCCCTACTGCGCGAAAATGCTCGCCGATTCTTTTTCCGGCGCCAACCGCGAATTCATCACGGCGCATTTTGATGTCGTGGACATAGACATTCGCGGCGCCCGCGAAGTGAATTACGGCGGCGAAGAAATGACGGAGCGCGAGTTCGCCCGCGCCGTCGGAGTGCAGTACACGCCGACGCTTTTGTTTTTGGATTCTTCCGCCGTTGCGGCGCTCACGGTCGGCGGATACCGTTCGCCGCCGGCTTTGCGCGCGGCTTTGCGTTATGTGCGGGACGGCGCATACCGCGAAATGCCGCTCGCCGATTACGCCGCAAAACATTCGCCGGCGCGGTATCAATTGCGCCCGCATCCGGATTTTAATGCCGGCGCGGATTTGTCCGCGGCGACGCGCCCGCTGATGGTGATTGTGGAAGACGACACCTGCGCCGATTGCGAATGGATGCATAAAAACATTTTGCACAAGCCCGATGTGCGCGAACAACTGCGGCGGCTGGCGGTGGCGCGGCTGGATGCGAAATCCCCCGCCGCCATCGTTTCGCCCGCCGGGAAAAAAAGCACGCAGGCGGAGTTTGCCGCTTCGCTGGGTTTGCATTATCGTCCGGGCGCGGTCTTTTTTGACGGCGGGCGCGAAGTGCTGCGCCTTACGGGACTGCTGAACCGTTATCATTTCCGCGAAGCGGCGCGGTATGCGGCCGGGCGGCACAAAGAAAAATACGGCACCTTCGGCGCGTATTTGCGCGCGCGCCGGGAAGAGTTGCTCGCCGCCGGCGAGACCGTGGATTATTCCATACGCTAAAGCCGCCGCTTGCGGCCGCGCTTATCGCAGCAGTTGCGGGGGATAATCGGCGATGCCGGGGCCGTCGGCGACTCCCTTCAAAACAGGAAGGTTTATTTTTCCGACTTGCGCCGTTTGTTTTTTGCGCAAATACGCCGCGACGATTTCCCACACCGGCGGGCCTTCCGAAAGCGTTTGCGTCGCCCAGCCGGCGACTGTGTATTGTTTTTCCGCCCGGACGGCTTCGCCGGAATCCAGCCGCATATCGCGCACGCGCGCGCCGTTTTTTGCCGAGGGTTCCAGGGCGTAATTCATTCCGCCGACGCGCACCATATCGCCGCCTTGGCGGTAATAAGGGTCGGGGTGATACAGGTTGTCGGCGACGCCTTCCAGAATGTTTTTTAAATCCGCGCCGCTCATTTTGCGCGAGTAAGTTTCGGGGTATGTCATCGCGGTCGCGTTCATCACATCCTCCATTCGCACATCGCTTCCGGCGAGGACGGTCATTCCCCAGCGAAAGCCCGGCGAAAGCGCGATTTGCGCGCCGTAGTTTTCGCGCAATGCGTTCAATATAATTTGGTCCATCGCGCCGTTGAAGTTGCCGCGGCGGTAGAGCGTCTCCCCGGCGCGCGCGAGTTTTTCGGAAAGCTCCTTTTCGTAAGGCGCCCTCGTTTGTTGTATGTGCGCGAGCATTTGCGCGTCCGCGGGCAATTGATTCGCAAAAACCGGCAACAAACGATAGCGAAAATCGCGCGCGCCGTTTTTGCCGAAGGCGACATCCAAAACGCCGACGAATTTTCCGCCGCAGCCGCCGTTTATGACCGCCGCGCCGTTTATCATTCGCGGGCGGACAAAAATGTCGTGCGTGTGCCCGCCGAGAAAAAAATCAATTCCGGGAACATCGCGCGCCACGCGCAAATCCAGCCCTGCGCCGTTGTGCGAGAGCAAAACCACGGCGTCGGGTTTTTCTTCCTCGCGGATTTTTTCGACGAGCGCCGTCAATTCGGCGCGGCGCAGTCCGAAAGTCCATTCGGGAATAAAGCGCTGCGGGTTCGCTATCGGCGTGTAGGGAAAGGCCTGCCCGATGACGGTTACGCGCCGCCCGCCGAGGGAATAAGTTTTGCGCGGCATAAAGGCGCGCCCGCTTTCTTCGTCAAAAGCTTCCGCGCCGTCAAAAAGCGCGTCCTCTTTGACAAAAATGTTTTGCGCCAGAAAATCGCCGTTGAAGTTTTTAATGTTTTCGCGCAGTTTTTCCGGCGGATAGGTGAATTCCCAATGCCCGGTCATCGCGTCCACTTTCAGAATGTTCGCCGCCCGCGCCATGTCGGCGCCGCCGCTGTAAAGCGCCGTCGCGGAGCCCTGCCACATGTCGCCGCTGTCCAGATGCAGTGTTTTTTCCATTCCGTATTCGGCGCGCAATTTTTTCGTCAGCGACGCGATTTGCGCGAAGCCGCCGGTTTTGCCGTAGCGCGCGGCGAGTTCCTCCATTCCCAGATAACTGATCGCATGCGCGAGTTCGCTTTCTTTCGGCACGCCGTAATAGTTCAGCATCGCCTCGCCGACCAGATGCGGCGGCTTGCCGCGCGCGTCGCCCAGGCCGATGTTGACATTCGGTTCGCGGTAATGCCCCGGCAAAAGTTGCGCGTGCGTGTCGCAGGTGTGCAGTATGCGAATGTCGCCGAAAGGCGGAACTTCGTAAATGCCGCCGTAACCCTCTTCGCCGCCGGCCGCGCGCGGGGCAAACGCCCCCAAAGCGGAGGCCGCGGCGAGGGTTTTTATAAAATCGCGCCGCCGCATTTAATGATGTCCGTTATGCCCGCCGCGGTAGCCGCGCAGTCCTTCGTATTTTGCGAGTTGCTGCGGCGAAAGCAATGTTTTCATTTTGAGATGGTGTTTCAGATGCGCGGCGCGCAGCCGCCCTTGGAGTTCGGCGATTGCGCCGACGACGGCGCGCAGCGACGATTCGTCAATTCTTTCTTCGGCGAAGAGCGCATCCAATTCGGATTCTTTTTGGACGAGCGCTTTTCCGAGCGCGACGCTTTCGGCCCGCATTTCGTCAAAGAGCCGCCGCGTTTCGGCGAGTTGCGCGCCGCTGAGCGCGAGCGTTTCCGCATGTTCCAAAACATGCTTGGGGCCGGGATAGCCGTTCAGTTCGGCGGCGAGCGCAAAGCCCATTCCCTCGCCGGACAAATAGCCGTCCGTTTCTTTTGCCGAAAGCGCCTTGATGGCGCGCGATTCCAAACCGGCGTAGGGCTGCTGCGGGGCGCAACCGGCGAGCGCAAAAAGCGCCGCGCCGCAGACGGCCGCCCGCCTTATTTGGGGACGCCGACTTTCCAAACTTGTTCGGCGGTTTTCGCCTGTTCCAGCGCGCGCTCCGATTCCCATTGCGCGCGCTCGGCGAGTTTTTCCGCCTGGGCAAAATCGCCTTTTTCCAGCGCCGCTTTCGCTTCTTTAATGCGCTTGCCGGTAAAGCGCCATTCCATTTCCGCCGCCGCCGCTTCTTTGCGCAGCATCTCGGCTTTTTCAATCGCCGCTTGCGCGCCCGCTTTGTCCTGCGCCAAAGAAGGCAGGGCGAAAGCCAGCGCGAAAATCAAAGCCGCCTTTTTCATTTTCATTTGCGCACTCCGGGACCGTTGACCGGCAAGCCGTTGGACATATAAGTCATAAAATACTCCACTTCGCGGTAACTCGGATGCTGCGCCTGAAAGCGTTTCGCGCCCTGGTCGCGGTGGCAGCGGCTGATGCGCTTGTGCAGCGTGGCGATGTGCCCCCACTTCAAACGGAAGTTGGGCCAGTGCGTAATTTCGCCCAGCGCCGGATGCAAAACTTCGGTGCGCACGCGCCTGCCCGCCCCCTGCACATGGCATGTGGAGCAAGAGTTGTTGAGATAGCCGCGCTTGGTGTAGTAAAAACGCTTGCCGCGCTCGTAAGCCGCAAGCGCGCCTTCGCTTTCCGCTTTGATGTCCAGCCGCTTGCCGCGCGAGACGAAAGCCATATACGCCGACAAATGCACGAGGTCGCCGCGCTCCCACTTAAGCGGCTTTTCGCCGTTCGCCGCGCGGCAGCGGTTGATGTCGTATTCCAGCGTTATCACTTCGCCGGCGGCCTCGTCGTAAAAGGGGTAACGGTGGCGCACCGCCCCGTCGCCGAAACAGTCGGCGTATCCTTTGCCGTTGGCGAAGGGAATGTCGTAGAGTTCCTCGCCTTTTTCCACCGACTCTTCGTAGGGCGGAAACTCCTCTATCGCCTCCCACTGTTCGCGCGACTGCCGGTCAATGGCGTAGACGCCGTTGATGTAATCGTCCGGCGGCACATTGGGAAAGGCGGAGTGAAAATAGCGCACGAAGGCCTTGCGGTCGGCTTCCGGGTCTATCTCCGCCGCCGCCGGCTGCGCCGGGGCGAGAACGGCAACGCAACACGCCAAAACAACGCGCGCAAAAAGAAACCGGCGGCTCATTTCACCGTCGCCTCGGCGGACGCTTCCATTCCTTTGTTGTCGCGCCAATGCAGCGAAACTTTGTCGCCGACGGCGCCGTCGTAGTAAAACTTCAAGTAGGGGTTTTTGCTCACCGCCGGCCCCAGGTTCGCCGCAAACACCGTCTCGCCGCCGACTTCGGCGGTCAGCCGTTCAATGTAATGCGCCGGAATGCGGTTGCCCTCCTTGTCTTTCGCCTGCCCGCTCTCCATCGGGTGCTTGGCGATGAGTTTGACTTCCACTGCGCCGCCCTTGGCTTTGGCTTTGACTTTCATCGTCGCGCTCCTATGTTGTTCAGCCGCCGCAGCCGCCGATGGTCACTTTCACTTCCTTCACTGTCCCCAGCAGTTCGCCGCCGGGTTTTTGCACGACGGCATGCACGAGGGAACTGTGCCCCATTTTGATGCGCACGCCGACATTCGCCGCGCCTTTTTCGCCCAGTTCAAAAGCCGCCGCCAGCGGCTTCGGGTTTTCTTCAACGAAAATCGCCACCGCTTTGGCCGGTCCCTTGTAACGCACCTGCAGCGGGACGACCGCGCCGTTCTCGGCGATTTCCGGCGCGCGAAATTCAATGCCGGCGTCTTCCGCGTATTTTTCCGCGCCGAACAATTCTTTTATCGCCGCCGCGGTGTCGTCGCGGTCAAAGGCGCCCGAAGGCCAAGCCGCCGCCAATGCCGTTTGCGCCCGCGCCAGCAAAGCCGCGCCCGCGGCGAAAGCCGCGCCCTTAAACAAAAACAAACGCCGGTTCATCAGTCCCCCCTTGCTTTAAAGCGTGTACAAAAAATCCATCACTTTTTCAATTTCCTCCTCGGTCAGCAGCCGGTGCTTGCCGAAAGGCGGCATCGCCGAGATGGGATTGAACACCGTCGGGTCAAACAGCCGCGCGCGCAAATCGGCGCGCTGCGGAAAACGCTGCGCAATGCCGACCAGCGGCGGACCCATATTGCCGGGGGCGTTGCCGCCGGCGATGGCATGACACGCCAGACAATTGCCGGCGTTGCCCTTGCCGTCGCTCTTGCGCTTGAACGCGATTTCGCGCCCGCCTTCCACATCGGCGGCGTGAACGGTCGCGGCGGGAATAATCGCCGCCGCCAAAGCCAGCGCGACGGCAAACGCCGCCCCTTTGCAAAAACGGGCAACCACGCCGAGGCGGTCGTCGTGCGTAAACATGCGCCCCTACTCTACCGCAATTTTTGCCGTTTGCAACATATACCGGACGAGTTTTTCAATTTCCTCGTCGCTGAGATTCGCCGCCCCGCCTTTCGGCGGCATCGCGCCCTTTCCTTGGATTACCGCTTGCGTCAGCGCGCCGACTCCGCCGCTTGCGTCCAGCCGCTTTTGCCATTCCGCCGTATCGCTCAGCAACGGCGCATCGGCGACTCCGCTCGCATGACAAACACCGCAAACGGCGTAGGAAGCGGGAGCGGGAGCGGCAACGGTCTCCGCCGCCGGTTTTGCGTCATCACTTTCCCCGTCGCCGCCGCGCGACTCCTGCTCGGGCGTTACGCCGGTGATGGATTCAATCAGGCGCAGTTGCCCGGCGTCCAGACAATTCGTCATGCAGGCACTGTTGCGGACA
Source organism: Gammaproteobacteria bacterium (assembly GCA_020027345.1). GTDB lineage: Bacteria > Pseudomonadota > Gammaproteobacteria > Tethybacterales > Persebacteraceae > JAHRAH01. The sequence continues at coordinate 12,528 of JAHRAH010000124.1, read as the reverse complement.
TCGGGGCGGGGGTCGTCAAAAAAGTTTTCCCGATTCGGCATTCGCACGGCGGCGACGGTCTCGGCGTCGGCGGTAAAATCCTCGCCGACCAAATCGTTGAGATACAAAATATACGCGACCAAAGCGTAAGTTTCGCCGTCGCTCAGCGACTGCGGCGCCGTGTAGGGCATCGCCCGGCGAATGTAATCAAAAAGCGTCGGCGCAAACGGCCAATAACTGCCGAAAGTTTTCTCCGGACGCTGCGAGCCGCCCTGGTGAGTCAGCGAATCAAAACCCCCGGCGATGGCCGGCCATCTGCCTTCGCCCTGCCCGAAGTCGCCGTGACAGGACGCGCACTTCGCCTCGTAAACTATCTCGCCCTCGGCGACAGTCCCGCCGCCGGGCGGCAGCCCCTCGCCGTCCCAGCGCACATCAATATCCCACGCCCGAATGTCCGCCTCGCCCGCCGGACGCCCGACGCCGTAGAGTCCCCCCTCGGCAAAAGCCGCCCCGGAAAAAAACACCGCCGCAACGGCAACCGCCGATGCAACCATAACAGAGCGAAATATCCCCCCCCCAACCCCCCCCATCAAAGATGGGGGGGGGGTAAACTTCTCCTCCGCCGCATTAGTATTAACTCCACCCCCATTATTATTAACCCCCCCCCCATCTTTGATGGGGGGGGAGGGGGGGGGACTCTCAAGAAATCTGCACATTGCGCACCGCGCCCGAATCCTCCACGCCCCATGTCTGAATGGCGTTTTTGTGATAGATGGATTCCACGCCCCGCACTTCGCGCAACTGCGCAAGAGTCGGCTGCACATAACCTGTTTCGTCCGTCGCCCGGCTTTGCAGCAAAAGATTGCCGCCGCGCCATTCATAAGGAAGGGCGAAGCGCGTCAGGCATTTCGGCAACACCATCCCTTTGAGTGTTGCCCGCCGCCAGTTTGCGCCGCCGTCGGCGGAGACATCCACGGCGGTGATGCGCCCGCGCCCCGACCACGCCAAACCCGATATTTCCGTCAACCCCTTGCGCGCCCCGCTCCACGGCTTTTCCGGGCAGGGGCTGAGTATCACCGAATTCGCCTCCATCACCCAGGTAAACCGCCGCGCCTTGCCGTCCTCCATCAGGTCGGTGTATTTGGATGTTTCTTCGCGGTGGTGCCAGGGAGAATCGCCCGCTTTCAACCGCCGCAGCCACTTGACCGAAGTGTTGCCTTCCCACCCCGGATTCAGCAGGCGCAGCGGATACCCTTGTTCGGGGCGCAGCCGCTCGCCGTTTTGCGCGTAAACCACAAGCGCATCGTCCAACGCTTTTTCCATCGGGATGCTGCGCGTCATCGCCGCGCCGTCGGCGCCTTCGGCGAGCAGCCATTTCGCCCCCGGCTTCGCCCCGGCTTCTTCCAGCAACACCGCAAGCGGCACGCCCGTCCACTCGCAGCAGGAAAGCATCCCGTGCGTGAACTGCGACGCTTCCATTTGCGCGCCGCGCCATTCCATCCCCCCGTTCGCCGGGCATTCCAAAAAGCGAATGACCGATTCCGATGGCAGTTTTACGATGTCCTCCATCGTCAAAACCAGCGGGCGCTCCACCATCCCGTGAATCAACAGCCGGTGCTCCTCCGGTGGAATCTCCGGAACCCCCGCATGATACCGTTCAAACACCAGACCGTTCGGCGTGATAATCCCGCTCAGTTCATGCAGCGGCGTGAAACTCACAGACGACACCGCGTCCGCCGTCAGCCACGGCACATTGCGCCGCACGACATGCGATTCAAAACGCGAAGGCGAACCGTAAGGAACGGTAACAACCCCCCGCCCCAAACGCCTGCTCCACTCCCCGACTTTAAGAGTCCCCCCCTCTTCCGTCTCCGCCGCAACAGTCCCCGCCGCAACAGTCCCCGCGGCCACGGCTATTCCTTTTTTAAGAAAATCCCGCCGCGCCGCGCCGCTCAGTGTGCTTCCTTCGCGGGCGACCTGCGCGAGCAGCCGCTTGTCGGAAATGCGCTTCATCGGATTCAATAAAACATGTCCGCAGTTATCGCCCGGTACCAGCCGCGCGCGTAATCGGCCTCGCGCCGGCGGAAATCCGCGCCGGCTTCCTTCGGGCTCACGCCGCCGGCGCCTTCCACGCTCTGAATCGCCTTGCCGTCCGAACGATACACCGCCGCCACCGAAATGCCGTGCGAGGGCGTGACGAAACTGTAACAAGTGTTGGCGAACGACGGCGCAATCGGCTCTTCGCCGGAAAGCGCCCGCACAATCGCCGCCGCCGCCGCCTTGCCCTGGCTGTTCGCCGAAAAACCCGACTTCGGCATCTTCGCCGCGACGCAGGAATCGCCGATGACATGCACCCCCGGGCGCAGTGTGGATTCAAAAGTGATGGTGTTAACCGGACACCAGTCGCCTTCCGTCAACCCCGAATCGTGCGCGATTTGCCCGGCGCGCTGCGGCGGAATGTAATTAATCACATCCGCTTTTTCCTCGCCAAACTCGGTCTCCACCGTCATCGTTTTCGCGTCCAGCGCTTCCGCCTTCCCGCCCGCTTCGGCCGAGCGCCATTCAATCATCTCGCCGTAATGCAGCGCCCAGCCCTCTTCAAAAAGCGGCTGCTTGCTGAACTTCTCCTTCGCGTCCAGAATCAACACCTTCGCCCGCGGCTTCGCTTTCTTAAAGTAATGCGCGAACATCCCCGCCCGCTCGTAAGGACCCGGCGGGCAGCGAAAAGGATTCGCCGGCGGCAGTATCACCGCAGTCCCCCCGTCCGGCATCGCCTCCAACTGCCGCCGCAAAAGCGCCGTTTGCGCGCCCGCCTTCCACGCATGCGGAATCTTTTCCGCAAGGGCGGCGGAATAACCGGGCATTTTGTCAAAATGAAAATCAATCCCCGGCGAAACCAGCGCGCGGTCAAACGCCACCTCCGAACCGTCGGCGAGAACGACCTTCCCCTCCCCCACTTGCGCCGCCGCCGAATGCACAACGCGAACGCCGTAACGCGAAGAAAGCGCGCCGTAACCGTGCCGCACCCCCGAAAGCGGCAACTCCCCGCCCAAAACCAAATTGCTGAACGGGCAGGTGTGGTACTCGCGGTTTTGTTCCACCAGCGTAACCTCAACCTCCGGCGCCAGCAACTTCACATACTTCGCCGCCGTCGCGCCGCCGAAGCCGCCGCCGACAACGACAACCCGCCCCCGCGCCTTCCCCGCCCGCGCCGAATGCGCCGGCAAAACCGAACCCGCAAGAGCCGCAGCCCCCGCCGTCAAAAATGTCCGCCGTTTCATTGTGCTTTCCTCCCCAAATACGCCGCGATGGCGTCTATCTCGTCGTCGTCATACCCCTTCGCGATGCGCCCCATCACCGTGGATTCGCTCGCGCCGCTTTGGAAATCGCGCAGCGCCGCCGCGATAAAACCCGCGCCGCGCCCTTCCAGCGAAGGAATGCCGCCGTTCCCCGTCGCCGCCGCCGGCGCATGACACGCCGCGCACGAAAAAGAAAGCAGCGCCCCCCGCCCGACTCCCTCCGCCCCCGCCGGCGCGCAAACCGCCAACACCGCAGCCGCAACCGCAACCCTCCGCAAAAAGCCCCCGAAAAAGCCGCAACCCCCGAATGCCGTCTTGTCGTCCCTCATAATATTCCCCTGTCCTTTCCGCCCCGCCCAAACACCCCGGCAACGCGCAAACCAACTTATACCACAACTCCCCCCGCACAAACACTCCCCTCCCGCCACACTCCCCGCCAACTCGGCGGTTGGTTTATAATCGGCGGCGATGGCAAAAAGGCGCAAAGACAAAAACCGCGCCAAGCGCGCAAACAAAGCGGCGCAACCGTCCCCCGCAACCGACGGCGCCGCAAAACTGATTTTTCCGCCGTCGCCGGGGACGGTGGAAGGATTCACCGCCTCCTCGCAATCCTCGTTCAGCGCCGAACCGTCCAGTTGCGTGCGCGAACTGGTGCAAAACGCGCTGGACGCCGCTTTGGTTAGCGCCGGCAGAAACACCGCCGTCGCCCGTTTTGTCGTGGAACGGCGCAAACTCGCGGAAATCCCCGGAATGCCGGAATACAAAGCCGCGCTTGCCAGCGCAATGCGGGGGGACTTGAACGACCTGACCCGGGGCATTGCCGATTCGCTGCACAAGCACTCGGAAAAAGAAGACGCATCCGTTTTGTTTGTGATGGACAACGGCGTCGGTTTTGACGCGCCCCGTTTGGGCGCAATGCTCGGCGACGGCGTGAGCCAGCAAAGCGGCGAAGAATCCCGCGGCGCTTTCGGCAACGGGCATTTGACCGCCTTCGCTCTTTCGCGCTTGCGTTACGCTTTTTACGGCGGCGTATCCGCGGCCGGCGAGATGATGTTTTCCGGGCATGCGGTGCTGGCGACGCACGCCGGAAAATACGGCGGCAAACCGTACGCGCTGGGCAAGGACGGTTATTATGTCCGGCGCATTAACGAGGACAAATTGAATTTTGCCCGCTTTGACTTCCCCCGCAAAGCGGACATTCCGCCGCTGCTGCTGCCAAAGATGGAATGGATTAAAAACGAATGGGGCAGCGGCTCGGTCGTCGCCGTCGCCGCTTTTAACGACTTCGGCGGCGAGCGCGATGTTGAGGAAGTTATCCTGCGCGAGGCGGCGCTTAATTTTTATGTCGCGGTGGACAGGGAAAAACTGCGAGTGGAAATAACGCGCGGCGGCAAAACGCGGGTTTTGAACCGCGGCGACCTGCGCGCCATTTTGGAAAAACGCAAGGAAAACATGCGCGGCAAAGACGGCTTTCCCTCCGGGCGGCGAGTATGGAATTCCTACTGCACTTTGACGGACGGCTCGCCGCATACCGTCGCCACTTCGCGCGGCGAAATTAAATTGATGATAAGGCAGGGCGGCGACGGCAAGCGCGTGGCGCTTTGCAGAAACGGAATGTGGATAACCGGCGAAGCGCCGAGGCTTTGGCAGGCCGATTTCGGCGACCGCAAACCGTTTGACGCCCTGCTGCTGGTGGACGCCGAAACATCGGGGGAAGCGCACACCCTCTTCAAGTTGGCGGAAACCCCGCTGCACAACAAAATTAAAGTCATGCGCCTGCCAAGCGCGGAAGACAGGCAAAAACTGCGCGCGCTACTGGACGAACTGCGCGAAAAAATAAAAGGGCTGACGGAGGAAAAAAGCGACGAGTCGTTTTCCCCCGCCGACATTATGCCGATTGAATTCGCTGCGGAATCCGCGCGCGGCGAAAAGCCCAAGGCGCGCGGACAAATTGAAAAAATAGGCGGCAGGCAGGCGGGCGGCGACGAAAAAAGCAAAAGTAAAAAACAAACCGGCTCGCGCAAGGCGAACCGCTCCGGCAGCGCCCTCAGCGCGAAAATATCCAGCCGCAGAATTCGGGAAGGAACATTGGCGGCGGTTTTTGCGCCCGCCGAGGACTGCGAGGATGTGGAAATGCGCCTTTCGCTGGACGGCGGCGAAGACATCACCTGCGCCGGGCGCGAACACCGGACGGTCGTTTTTTCCGCCGTGCGCGTCAACGGCGGCGAAGTGCCCGGGGAAAAATATGTAAAAAACGAAAAAGGGGAAATTGTCGGCGCGCGGCTGGGCGAATGGAAATCCGGCAAACATTACGGAATGGAAGCCGATTACCGCCCGCCCGCCGGGGAAAAAATATACGCGCTGGTCGTCGACCTCTACCGCCGCAAGGCGCCGCAAAGCGCCGCCAAAACCGAAAACGAAAATGCCGGAAATTAAATCGTTTCCGTTTCCGGTTCTTTCCCCGGACAGCGCGGATTACGCCGAAGGAATGGAATATTCCGCAAAAGTCGCCAGAACGCCCGGCGCAGCCGCCGTTTCGGTGCGCCACCGCCTTGTTGGCGACTGTCTTGTGGCGCGCTTGTTGCGGGAGGGCTTCGCCGCTTTCGCCTGCATCGTTTCCGTGCCGTCAACGATGTACCGCCGCATTTTTCTCGCCGACGCGCGCGAACCGGAATGCTCGCAGGATGTGGACTATTCCGAATCCGGGCACGGCGACGACACCGACGCAGTGGAATCTCCGATGTTTCGCCCCGTCATTCTGGCAAAAAAATCTTTCAGCCAAAACGCCGCAAAAAACGCGGGGCTGGGTCCCTTGTGGCAGGACGGCGGCATAACCATTCCCGAAGGCGCGATTATCGCCTACGACGACTGGGCGCGATTCGGTGGCGAAAGCGGCGGGCTGCTGATTATTGACAAAGGCGAAAATTTGGAAAACGGGCAAATGCGCGTTTCCGAAGACGCCGCCGGCGGTTTCCGTTTTCGCGTCAGAGTCGGCGGCGATTTGTTTGACCGCCTGCAATCCCCGGCGGGGCAGGCGCGGCACCGTGTCAGCATTCTCACCCACGCGCTCAGCGCCGCCTTTCAGATTCTTAAAGACAAATACCCAAATCCGGGCGACTGGCGCGAGCATATTAACCTGCGCCTCGTCGCGGACAAACTCGCCCGCGAAAACGCGGGGAATTGGGGGGACGAAGAATTCTCGCCCGAACTCGCGGCGACGATTTTGTATCCGCATATTTTTGACGACGCGTCCCTGGGCGACGATGATGACGGCAATTAGGCGCTACCGCGCCGACGCTTTCCGCCAATTCCAAACGGCGGCGATAAAAAACCGCGGCGGCGAAATGCAAGTGGGAATTTTGCAAGCGGCGCGCGACCGTAGCGGCGGCGACTTTGTGCAGTGGCTGGAAAACAACATAAGGCAATGCGCCGGAAACGAAGACATCGTCATCGGCGACGCCGACCCGCCGATTCCCGCGGAGCCGGAAAAATATTCCCCGGCGGATTTTCGCCAGCCGTGCGATTATGCCTCTTCCCAAATGTGGGAGGTTTGGAAAACCATCACGCCGGGCATCGCCTGCAGTTCGGCGGTGTGGGCTTACATCGTCGTCCGGCTGATTGCCGCCGAAAAAATAGAACCCCGTTATTTGATTTCCGGCTCCAACGGCGCGCAAACCGACGGCGCAACGGAAATTGACGCCGCTTTGCGCAAAACCGGAGACGGCAGGGCGGCCGCAGTTGACAAATGCGTGCGCGCTTTTTTGCGCCGCCTGTCCGGTTTGCTGGAAAGGGGAACCCGCAGCGTTTATCAAAACTGCCCGCCCGCCCGCGCGTGGTGGCAGCATTACATCGCCCGCCAAGCCGCGGAAAACATCGGCGGCGAGAAAGAAACTATTGAAAAAAACGCAATGGCGCTTCTCAAAAATCCGGCTGTTTGGGAATTGCTTTCGGACAAAATGGCATCCCGGCTGACGGTGATAGGCGACCGCAACCTGCGCGACGGCATCGTTTCCTTTTTGCTGGACAATTCCGGGTTCGGCGAAAGAAAACGCTAAATCCCCTGCTCGCGCGCATCGGGATTATGTCCGCATGGCGCGCACTCGGATATTTTCCGCCCGCCCGGGTCAAAAAAATACTTGCCGAGGAAATCGCCCCCGCCATTTCCGGCGACTCTGGCGACTCCGGTGATAATGGGGTAGAATCCGGCTGATGCGCCCCGTTTACGGTTTGGTGGATATTCCGCTGCTCAAAGTTTCGCCCCGCGCGAAGCGGGCGGCGGCGCCCGCTTTCAACCCGACAAAACAATATGCTTTCCATTACGACGCCGCCGAGCATCGGCGGCAGCCGCATGTCGTCAAGTTTTCCGGCGGGCGTTCCAGCGGGATGCTGCTCTTCACAATGCTGGAAAACGGCATACTGCAGCCGGAGCGCGGCGATGTCGTCGTCTTCAACAACACCTCGGCGGAACACCCCGCCACTTACGATTTTGTCCGCCGCTGCCAGCGGCTGACCGAACAAAAATACGGCGTGCCGTTTTTCTGGACGGAGTTCCAAACTTACGAGGATGTCATCGGCGGCGAATGGACGCGCCTGCCTTCCTACCGCCTTGTGCTGCCCTCCGAATATTCCGAAAACAACCCCGACGGTTACCACTGCCGCGGGGAAGTGTTTGAAGAATTGCTCTCGTGGCAGCGGTTTTTGCCGACCCAATTTCAGCGCATCTGCACGGTGCAGATGAAAATCACCGTTACCCGCGAATTTCTGAGCGACTGGTTCGCGATGAAACCGAAAACGCGGCGGCTCGGGCATTATTACGGGCGCGGAATGATGGACGACGATTCCGTTATCCGAATGCACCGCAAATACCGCGGCGGCACGCCGGACGAAATCCTTTTGGACAAGGCGGCTTTTGTGCGCGGCCGCCCGTGGTTTCGCCCCGCGCAAAACTTCGCCGAATATTCCCAAGCCGCGCACCCTTTCCACAATGAAACGCTGCAAGGCAAAAGCATCGGCGACCGCGTTCCGCTTTCCGGCGACGACTGCGCGGACTATGCCGCCTTTGTCGGCTTTCGCGCCGACGAACAGGCGCGCGTTATGCGAATGAAAGCGCGCAACTTTGACCGCGGGGAATACGAATCCGCCGCCGACCCGCACACCGTCCTGCCCGAGGGAGAATATGTATACGCCCCGCTCGCCGATATCGGAGTGGGCAAAGCCGATGTTTTCGCCTTTTGGGAAAAACAAAAATGGGACTTGCGCCTGCCCGCCCAACTCAATTATTCCAACTGCGTCTTTTGTTTTCTCAAAGGCGCGCAAACGCTGGCGGAAATCACGGCGAACCGCGAAAAAGCCGAAGAAAAACTGCCGAAAAAACTGCGCGCGCAACCGAACACCCCCGCCGACATTCATTGGTGGGCGGGAATGGAAAGCAAATACGGCAGGGACCTTAAGCGCGAAGGGCGAAAAATCCTGAACGCCGAAACCGCCGGAAAAAAACCGTTCATCGGCTTTTGGGGAATCAACGGCAAAATGTCCTACCGCCGCCTCGCAGAAGCGCACACCGTTGCCGCCCTCGCCCAAATCGGCGCCGAAGATTCCGCCCTCCCCTGCGACTGCACGGATTAAAACAAACATCCCCTTTACCGTTTGCCAAACACCCAATCGTGCGCGAAGTTGCGCGTTTTGGCAATGGAAAGCAATGGTTCAATTGTCCCCGCAAGCGCGGCGCTAAGCGCCGATTTGTCCGCCGCCGCTTGCGCCGCATCCAGATTCAAATCAGTCAAATACGGCTCAAAAATGTCATCCCACCTTGTCTTGTCGGGGAAAGCATGCAGCGATTGCACTGCAATGTGTTGCATATTCACAAAGTGGTTGAAATATTCCCCGCTGTCCGGCAAATTGTCGGATTTTGCCTCGTTGCCGGCGTCGCTAACGGGGACAAGGTTCCACATATTGTCGTGCGCGACAAAACTCCACGGAATGTAATGGTCCAGGACAAAATTGTCATCGGCGATGGCTTCGCCGGTGTAAATGCAGTGGAACCGCCCGGGGCGGCGCGCCATCGCGCGCCGCCAAAAATTCTTTTGGCGCGTGGTGTTCGGCGCAGCTTTTGCGTCCAGTTTTGAGACAATCGCGGGAATGCTCGGATTTATCTGTTGAAGGTGCCGCGCCAATTCCCACATAATCCACGAGTCCAGAATCTCAAAATTGCGGGAGATATATTGCGCCCATTTGGGATGAACGATAATCGCGCCGCCCGCGCCCGAAAAACGATAAGGCGGCGGCAATTCGCCGTCAAAGCGTTCTTTGGCCAGCGCCCTAATTTTCCTGAATTTGGGCGGGCCGGCGAGCCCTTTAACGGAATTGCCAAAAAACGGGGACATAAACAAATGGGAAGCGTATGTTGTCAACCCCTCCGAAATTTCACGGGGGATGTTATGGGAGCGGCGCAAAAAAATGTCGCCGTCTTTCAAGCGCGTCAGCATGCGCTTGTTCCAATGCGGCATACTCTCGAGTTCCGGAAACCACAATTTGTCAATTTTGTCGTCTTTGGAAAGCCGGAGGCGGAAAACGCATACGGGACGGCGCGCGGCGTCCAGCATGCCCGCCGCCATACTCGGCAAGGAAATTTCACAGGATTGAAACCCGTTTTTCTTAAGCGACCGCAAAAGCGCCCGGCCCCATAGAAATTTGTGGGAGGTCGTGGTGTTGCGGAAAACGAGAGAAAAAGCCGCAATGTCCAACCCGTCGCACGGCGGCGGGCGCAAAGCATCAACGCCGGGGAATGTTGTTTTAACCGCCATAAGAGAAAGGATTGTAACATATCAATAACACCGTTTGCAATTCCTGTCTGCGGGGTTGTCTCGTTACAACTCTCCGGGTCCGTAACGCAGCCGAAAAGAGCGGGCGTCCGCGCCCGCTCCGATTAAAATCGCTGGATTCCCGCCTTTTAATAGGAGTGCGGGAATGACGCGGAGAGGAATCGTCAAATGACGGTTGCCATCGCGCGCGCGCGGTTGCGGCGGGGGATTAATCCCGCCGCGCGCGTAAATGGCGCCGGTTTTTTACGCGGCTTTGGCGGCTGTTGCGGCGGCGTTTTGGGCGAGGATGTAGGGGTCTTCCTTTAAGGAACGGAACAAGCCCCAGGTCATCAGCAGCATTATTACGCTTACCGGCAATGCCGCGGCTATGGACGCGGTTTGCAGCGCTTTTAATCCGCCGGCCGCGAGCAAAACCGCGGCGACGAATCCTTCGCCCAAACCCCAAATAATGCGGAACTTTTGCGGGGGGTTGTCGTTGCCCATGCTCAGCATTGTCGTTATCACCAGCGTCCCCGAATCGGAGGAAGTGATAAACCATGTCGCCAGCAACAAAGTCGCCAGCGCCGCCATCGCCCAGTTCAGCGCGCGAATGTCCGTCAACTGGTCTATCGTGCCGTAAAGCGCCGAGGGCAAATCCCACGCGCGCACCAGGTCAATAATCCCCGCGGTCTCGCCGGCGCCTTTCGCCGCCGCCTGCAGTTCCAGATACATCGCGTTGCCGCCGAACATGCAAAGCCAGAAAAACGCAATCATCGTCGGCACAAACATCACGCCGACCATAAACTCGCGTATCGTCCGCCCGCGCGAAATGCGCGCGATAAACATCCCCACAAACGGCGCCCACGATATCCACCAGCCCCAGTAAAATATCGTCCAGCCGCCCTGCCACGCGCGCTCGCCTTCCGCATTAAATGTCTGAAAGCCCATCGGGATGACATTCCACAAATAATCGCCCAGCGTCGTGACGAAAAAGCCCATCAGCCACTGAAACGGCCCGCCGAACAAAAAGAACGCAAGCAAAACAATGGACAAATAAATGTTCCACTCGCTGATGATGCGTATGCCGTTGCCCACGCCGGAAACCGCCGAAACCGTCGCCACGATGGATATCACGACGATGAGAATGATTTGCGTCGTCAGTCCGGCGTCCACCCCGAACAAATGATTCAAACCCGTCGCCATCTGCTGCACGCCCAAACCCAGCGAAGTCGCGACGCCGAAGACGGTGCCAAACACCGCCAGCAAATCCACGGCATGGCCAATGGGACCGTATATTTTGTCGCCGATAATCGGATACAAAGCCGAGCGCAAAGTGAACGGCAGTTTTCGCCGGAATCCGAAATATGCGAGCGCCAAACCGACGGTAACATATATCGCCCAGCCGTGAAAGCCCCAGTGAAAATAAGTGACCCGCATCGCGGCGATTGCGCGCTGCTCGTCCATCGCGGTCGCGCCGGCTTTGTCGGCGAAGGGGTTGTTGGAATACCCCCACGGCTGCGAAGTGTCAAAGTAAAACATCGGCTCGGAAATGCCGAAGAACAAAATGCCGATGCCGACGCCCGCCGAAAAAAGCATCGCAAACCACGAGAAGTTGCGAAACTCCGGGCGCGAATCGTCGTCGCCGAGGCGGATGCCGCCGTAGCGCGAAAACATCAGAAACAGGCAGCAGAAGAGCATCACCGTGACGGCGGTGATGTAATACCAGTTGAGCGTCGTCTCCACCCAGCCGCGAATGGCGGAATAGAGCTCGCCGGCGATCTCCACATTGAGGGCGGTGAAGACGACGAACGCCGCGATCATGCCCTTTGAGGCAAGCCCCATCCCCTGATGAATGCCGTTCCAAAAGCCGCCGCTGGCGGTGTTTGCCATTTTGCTGTCGCTCATCGCTTCTCCCCTGTGGTTTTCCCCTGTCGGTTGTGTCCCGCCCCCGCAAACGCGCGCGGACGGATATGCGGGTTATACCACATTCCGCCGCCGTTGCAAACTCCCCCTTAAACATGCGCCGCCGCAACAGTCCCCCCGCCCGCCTCCCTCCGCAAACAGCAGCGAAACGCAGGACGCAGACGACGAAGAAAAGTGTCGGGGACGGCGGGGAAAGGGTCGGGGACGGCAGGGAAAGGAGCGGAGACGGCGGGGAAAAGGAGCGGGGACGGCGGGGAAAAGGAGCGGGGACGGCGGGGAAAGGAGCGGGGACAGCAGGGAAAAGGAGCGGGGACGGCGGGGAAAAGAGCGGGGACGGCGGGGAAAAGAGCGGGGACAGCAGGGAAAAGGAGAAAGGGCGCGGGGCGTATAATCGCGGCAAGGGAAAAGAAGGTTCAAGGGGAAATGACAGTTTTGAGGACGCTGGATTCTTTACCCCCCGCCGCTTGCGGGGGGGGGTCGGAGTTTTGCCCCCCCCACCGGGAGGGGGGGGGGGAAAAAAGGGGGGG
>JAHRAH010000116.1 GCA_020027345.1 Gammaproteobacteria bacterium | reverse complement strand
AACTCGGCGGCTCCCTCCCGCAGCGCACGATTAATTCGGTTTTGTTTTTTATACTCGCCTATTTTGCAAGCGCGACCGTTCTTATGCTTTTGCTGGCGGCGAGCGGAATGGATTTTCTCAGCGCTTTCTCCGCCGCCGTCGCCTCCATCAGCAACACCGGCCCCGGACTGGGCGAAGTCGGCCCCGCCTCCACCTACGGCGGATTAAATGATTTTCAAATTTGGCTATGCACCGCCGGAATGCTACTCGGCCGCCTGGAACTGATGGTTTTTCTGGTAGTAGCCAACCGCGCCTTCTGGAAATATTAACAACCGTCATTTCCGCGAAGGAGGGAATTCATAAAAACGCCGAAAAAAGGCAGACTTCGCAATAATAACTAAACACGAAAAATCGCATAGATTCCAGCTTTCGCTGGAATGACGGGTAGGTTATTTTATTTTGCGGGAATGACGGGGGGGTATTTTATTTTGCGGGTGTGGCGGGGGGTTATTTTGGTTCGCGGAGGTGGCGGTGGGCGGTTAGGACTTCGGGCATTTTTTTTAGGGCGGCGAGGAGGGAGTCCAGGGCGGGTTTGCCGGGGACTTCCACTATCATTTCCAGATTGATGGTGCTGTGTTCGGCGCCGGCGCCGTCAAAGTTGCAGGTTACGATATTGATGTCGCGGTTGCTGATGGCGGCGGAGACGCTGGTGATGAGTCCGGGGAAGTTTTTGCATTCCAGCACAATCGCCGAACGGTAGGCGGGGCTTCCCGGCTTTTCGTGCCACGCGACTTCAATCCATTTTTGCGAGCGGCGGTTGAGCTTGGGGACTATCGGGCAAAGCGAGGAATGCACGACCAGCCCGTGGTCTTTTTTCAGCACGCCGATAATCGGCTCAAAGGGGAGCGGATGGCAGCAGGGCGAGAGTTTGATTGCGGCGTTTCCGCTGCCGGCGATGAGCAGCGGTTTTGTTTCGCTTCCTCCGCGCGCGGCGCGGTGACGGGCGAGCTCGCGGGCGGCGATGTCGGGGAGCATCTTCCCCAAACCGAGCGCGAGATAGAGCTCGCTTTTTTCTTTCATATTATTTCGCCCGAGCAGGGAATGCCATTGCGCTTCGGCGATTTCTTCGTTGCGCGCGCCGATTTGCGCGAGGGATTTTTTCAGCAGTTTTTCGCCGAGCGATGCCGCGCCTTCTCTCCCCGCCGCGCCGATGCGGCTGCGGATGCGGCTGCGGCTGCGCGCGGTTTTCGCATAACTGAGCCAATGCGGCAGCGGCGATATATCCGGATGCGTTTCTATCGCGACTTGGTCGCCGGTATTTAATCGCGACGCCATCGGCATGCGCTGTCCGTTAATTGTCGCGCGTTCGGCTTTGTCGCCGACATCGGTGTGGATTGCATAAGCGAAGTCCAACGCCGTCGCGCCGTGGGGGAGGGTTATGATTTCGCCCGTCGGCGTGAGGACATACATTTCCGCGGGGGAGAGATCCACTTTTACTTGTTCCAAGAATTCTCCGGGCGCGGGGTTTTCGGCGTGGAGTCGCACGAGGGAGGAAAGTCGCGCGAGCGCTTCGCGCTGGGTGTCGTCCAGATCTTCGCTTTGCTGTTTGTATATCCAATGCGCGGCGAGCCCGTGTTCGGCGACTTCGTGCATTGCGCGGGTGCGTATTTGCAATTCCACGCGAATGCCGACGGGGGACATTACCGTCGTATGCAGCGACTGGTAACCGTTGGATTTGGGAATGGCGATGTAATCCTTAAAGCGCGAGGGCGCGGGGAGGAAGAGCTCGTGCATCGCGCCCATTGCCAGATAGCATTCGGGGCGGCCGCCGACGATGACGCGAAAGCCGACGATGTCCTCCACTTGCGCGAAGGAAAGGTTTTTGGATTCCATTTTCTGGTGGATGCTGTACAGGTTTTTCTTTCGCGTTTCCACTGCGGCGTCGGCGAGTCCGGCGTTGGCGAGTTTTTCGCGGATTTGTTCCACGATTTGTTTGATGTGCTGCCTGCTGCCGGTTGCGGATTGTTTGAGCGCCTTGGCGAGAATGCGGTGACGGTAGGGGTGGAGGTGGTGGAAGGCGAGGTTTTGGAGTTCGTCTCGGACGGGGGCGAAGCCGAGGCGGTCGGAGATGGGTGCGTAGATGGAAAGCGTCTCGGCGGCGATTGCGCGGCGGCGCGCGGGCAAGGGTATGGCGGAGAGCGTTCGCATATTATGCAGGCGGTCGGCGAGTTTGATGAAAATGACGCGCCAGTCGGAAGCGGCGGCGAGGAGGAGTTTGCGAAAGGTTTCGGCCTCGCGCTGTTCGCGGTCTATTTCTTCCAGCCGCCCGATTTTGGAAAGCCCGTCGACGAGATATGCAATGTCGCCGCCGAAGGTTTGCCGGATTTGTTCCAGCGTCACGGGGGTGTCTTCCACGACATCGTGGAGGAGGGCGGCGACGATGGAGGGCGTGTCAAAGCGCCAGTCGGCGAGAATGTCCGCCACCGTGAGCGGATGCATAATAAAGGGTTTGCCGCTGGCGCGGGTTTGTCCGAGGTGGGCGTTTTCGCTGTAACGGTATGCGCCGTCTATTTCTTCCAGCCGCGCGGGGGGAAGGTAGGCGGAGAGTTTGCGCCGCAGTGCGGCGATAGCCGTCATCGCCGGCTGCGGCGTTTAGCCGACGACGACGCTCCCGCCGTCTTCGTATTCTTCGCGGGCGGCGGCGAGGGGCGGCACTGCGGAAACCCCTTCGGACACTTCGCGCAGGGCGGCGACGATTGTTTTGTCGTCGCGCATATCCACGCGGGGGTCGCCGCGGCGCTGGATTTCGCGCGCGCGCAGGGCGACGCGGTAGGAAAGATTAAAGCGGTTGTCGCATTTTTCCATGCAGTCGTCAACGGTGGTGCGGGACATTTTTTTCTCCTTGCGGCGGCGGACTCTTAAAGCGCGTCTATGATTTCGGCGGCGCGCGCGGTCGCCGTTTCCAAGTCGTCGTTTACCAGATTGTAGTCAAAGTCGCCTTTTTGCCGGATTTCGTCTTCGGCGGCGGCGAGACGCTTTTGCATTGCGCCGGGGTTGTCCAGCCCGCGCTCCGTGAGCCGCTGGCGCAGCGTTATCAGCGAAGGGGGGAGGATGAAAATGGATGTCGCCGGGATTTTCTCGCGCACCTGCTTTGCGCCTTGGCAGTCAATTTCCAGCAACACTTTCTCGCCGCGCGCGAGCTCGGATTGCACCCACTCTTTGGAGGTGCCGTAGTAGTTGCCGTGGACGCGCGCCCATTCCAGAAAGCCGTCGGCATCGCGCATGCGCACGAAAGTGCTGGCGCCGACGAAGAAGTATTGCTCGCCTTCGTTTTCGGTTCTGCGGGGGACGCGCGTGGTGTGCGAGACGGAAAGCCGCACCTTGCCGGCGTCGCGCAGGCGTGCGGCGATGGTGCTCTTGCCGGCGCCGGAGGGCCCGGAAAGGATGAGCAGGCGCCCCGGCGGCGCTGATGGTTGGTCGTTCATTGCGGTAACAGTATCCCCCCTTTGCGGGCGGTTTATAATTATACCATTATGACGGTCATTTCCGCAATTCGCGGCGCGCGCGATTTGTTGCCCGGCGATCTCCCCCGCTGGCGGCGGGCGGAGCGGGCGGCGGAACGCTGCTTTGCGCTTTACGGTTACGGCGAAATCCGCACGCCGGTTTTGGAGCGCGCCGAGTTGTTTGCGCGGCAACTCGGCGAACACACCGAACTGGTGGAAAAGCAAATGTATCTTTTCGCCGACGGGGACGGGGGGGACACTCTCGCGCTGCGTCCCGAAGCGACTGTGCCGACTGTGCGCGCCGCCCTGCAAAGCGGGATGCATCGCAATCTCCCCGCGCGGCTTTGGTACCGCGGGGCGATGTTCCGGCGCGAGCGCCCGCAGCGGGGGCGCTACCGTCAGTTCTGGCAAATCGGCGCGGAGATTCTGGGCGCGCAGAGTCCTTCCGCCGACGCCGAACAGATACTGCTCACGGCGCGTCTCTGGCGCGAATTGGGTGTTGACGGACGGTTGCGTCTCGCCGTCAACAACCTCGGCGACGGCGAAGAGCGCGCGCGGCACCGCGAAAAACTGCGGGAACACTTTCGCGCAAATGCCGCCGAAATGGGGGAGGACGCCGCCCGCGCCGAGACGAATCCGCTGCGCTTGCTGGAAAGCCGCGACGCGAAAACCGCCGCCGTCGCCCGCGACGCGCCCAAACTTTCGGACGAACTCGGGGACGCTTCGCGCAAGCATTCCGATGCAGTTTGCGAATCGCTGACGCGGGCGGGCGTCGCTTTTTCGCAGGACGAGACGCTGGTGCGCGGGCTGGATTATTACAATCTCACCGTTTTTGAATGGTCGCTGGCGGGGGACGACCGCCGCCAAAACGCGCTCTGCGGCGGGGGACGATACGACGGACTCTCGCAGCAAATCGGCGGCCCGCCGATGCCCGGTTGCGGTTTTGCGCTGGGGCTGGACCGGTTGGTGGATTTGCTGGCGGAGCCGCCGCGCGAGACGCCGGATTGTTTTCTGACACTGACGGAAGAGTGCGCGCGGGAGTTTGCCGGGGAATTGGCGGAACACTGCCGCGACGCCGGACTGACGGTTTGGCGGCACATCGGCGGCGGCAATCTGGCGCGGCAGTTGAAGAAGGCGGACGCCGCCGGGGCGAAAACCGCGCTCATCATCGGTTCGCGCGAAGCGGCGGCGCGGCGCGTTACAATTAAAAGAATGAGCGACGGCGACCAGCGCGAAGCGGAGTTTGCAAAAGCGCCCGCGCAAATTAAAGCGGCGATTGCCGGGGACGGTGTCCGTGACGGGGACGGGGACGGCGGCAACAACAACGACGACAGCGTCAACTGAAAAAGTAAGACAGTTAAAAATGGATCCGGAACAGGAACAGATGGAGGAGCGGGCGCGCGCTTTTTGGCGGCGCTTTCATTTTCCGGTGATACTGCTTGTGCTGACGGCGCTTTCGGCGATTGTCGGCTTCACTTATACGAGCGGACGGCACGAGCGCGCGCGGCAAGCGGCGGGCGAGGCGCTTTTTGAACTGCGGGCGGCGGCGGAAGAGGGGGACGCTGCGAAGGCGGAGGAGTTGTTTGCGCGATTGGACGGCGATGATTTTCCGGCAATGCGCAACATCGCCGCGTTTTCGCTGGCGGAAGTGTGGGTCGGCGAGGGCGAGCTCGGCAGGGCGGCGGGAGTGTTGAATGAGGTCGCCGAAAGCGACGAGGACGAAGGCGTGCGGCAGATGGCGCGGCTGCGGCTGAGCGAAATCTACATCAACGACGGCAAGCACGGCGAAGCCGCGCGCGTGGTCGGCGAAAACATACCCGAAAGCGAACGGATGAGCATTTTGTTTTACGAACGCGCCGGCGACGCCGCCTTCGCCGCCGGCGACCGTTCCGCCGCGCTCGCCGCCTACGAACAAGCGGCAGAAGTCGCCGGGCGGATTTTTCCGAGTTACCTGACGATACTCCGCGTGAAAATCAGCGCGCTGCTCTCGCTGCGGGATAAATCGCTTGGTGTTGGTGATGGGGACGGGGATGGGGACGGGGATGGGGATGGTGATGACGGTGATGTTGACGACGGTGACGGGGATGATGATGACGACGGTGATGATAATGATGACGAGGAAACCGTCGGAAGTTATTGAAATTCCAAAGGAAACTCGCAGGAAAAATCGGAGGAATGATTCGCGCGCAATCGCAACCGCGCCCCGTTGTTTTTTTATACCCCCCGCCGCGCAGCGGGGGGGGGTCGGAGAATTCCCCGACGACGAAGTCGGCGGGGAATTCTCCGGGGGGGTGGAGTTCGCCCGCAAAGCAAGGGTTGTCCCCAACAGTAACGGGTATCCTCCACCCCCCCGGAGTTTGCCGTCCCCATCTGCGTGGGGGCCGCCAAACTCCGACCCCCCCCCGCAAGCGGCGGGGGGTATAAAGGATGCCGATGGAAAAAATGACTGAGGCGGTTGTTGCTATTGTGGGGCGGCGGAATGTGGGGAAGTCGCTGCTTTTTAATGTGCTTTGCGGGAGCGC
>JAHRAH010000114.1 GCA_020027345.1 Gammaproteobacteria bacterium | reverse complement strand
AACTCGGCGGCTCCCTCCCGCAGCGCACGATTAATTCGGTTTTGTTTTTTATACTCGCCTATTTTGCAAGCGCGACCGTTCTTATGCTTTTGCTGGCGGCGAGCGGAATGGATTTTCTCAGCGCTTTTTCCGCCGCCGTAGCCTCCATCAGCAACACCGGCCCCGGGCTGGGCGAAGTGGGCCCCGCCTCCACCTACGGCGGATTAAATGATTTTCAAATCTGGTTATGCACCGCCGGAATGCTACTCGGCCGTCTGGAACTGATGGTTTTTCTGGTAGTTGCCAACCGCGCCTTCTGGAAATACTAATAACCGTCATTTCCGCGCCGCTGTTAAAAATTTGAGCGGACGGGGACGGCCGTTATTGTTAGTGTCGTTGCATTGCCGGGGCGGTGTGACTGGGGCTGGAATGATGGCGTATAATTGCGGGGTATGCGCGGGGGCGGTTTTTTTTCGGGGGGGGCGGGGACGGTTATGCGCCGTTGCGCCGTTGCGGTTTTTGTTTTTTTGCCGCTTTTTGCGGCGGGCGCGGTTGCGCGGGCGGAGAACGGGAAGGGGGAAACGGTTGTCGCCGCATTTGGCGACAGTTTGACGGCGGGTTACGGGCTTGCGCCGGGGGAGGGTTTTGCGCCGGTTTTGCAGGAACGGCTGCGGCTTTCGGGGCTGAGCGTTACCGTCATCAACGCCGGCGTTTCCGGCGACACTTCCGCCGACGGTTTGGCGCGCGCGGACTGGGTGATGCAGGACAAGCCGGACATCGTCATCGTGGAACTCGGCGCGAACGATATGCTGCGCGGGCTGCCGGTCGGAGCGATGAAAAAAAACCTTGACGCAATTGTCGCCCGCATTCAATCCGGCGGCGCGCGCGTTTTGCTCGCCGGAATGCTCGCCGGCGAAAACCTCGGCGCGCAATATCAAAAAGAATTCCGCGCGGCGTTTGCGAAAATCGCCGAAGAGCGCGGCGTTTTGTTTTATCCGTTTTTTCTGGAGGGCGTCGCGGCGGTTCCCGAATTGAATTTGCCCGACGGCAAACATCCGAACGCGAAAGGAGTGCGCGTCATCGCGGAAAACATCGCGCCGTTTGTGGAAAAACTCGCGCGCGCCGGCGGTGACGGTCATTAAACAATTGCACGCCGCCGGCGCCGCGCTTTCGCTGGGCGCGCTCGCCGTCGCGTATTTTTTTATGGAGCGGTATTTGCTTTTGGAACCCTGCCCGCTTTGCATACTGGACCGCTTTGTGGTTTTTGCGATGGCCGTTTTATTTGCCGCGGGTTTTTTTCTTTCCGGCGCGCGCGCGCAAAAGGCGCTCTGGGCGGGCAATTGCGCGGCACTCGCCTGCGGCTTCGCCGTCGCCGGGCGGCATTTGTGGCTGCAAAACCGCCCGGTTGACGAAAGCGCGCTTTGCCTTTCGGATTCCGAAAGCGCGCAGGGTTTTATGGAAATCATACGCGAATCGTTTTCCGCTTCGGGCGATTGCGGCGCGGTGTATTGGGAGTTTGCCGGGCTTTCCATTCCGGAGCAGGTTGTTTTGCTTTTTTTCGCGCTTGCCGCGCTTTTGGCGGCGCAGGGCGCGCTTATTTTTCGCCGGCGATGATTGAAAGCGCGGACGCGATTATCGGCGAACTTTCGCGCGGACGGATGGTCGTTTTGGTGGACGACGAAGAGCGCGAAAACGAGGGCGACCTGCTTTTGCCTTCGCGCTTTGTTTCGGCCGAGACGGTTAATTTTATGGCGACGCACGCGCGCGGTTTGATTTGCCTGACTCTGACGGCTGAACACTGCCGGCAATTAAACCTGCCGCTGATGCGCGAAAAAAACAATTCCGCTTTCGGCACGAACTTCACCATTTCCATAGACGCCGCGCGCGGCGTTACGACCGGCATTTCCGCGCGCGACCGCGCCGCAACCGTCGCCGCCGCCGCCCGCGCGGAAGCAAGCGCGGACGATGTCGTTTCGCCCGGGCATGTTTTTCCCGTGCGCGCGGAACCGGGCGGGGTTTTGGTGCGCGCGGGGCACACCGAAGCCGGCTGCGATTTGGCGGCGATGGCGGGGTGCTTTCCCTCGTCGGTGATTTGCGAGATTATGAAAAGCGACGGCGAAATGGCGCGTTTGGGAGATTTGCTTTCTTTCGCGCGCGAGCATAAATTAAAAATAGGCGCGGTCAATTCTTTGATAGAACACCGTTTGCAAACGGAAAACCTGATATCGCTGCGCGAGGACGCGCCGGTGCAAACCGCATTCGGCGAGTTTCAATTGCGCGCTTTTGAGGATTCGGTCGCCGGGCGCTTGCATATTTCGCTTTCGCTGGGGGAGATTCATCCGGAGCGGGCTGTGCTTGCGCGGGTGATAACGCAGCCGACATTGCTGGACGGCTTGCTGGAAAAAACGCCGGAGCGTTCTTGGAGTTTGCATCAGGCGCTTTCGCGCGTCGCGGCGGAGGGCTGCGGCGCCGTTGTTTTGCTGGATGTCGGCGGCGAAGGCGCGGGCAACATATCCCGGCAATTGAATTTGCTCGCCGCGGAAGAAGAAGCGCCGCATTCCGCCGCCGGCAATTTGCGGACATACGGCATCGGCGCGCAAATATTGAAAAGTTTGGGCGCGGGAAAAATACGGCTGCTTTCCAGCAAAATGCGAATGCCGAGCATGACCGGCTTCGGCTTGCAGGTGGAGGAAATAATAGAACAATGACGGACGGCGTTTTTGCAATCGTCGCCGCGGATTTTTACCCGGCGCTGACGCGAACGATGCTGCGGCTTGCGCGCGCGGCGCTGCTTGCGGAAGGAATCACAAAATCGCGCGCGGAAGTTTGGCGCGTTCCGGGCGCTTTGGAAATTCCTTTTGCGCTGAAAACGCTCGCGCAACGCGGCGATGTTTTTGCAATGGCGGCAATCGGCTGCGTCGTGCGCGGCGAAACGCGGCATTTTGAAATTGTCGCGGATAACTGCGCGCGCGGAATTATGCAAGTGCAATTGGAAACCGGAATACCGACAGGCAACGGAGTTCTTGCCGTGGAAACAATGCGGCAGGCGCGCGGGCGGGCGGAAAAAGCTGCGGACGCCGTCCGCGTCGCGCTTGCTCTGGCGCGGCTGCGCGAGAATGCGGCGCGCAAAACGGCAAAGGCGGCGGGGCTTTGACCGTCCCGCGCAGAAAAGCGCGCGCCGCCGCTTTCGGCGTTGTTTTTGCGGCGATTTCCTCCGGAAAAAGCGCGGCGGAATCGCTCGCGCAACAACAAAGCGCGGCGCCCGGCGGGCGCGAAAGGGCGGTGCTTGACGACTCCCTGACAACCGCCGTCGCCGCCGCTTTTGATTCGCGCCGCGGCGAAATAGAAAAACTGCTGGAAGAAAAAACGCGGCGCCCGCCGGAGCATATCAGCGCCGCCGAGCGCGCCGTGATGAGCGCGGCAATCGCCGAGTTTTTCGCCGCGCCGCAAACGGGGGAAAAGATTATCATAAACGAAGCCGTGGAAATCGCCAAAAAATACGGCGCCGAAGGCGGTTATAAATTGGTAAACGCCGTTTTGGATTCCGCCGCCCGGGATTTGCGCGGGGAATGACGGTTGCCGTCCGCGTCATTCCCGCATTTTTTTTGGAGGCGGGAATCCATCCGGCCGTCATTCCGGCGAAAGCCGGAATCCATTGCGGTTTGCGGGGGATTGTATGGATTCCGGCTTTCGCCGGAATGACGGGGGGAGGGATTTTTTTTTTGCGGTAGAGGGCGAGAAAAGCGATTTTTAGTGTATAATGCCGCCATAATCGTGAATTTTGTACGGCACAAAGGAGAACACTGATGAAAACGATTTTTTCGCTGATTTTTATGGCGGTAATCGCCGTTTTCGCGGGTGGCTGCGCGCAATTAGCACCGTTGTCGCGCGATGAAATTTCGCAGTGGTCTATTGGCAAATTGTGCCAAAAATACCGCGGCCTTTACTCTTGGACAAGCGGGCAAACAGTCCGTCAAGGCGGGTTGCTGGGCGGCAATTTGGGCGAAAATTTCCGGTTGGTGCGCAACGCACTGAATAAGCGGCTTTTGGTCCTCACTCCTAACCCCGTGGACAAGAAGATTCTGAAACGGCAAAAGAAATTTCCGGCTCTTGGAATGTCGGAGCAGTTGCTGGTTTGCTATGAGGGGCCGGGGACTGAAAAGAGTACATCCGTCTCCGGCACCGGCAAATTTACGCAATATGTCTATGAGAGCCCCTATGAGGGCTTTCCGACGCGCTATTTCTATGTGCACGATGGCATTGTGACGGAAATTGTGAATTAAGTTGACGAGGGCGGCTTTGATGGTATAATGCCGTCAATGCCGCAATTTTGGACGGCGAAAAGGAGAAAACCGATGAACTTCCCGATTACAACGAAAATTCTGCTTTTGCTTCTCTTCGCCGTGTGCGGGATGATGGTGTTTTCTGTCGGTGCGGAGACGGCAGAGGAGTGGTGCGCCAAAAACGAGAAAAAGTTTCCGCTGCATTGCGCCGCCAAAAAAGGCGATGTTGCCGAGATTGAACGGCTCGTTGCCGCTGGTGCGGAGGTTAATGAGAGAACTGAAAAGAATTCTACTCCACTGCATTTAGCGGCAAGGGGCGGACACGCAAAAGCGGTTATTGCGCTTATTCGTGTTGGGGCGAAAGTTACTTTAAAGGATAAGGGCGGTGCTATACCGTTGCATGATGCAGCAGGAGGAGGGAATGTGGAAGCGATAGTCGCACTTATTGATGCTGGTTCTAATATTAATGCGGTAGGCGGGCTTGGTTGGACACCGTTGCATACAGCAGCACTGCACAAACGCCTAAAAGCAATAGTTGCTCTTGCCGAGGCAGGTGCAAATCTTAATCGGGTTTCCGAATATACCGGTGCTCCGCTGCACTTAGCAGTATCTTTTGGACAAAAAGAATCCGTTGTTGCGCTCGTAAAAGTGGGGGCGAAATTAAATCTTCGGAATAAAGATGGGAAAACGCCATTGGATATTGCCATACAAAAGAAAGGGCGTGAAAGCGAAATTGCTGTCTTTTTGCGCAAGGCGAAAAGCACGCAAAAATCAAAACCGGCGCAGGAGGCAGAGATTGCTCAATGGGCAATAGATGAAACTTCGGATGAGATGACCGGTGAGAATTCCATTGTAATGGATGGTGCTAAAACTGCGCCGACTTCTCCGATGAAATTTCCTTATCAAGACACTAAGGCCCAGGTGGTCTATATCTGTGACGCAAATCGTGAGAGCATAAGTTTTTGGTTTACCGGGCCTGTCAATCTTTCGGGCGGAAAGTATAAAGGAGAGTCTCTTAAGTATATGACTACCCGCATTAAATGGAATGATATGATAATACCTACAGAAATCGCTTTTGCCCCTGACGGGCAAGGAGTGTATTTTGTGCATCCCAAGGATGCATTGCGTCATGCTCTTAATTCAAGCAGCGTTTTGGTTGAATTAGATTGGTGGAATAATGGGAATGTATATTTCCGTTTTTCACTGAAGGGGCTGTCGGAAGCGGTGAAAAAAGCCCGTAAAAAATGTTCTCTATATCAGAAAAAATAAGCATGTCTTCCGTCTTTATGACGATAGATTAAAGGGCGATGCTATCGGGGGCGGGGATGACGGCGAGGTTGTCGTCATTGGAGTAACGGAGGATTCCGTCCTTGCCGCAGTCGCAACGGTGGAATTTGACATGTTTACCCCCCCCCATCTTTGATGGGGGGGCTGGGGGGGGGACATCGGCGGTAGTTGGATTTGTGGTTTTTCCCCCCTGTTTCCCCCCCCCAACCCCCCCCAACAAGTTGGGGGGGGGGTTAATTTAGGAGTGCGGGAATGACGCTATACGGTGACGGCGTTGGGGGCGGGGATGACGGTTAGGTTGGGGTTGTTGGAGTGGCGGAGTTTGCCATCGCCGCAGCAGTCGCAGCGGTGGAATGCCCCCCCTTTGATTCCCCCCCATCGGAGATGGAGGGGGATTTCTACCCCCCCCCATCTTTGATGGGGGGGGCTGGGGGGGACATCGGCGGTGGTTGGATTTGTGGTTTTGCCCCCCCTTTTTTCCCCCCCCAACCCCCCCCAACAAGTTGGGGGGGGGGTTTAATTTGCTGGATTCCCGCTTTTTGATAGGAGTGCGAGAATGACATTATACGGGGACGGGGGCGGGGGCGGGGATGACGGTTAGGTTGGGGTTGTTGGAGTGGCGGAGTTTGCCGTCTCTGCAGCAGTCGCAGCGGTGGTATTTTTTTGTTATACCCCCCGCCG
>JAHRAH010000044.1 GCA_020027345.1 Gammaproteobacteria bacterium | reverse complement strand
TGGTAACCGATGAGTTGGGGGATTTCGCCGACGGTAAAAGCACCTCGTCGCCCATTTCCTGCTCTCCCAATGCCGGCAAAAATCCCACACAAAATGACACTTAACCCCGCTGGAGCGTGGGAACGAGCTTGTGGTTTTCCCCCCCCCGTCCCCCCCCCATCGGAGATTGGGGGGGGGTAATAGTTGGAGGGGTGTGGTATAGTGGGGGCGGTTTCGTTTTGGGGGGGGCGGGATTTTTTGACACGAGGGAGGACCTGATATGTTTTGCCGGAAAATTGTTTTGGGCGCCGTTGCGGCGGCTTTGTTTGTTTCGCCGGGGGCGGCGCTGGCGGCGGACAATGTTTTGTTGAAGACGCCGATTGCTTTCGGCTCGCACTTGCCGGCGCTGGGGACGCCCATCAAGTTCATCGGGGAGCAGTTGGAGCGCGTTTCCGGCGGGAGCGTGAAGATGCGTTATTACGAGCCGAAAAAACTGGTGGCGCCTTTTGAGATTCTGGAATCGGTTTCGGGCGGGAAAATCAATTCCGGGTATACGACTTCGGGGTACTGGATCGGCAAAATGCCGGCGGCGGCGCTTTTTGCGGCGGTTCCCTTCGGACCGGAAGCGGCGGAATATATGGCGTGGCTTTATTACGGCAACGGCAACAAACTCTGGCAGGAACTCTACGACAGCGCCGGTTACAATGTTAAGGTTATGCCCTGCGCGATTATCTCGCCGGAAACGAGCGGGTGGTTCAAGCAGAAAATGACCGACCCTTCGCAGTTTAAGGGTTTGAACATTCGCTTTTTCGGACTCGGCGGGAAAGTGATGGAAAAACTTGGCGCAAACCCCTCGCTTTTGCCGGGCGGGGAAATCTTCGGCGCGCTGGAAAAAGGGCAGATAGACGCGACCGAGTTTTCCATGCCGGCGATTGACGAGCGTTTGGGCTTTCACAAAATCGTCAAGAACAATTACTTTCCCGGCTGGCACCAGCAGGCGACGGTTTTTGAACTGATGATAAACAAGGATGTGTGGAACGAAATGAGCCCGCAGCAGCAGGCGGTCGTGGAGATTGTCTGCATGGCGTCCATGACGAATTCGCTCGCCGAAGCGGAAGCGGCGCAGCCGCCGGCGCTTGTGCGGCAAGTGGAAAAGAACGGCGTCTCGCTGGAAACATGGAGCCCGGAAATGCTCGCCGTTTTCAAAAAAGCGTGGGAGGAAGTCGTAGAAGAACAAAAAGCCGACCCGATGTTTAATAAGATATGGGCGGACCTCAGCGCCTTTCGCGCCGATTACGACACCTGGGAAAGCCGGGCGTTTTTGCCGCGCGCGCGGTAAATAAAAGCGCGCCGCTTTCGCGCCTTTCGGCGTCCGGGCGGGCGGCGCGGTGAATTATCTTTCCGCCGCCGGCGCGCTGCGCGCCGGCGCGGGGTTTGTTGAACGGCAGATATTTTTAATCGGGCGCGCTTTTGCCGCGCTCAATGTATTGCTGGTCGGGGTGATACTGCTGCAGGTTGCGCTGCGGCATTTTGTCAGCGGCGGGCATCAGGTCGTTTTGGGCGAACTGGAATGGCATCTTTACGCGGCGGCGGTGATGGTCGGGCTGAGTTACGCGCAAGTCGCGGACGCGCACATTCGCGTGGACGCTTTCGCGCGCAAGTATTCCGCGGCGGCGAAAAACTATATTGAAATTTTCGGGATATTGTTTCTGGCGTTTCCGTTTGTCGCCGTTGTTTTTTTGCAGGGTTTGGATTATGTCGCCGATTCGTGGCGGGTGCGGGAGACATCGGATTCGCCGGTCGGGCTTCCGGCGCGGTGGTTTATTAAGAGCGTTATTCCGGCGAGTTTCGCGCTTTTGTTTTTTGCGCTCGCCGCGCGGCTGATGCGCGAAATTGCCGCTTTGCTTTCGCGCTTGGGGGAAGGGAAGTAACCGTGGGCGCAAACGAAATACTGGTGCTGCTTATGTTCACGGCGTTTATCGCGCTGTTGTTTACCGGCTTTCCGGTGATGTATGTTCTCGCCGGGGTCGGCGTGCTTTTTACGGTCGTCGGGTATTACTCCGATTTGTGGTTCGGCACGGCGACGGGGCTGGATTACCTGACGCTGGGGCTGGTCGTCAACCGCATCTACAAGGGCGTGATTGAGAATTGGATTTTGGTCGCGCTGCCGATGTTTATTTTTATGGGGAATATGCTGGAACGCTCCGGCGTCGCCGAGCGGATGATGAACGCTTTTCAATCGCTGTTCGGCAAAGTGCGCGGCGGGCTTGCGGTCACCGTCGTCGTCGTCGGGATTATATTGGCGGCGTCCACGGGGATTATCGGCGCGTCCGTTGTTTTGCTTACGGTGATGTCTTTGCCGCTGATGATGAAGCAGGGGTATGCGGCGCCGCTTGCTTCGGGGACCGTCGCCGGCGCGGGGACTTTGGGGATTTTATTGCCGCCTTCCATTATGCTTATTTTGATGGCGGATCAATTGGGTTTGCCGGTGGGGGATTTATTTGTCGGCGCGGTTTTTCCGGGGTTGCTGCTCGGCTTTTTGTATATTTTTTACATTATCGGCGTCGGGTTTTTCAGCCCGCGGCGCGCGCCGTTGCCGGAGAACGCGCGCCCGATTGATTTTGCGGCGGTTGTTGAAGTTTTGCGTTCGGCTTTGCCGCCGGCTTTTTTGATTGTCGCCGTGCTCGGCTCCATATTCGCCGGGATTGCGACGCCGACGGAGGCGAGCGGCATCGGCGCGTTCGGCGCGCTTTTGCTTGCGGTATATTACCGCCGTTTTTCTTTTGCCGGTTTGCGCGCGGCGGCGGTGGAAACATTTCGCACTTCGGCGAACATATTCGGCATATTTATCGGCGCGACTTGTTTTGCGCTGGTCTTGCGCGAACTCGGCGGCGACCAGGTGATAGAGGACGCGCTCGGCTCGCTGCCCTTCGGCAACTACGGGATTGTGATATTTATTTTGTTTGTGGTTTTTTTGCTCGGCTTTTTTCTGGACTGGATAGAAATAACGCTTATTATTCTGCCGCTGATGGCGCCGGTGGTGGAGAGTTTGGGCTTCGGCTTTGACGGTTACGGCGTCGTGGATTTTCCGGATTTGCTTTGGTTTGTTATGCTGGTGGCGGTAACTTTGCAAACTTCGTTTCTCACGCCGCCGGTGGGCTTTGCGCTTTTTTATTTGAAGGGCGCGGCGCCGCCTTCGCTTTTGATAACGGATGTCTACAAGGGCGTCGCGCCTTTTGTCGTCATTCAATTGATTGTCATCGCTTTGGTCGTGGCGTTTGAGGATTTGGTCGTCTGGCTGCCGGCTAAGGTTTACGGGTAGCGGATGGGTTTGTTTTTATGTTTCGGTATGGATTCCGGCTTTTGCTGGAATGACGGGGGTTGTTTTTAATTTGCTGGATTCCCGCCTTTTAACAGGAATGCGGGAATGACGCAATTGGGATTTGCTGGATTTCCGCTTTTTAATGGGAGCGCGGGAATGACGCGGGGGGGGGTATAATCGGGGGGTTATGGCGGGGGGGGAGAAAAGGGAAAGGGTTTGCGTTGTTGGGCTGGGGTATGTCGGCTTGCCGCTTTGCGGGGCTTTTGCGGGGGCGGGGTTTTCGGTTTTTGGCTGCGATTCCGATTCGGTTAGGGTTGCCGAACTGCGGGCGGGGGTGGATTCTACCGGGGAAGTTTCGCGCGATGTTCTTGCAGGGATTTTGCCGAAGTTGACGCTTTGCGCGAACATTGCCGAAGCGGCGGAATGCACGGCGTATTTGGTGACGGTGCCGACGCCGCTTGCCGCGGACAAAAAACCGGATTTGTCGCCGTTGCGCACGGCGTGCGAGGATGTCGGCGGCGTTCTCAAACTTGGCGATTTGGTTGTCATTGAATCCACGGTGTATCCGGGGGTTACCGAAGAATTTTGCGCGCCGATTTTGGAAAAGATTTCGGGATTGCGTTTTAATCGCGATTTTGTTTGCGGGTATTCTCCGGAGCGGCTGAGCCCCGGCGACAAAACGCGCGGCGTCGCCGACATTATTAAAGTAACGGCGGGCAGCACTGCGGCGGCGGCAAAGCGCACGGACGATTTATACCGCGCCGCAATCCGCGCGGGGACTGCGCCCGCTCCTTCCATTCGCGTCGCCGAAGCGGCGAAGGCGGTGGAAAACACGCAGCGCGATGTGAATATCGCATTGATGAACGAACTGGCGATGCTTTTGGAATCGGCGGGGCTGGACAGCGGCGAAGTTTTTGCGGCGGCGGCGAGCAAATGGAATTTTCTTTCTTTTTCGCCCGGTCTTGTGGGCGGACACTGCATCGGGGTGGATCCGTATTATCTTTTGCACAAGGCGCAAAACTGCGGTTACTCGCCGAATTTGATATTGGCTGCGCGGCAAATAAACGACGCGATGGGCGAGCATGTCGCGCGCGCGGTTTTGCGCTTGCTTATGCGGCGGGGGACAACAGTGCGCGGCGCGAAAGTTTTAATACTCGGCTGCGCGTTTAAGGAAAACTGCCCGGACGCGCGCAACAGCCGCGTTTTTGAAATGCATCGCGCGCTTGCCGAAGTCGGATGCGAAGTTTCGGTTTGCGACCCGATTGCGGACGCGGAAAAAGTGCGGGCGGAATACGGGGTGGACATTGTTTGCGATGTTCGCGCCGCTCTCGCGCAAAAACCGGATGTTGTTGTTTTTGCCGTCGCGCACGATTGCTTTCGCGAACTCGGCAAAAACCCGCCGCCGGGCGCGCTCGTCGCCGATGTCAAGGGAATAGCGGCGCGCGCCGACTGGCGGCTTTGATTTCTATTTTTAATCGGCGGCGGGTTTGTCGTATAATATGCTTTTGCGAAAGGAAAACGAATGACGGACGAAAACAAAAACAAAGAGGAGATTATCACAGTCGGCGCCGGCGGCGAGCGGCTGACGCCGGACAATCCGGTGATACCGTTTATTGAAGGCGACGGCATCGGCGCGGACATTACGCCGGTAATGCGCGCCGTCGCCGACGCCGCCGTTGCGCGCGCCTACGACGGCAAACGCAAAATACAATGGCTGGAAATATACGCCGGCGAAAAAGCCGCGCGGCGCTCGGCAAGCGGCGAGGACTGGCTGCCGGAAGAAACGCTGGACGCGATAAAAAAATACGCGGTGGCGATAAAGGGCCCGCTCACGACTCCGACCGGCGGCGGAATGCGTTCGCTGAATGTTGCGATACGGCAGCGGCTGGATCTTTACGCGTGCGTGCGCCCGATACGGTATTACCGCGGAATTGATTCGCCGCTGAAACACGCCGACCGCACGAAGATGGCGGTCTTCCGCGAAAACACCGAGGACATTTACGCGGGCATAGAGTGGCAGGCGGAAACGCCGGAAGTGCGGCGCGTTTTGGATTTCTTGCGCGGGGAAATGGGGGTGGATAAAATCCGCTTTCCGCAAACTTCGGCGATTGGAATCAAACCCGTTTCCAGCGAGGGTTCCAAGCGATTGATTCGCCGCGCGCTGCGGTATGTTTTGGATTACGACCGCGAGTCGCTGACGCTGGTGCATAAGGGCAACATTATGAAATACACCGAAGGCGCGTTTATGCGCTGGGGTTACGAACTCGCCGAAGAAGAATTCGGCGCGAAGCCGCTGGACGGCGGTCCCTGGCGGGTTTTCAAGAATCCGAAAAGCGGGCGCGATGTCGTCGTCAAGGATTTTATCGCGGATAATTTCCTGCAGCAGATTCTTATCAAGCCGCAGGATTTTGATGTCATCGCCACGCTTAATTTGAACGGCGATTACATTTCGGACGCGCTCGCGGCGCAAGTCGGGGGAATCGGAATCGCGCCGGGGGCAAATATCTCCGACGCGCTCGCGGTTTTTGAAGCGACGCACGGCACCGCGCCGAAGCACGCCGGAAAAAACAAAACCAACCCCGGTTCGCTGATACTTTCCGCCGAAATGATGCTCAACTATATGGAATGGCGCGAAGCCGCAAAATTAATTGTGCGCGGAATGGCGGGCGCAATCGGCGCGGGCAAAGTAACCTACGATTTGGCGCGCAACAAACCGGAAGCGAAAGTGTTGTCGTCCTCCGAATTCGGCGAAGCGGTGATAGACGCAATGGAGGATTGACGGTGGGGGACGACTCGTTGCCGTCGCCGCCGCTCGCATATCAATCCATTGACGATTACAACAAGGACGGTTACGAGGGCGAGGGGAGCAAGCGCAAGGAATGGCTGCGCGCTCCGGACGGCGCGCGCTGGCTTTTTAAGGAAGGACGCAACAACGCCGAAAGATGGGTCGGCGAAGACACCTCGTCCGACCACACCGAAAATTGGGCGGAGATTGTCGCTGAGCGCGTTTGTGCTTGCCTTGGCTTGCCGTGCGCGGAATATCGGCTGGCATCCTACGGCGGCAGGAACGGCACGATTTCGCGGGATTTTTTGGAAGCCAAAGCGCTCCGGGGAACGGAACTTTTTCTCGCGCTTGAATATATGCGGGGGTATTACACGGAGCGCGGCGTTGACAATCCCGACCTTTCGCGCAATCACCGCGAATACACAATTCCCGCATCCGTTTTTCGCACTCCGTTGCTTGGGGCGAATCCGCCGCCGGAATGCGGCGAGCCGCCGTTTTATTATTTCGTCGGCTATCTGGTTTTGGACGCGCTGATTTCCAACTGCGACCGTCATCACCAGAATTGGGGGTTTTTGGAAAAAGACGGCGATAAAAAGATGCCGCGTTTTGCTCCGGCTGTTGACCATGAAATGATGCCGCGTTTTGCTCCGACTTTTGACCACGGCGCGGGGTTTTGCAAGGAAAGGCCTGCAGAACAAAAAGAACGGTTGACAACCAAAGACCGGGGATACACCGTTGCGGCGTTTTGCGAAAAGGGAAAGACGCGGTTTAGGCAGGCGGCGGGCGGCAAGTGTTTGAAGCCGACCGAAGCCGTCGGCGAAGCGTGCCGCATTATTAACGGCGAGCGCCCCGGCTGCGGCGTTGCCGGGCGATGGGCGGAAATTGTGGACGGGCTGGATGTCGCCGGCGACATTGCGCTTTTGATTAATGCCTTTCCTTGTGATATAATCCCCGATGTTTGCAAGGAGTTTACCGTGCGTATGTTGAAAATTAATCGGGCGCGAGTTTTGACTGCGTTGCGGGAGGCGGGGGAATGACCGCCGCCGCCGCGCATTATCAAACGCCGCCGACCGGCATTTTTGCCGGGCGCCGCCTTGCCGACGGGAGCGTGTATCCGGCGGCGTATCTGACGCATACCCGTTATGTGAACGGCGGCGTTCCCGCCAACGGCGAAACCGGGGATTACCTCCTCTGCTTTACACAAGCGGCGAAAAAGCACAATTTCCCGCTTGTGCCGATGCGGACTTTGGAGGGGGCAAACATGCGGTTGCGCGACGGTTGGAACGGCGTGTATCGGGATGAAACGGTGCCGCCGCCGTTTAGCCGCCGCCTGATGTCCAAATCGCGTCCCGACCGCGGGCGGTTTTTGGAGTGGCTGGACTTGGACGAGCAAACCGCCGACGAATATCCGTTTACGGTTTTGGCGCGGACGATGGGGCGCAAAGCCACCGACGAATTTGAAACTTTCGCCAAGCCGCTGCCGGACGGCAAGGGGCGGTATGATTTTTTGTTTCCGTGGGGATACAGGATGCGTTTCGGCAACGGCTACGATGACCAAATGAAGAGGGACACATACATAGGCGTGGCCCATAAGTTGCAGGAGTACAAAAACAGCGGCATAGCGTTGCGCCCGGAATGGGACGACGGTGGCGGGCGGATTTTTCTCTATCCCGATTATACCGGGCTAAAGGCAAGGGTAAGGGTGGCTCCGGTCCGGGGCTTTGGTCAGATTCCGCCTATTTATACGGATGATGTTTTGCGATTGCTCGGTGCCGACCGAGGGGCGGCGAACAATGTGCGCATTACCGTCCATCAGGTCAACCTTGACGCATCGTTGGATTTAATGGTGATTTTCCGATTTCAGTGCAACCGCCCGGACGATTTTGAATTTTGCTCCGGCGAGAGTTTTCGCCTCCTTGCGCCGGCTTTGGCGCAAAGTTGGAATAATCGTGCTTAGGCGGGTGGCGATTTTTATCCTTTTCGCCCTGTGCGGGGGGATGGCGGTTGCCGCCAACGCGCAAGGGCTGGAGGAATGGTGCGCTGAAAACGGCGAAGAGTATCCGCTGCATTGCGCCGCCGGATATGGCGATGTTGCCAAGATTAAGCGGCTTGTCGAGTCCGGGGCGGATGTCAATCGGAAGGACAAAGACGGCGTTGTCCCGCTAATTTGGGCGGCACGGCAGGGACACGCAAACGCGATAACCGTACTTATCAAAGCTGGGGCAAATGTTAATCAACGAAAAAATGATAGCGGGTTTCCACTATATTCGGCGGCATTCGCTGGACATGTGAGTGCGATAACTGCGCTTATTGAAGCCGGTGCAGATGTCAATCAAGCAGTTAAGGATGGTGCTACTCCGTTGCATACTGCGGCATGGCATGGATACGCAAAGGCGATAGTTGCTCTTGCCGAAGCCGGTGCGGATGTCAATCGGGCGGGCAAAGATGGCCTTACTCCGTTGCATTCTGCGACAGAGGCAGGACACGCAAAGGCGATAGCCGTCCTTGCCGAAGCCGGTGCGGATGTCAATCAAACAAACGAATATGGATATACTCCGTTGCATTGGGCGGCAGGGGAAGGACACGCAAAGGTGATAACCGCGCTTGTCAAAGTTGGGGCTTATTTAGACGCAACAGCCGATGATGGTAGAACGCCTTTGGATATTGCACGACGATACAAAAAATGGTCGGCGGTTGCCGCTTTGGAAAAATATGAGGAGAAGCCGGCGGCGGGCGGCGGAGGGGCGGAGGATGTTTTTGCTAAGGCGTGGGGGTTTGTGGTGGTGATAAAGACGGAAAGTCGGGAGGGGAGCGGGGTGATTGTGCGGCCGGATATGGTGGCGACGAATTGTCATGTTGTTGAGGATGACGCGCTTATTCGCGTTTACAAGGGGAACGCAAAGGGGCGGAAAATAAGCGCGGAATTTCGTTCGGTTGCCGAGGTGTTTCGTCATCAGGGGGATTTGTGCCTTTTGCGGGCGGACGGGCTTGGCGGGACGGCGGTTAAAATGCGGGGGACACGGCAGGTGAGCATCGGCGAGGAGGTGTATGCAATTGGTGCGCCGCAGGGATTGGAATACACGCTTTCGCGGGGGGTTGTTTCGGCGAAGCGGGAGGATGATTATGGCTCGGCGTATATTCAGACGGATGCGGCGATTTCGCCGGGCTCTTCGGGCGGGGGGTTGTTTGACGGCAACGGTAATCTTGTGGGCGTCACGACATTTCAACGCAAAGGCGGCGAGAATTTGAATTTTGCCATATCCGCCGACCGGATTACGGATTTGCTTAATCGCTGACGGCGGCAATGCTGTTCGGGGCGGGGATGACGGCAGGTTGTCGTCATTGGAGAATTGGAGTTTGCCGTCGCCGCAGCAGTCGCATCGGTGGTATTTTTGCACTCTTTCGTTATTCCCCCCGTCATTCCAGCGAAAGCTGGAATCCATTCGGGCGTTATGATTTTCGCCGAGTTTTGCGGAAGGGGGTGGATTCTGCGGTTTGATTGGGTTGGTTATGGATTCCAGCTTTCGCTGGAATGACGGGGGAGGGTTAATTTGCGAGGACGGCGTTGGGTGCGGGAATGACGCTAATGGCGCAAATCAGCCGCCGACGCCGTTGGCGCTCGGTGGCGGGGATGACGGAAACTGTCGTTCCGTTAAAGCAAGCCCCGCTCAAACAAATATTCCCTGCCCCGGCTGGTCAAGAAATATGTAGTCGGCTTGTGTCCTATAAAAAATATCCAACCGGTTTTAAGAAGGCGGTCAATAAAATACTCCATGCGATTTTCCCGCATGGAAAAATGCTGCGCCAATTCGAGCGTGGTTATTTTGCAGTTTGAGGGCAAAGCGCCAAAAAATTTAAGTATTTCCAGCGCTTCCGGCGAGATATCGTCCGTTAATGCGGAGGGCTTCGCCGAAATTTTCCCCTCCCCTTGCCGTATGGATGCTACTGCCGTGAGCAGTTCACTCGTCATTTTTTGCTCGTCAATGGGCGGGACCTCGGGAAAACCGAAGTGTTTGGCAAGCCCGGAGAGCAAATCGGGAACGACACTTTCGCTCTCCAATTCCAGGGATTGGAGTAATGAGAGGGGAAGGGGCAATTCCCCTATCTTTTGACCCGAGTGGCAGAGGAGAATCACGGGGATTTTCCTAAGCCATCCGCAACCGGTCTCAAAATTGATCCAGGGGCGCGTTATGGAAACCGGGCTGCAGAGGACGAGGAAAGCGGAAGATTCCGCAAGCGCATCCTCAATTCTGTCAAGCCACCGGTCTCCCGGCGGTATGTTATCCCCATCGCTACTGACAAACACTTTGCACTGCCCGGAAAAGGATGGCACAATCCAATTTTTCAGAGTAACCGCGAGCGGGGCTTCCTCGTGGATATGACTGACAAACAGTTGCTTTTGGGCGGGGTTTTTGTCCATGTTAGGAATTATAGCAGAACCGAGGCGCCGGAAGGGTGGAGCATAAAAAGCGGCGGGATTCACAGGGCGTTGCCCTGTGTTTTATAGCGTCGCCCCTGTTGGGGCTTTTGGTTTGCTGGATTCCCGCCTTTTAATAGGAGTGCGGGAATGACGCAAATGGGGGTGGATTTGCTGCCGATGTCGTTGGCGTTTTGGCGGGATGCGTTCCCAAACGGGCGGTTGGTGACGAGGAAAAAGTGCGGGGATGACGCTGTTGGGGTGGGGGGTGATTTTGGTTGCTTTGTGGTTGCAACGGTGGCGGGGGATGGTTTTCTGGATTCCCGCTTTCGCGGGAATGACAGGATTTTTGTCATTCCCGCGAAGGTGTTCGTGTTCGTTTGGTTGTGCAGGCATTGGAGGGGGGTTTGCCGGTTTAGGCATTTCAGCCGCGTGCGGTTGTAGTTGAACACCACCCGGGCAACGAAAGCGTTGCG
>JAHRAH010000023.1 GCA_020027345.1 Gammaproteobacteria bacterium | reverse complement strand
AAAAGGAGTCACCCTTAAACCCCCCCCCCATCTCCGATGGGGGGGTTGGGGGGGGGAAACTCCAATTTCTATACCCCCCGCCGCTTGCGGGGGGGGGGTCGGAGTCTGCCGTCCACATCGCCTGATGGGGACGGCAAACTCCGGGGGGGTGGAACCAGCGAAACAAAGCAACACCAATAAAACAACAGTCCCCCCAATGCTAATATCCCCCAAATGCCCCCCCGCAACCTCCTAATCCTCTGCTCCGACGAACACACCCGCAACGCCGCCGGCTGCTACGGACACCCCCTCGCCCAAACCCCAACCCTAAACACCCTCGCCGCCAAAGGCGCAATCTTCAACAACGCCTACACTCCTTCCCCCATCTGCGTCCCCGCCCGCGCCTGCATCGCCACCGGCGCCCCCGTCTTTGAAAACCGCTGCTGGTCCTCCGCCCAACCCTTCTCCGGAAAAACCCGCCAATCGTGGATGCGCAAACTCCGCGACGCCGGACGCACAGTCGTCTCCGTCGGCAAACTCCACTTCCGCTCCGCCGATGACGACAACGGCTTTACCGAAGAAATCCTGCCGATGCATCTCGCCGGCAACGGCGTCGGCTGGCCGCAAGCGCTCCTGCGCGACCCCCTCCCCGAGTACCCCGAAGCCGCCGAGTTCGCCCGCGACATCGGCGAAGGCGAATCGTCCTACACCCGTTACGACCGCAAAATCACCGCCGCCGCCCGCCGCTGGCTCGCAAAAAACGCCGCCAACAAAAAACCGTGGGCGCTCTTCGTATCCTTCGTCTCCCCGCACTATCCCCTCGTCGCCCCGAAGGAACATCTCCAAAAATACGACGGTTGCGAAGTCCCCCCGCCGCCGAAGTCCCCCCCGCCGTCGCACCCCGTCCTCCGCCAAATGCGCGCCTTCTGGAACTACGACGACCACTTCCCCGACGACAAAGCCCGCGCCCTCGCCCGCCGATGCTACTACGCACTCTGCACCTTTCTGGACGACAACATCCGCCAAACCCTCGCCGCACTCCAAGAATCCGGCGCCGCCGCAGAGACCGTCGTCCTCTATGTCAGCGACCACGGCGAAATGCTCGGCGCCCGCGGCTTTTGGGCGAAGTCCCTCATGTACGAAGAATCCGCCGGAGTGCCGATGATCCTCGCCGGACCCGGCATCCCCCTCGGCGCAGTCGTCCAAACCCCGACCTCCCTAACCGACATCGCCGCCACCGCCGAAGCAACACTCGGTCTCCCTCCCCGTCCCCCGACCGCAAACTGGCGCTCCCGCCCCCTCTTTGATTTCGTCAACACCCCCGAACCCGCCCGCCCCGCATTCAGCGAATACCACGACGGCGGCAGCCCCGTCGGCATCTTTATGCTCCGGCACAAACAATACAAATACATCCACTACGCCCGCAACAGTCCCCCCCAACTCTTCAACCTGCAAACCGACCCCGGCGAAACAACCGACCTCGCCCCCGACCCCGCCCACGCCGACGCCCTCCAAAAAATGCGCGCCCGCCTCCAAAAAATAACCGACCCCGAAAAAGCGGACAACCAAGCCGCCGCCGACCAATCCGCCCTCCTAAAAACCTACGGCGGCCCAAAAAAAGTATCCAACCTCCCCACCTTCAACCACACCCCCGTCCAATAAACCCCAATTACCCCCCCCTCTTTAACCCCCCCCCATCTCCGATGGGGGGGGCTGGGGGGGCTGGGGGGCTGGGGGGGAAAACTCAAACCAACTATACCCCCCGCCGCTTGCGGGGGGGGGTCGGAGTGTGCCGTCCCCATCGGCAGATGGGGACGGCAAACTCCGGGGGGGTGGAGAAAGTGAAGAAAGTGGAGGAAGTGAAGGAAGTAAAGAAAGTGAAATGCGCCCGCAACACCTTGTCATTCCCTCCCCCCTTGTCATTCCCGCGAAAGCGGGAATCCAGTTGCCAGCCGCAACATCGTAATTCTGGATTCCCGCTTTCGCGGGAATGACAAAGGTTTCGCGGACACCCCCCCGCCGCTTGCGGCGGGCATAAAACAATAACTGCCGCGCGCGCGAAAATATTTGATAGAATGGCGGCGGCTTAAGCGGCGGCTCTGTGCGAAGCCGCGAAGGACGAATCCCACAGAAAAGGAGAAATGCCGTGGAAGACAACATGACGCGGATCAAAAAAATCATTTCCG
>JAHRAH010000119.1 GCA_020027345.1 Gammaproteobacteria bacterium | reverse complement strand
CATCTGCCGATGTGGACGGCAAACTCCGACCCCCCCCCGCAAGCGGCGGGGGGTAAATAATCCTTGTCATTCCCGCGAAAGCGGGAATCCACATCGTCATTCCGGCGAAAGCTGGAATCCATAGGGTTTGTCCTTTTCGCCGTTGTTTGCGGACGGGCTGAGTTTGTCCTTTTCGCGGGGATGGTATGGATTCCAGCTTCCGCTGGAATGACGGGGGAGGGAATGACGGGGGTTTGCTATAATCGGCAAATGGCAAATACCGAAAAAACCGCCTCCGACTTGCGCTTTGCCCGCATAGAAGAATCGCTCGCGGCGATTGCGGAAAAGCAGAATATCACCGAGGAAATAATCCGTCAAACGGCGGAGGAGCGCCGTAAAGCGGCGGCGGAAGCGGCAAAGCGCGATGCGGAAGCGGCAAGGCGCGGCGAAAAAATTGACCGGCGGATGGAAGACCTCAACAAACAGTGGGGCAACTTCACGAACGGCGAGGGGCGGATGATGGAGGACAAATGCCTCGCGGCATTGCGGAAGGTGAAGAGCATCGGGGGCATCCGGATTGACGAATTCTTCGCTGGAGTGCGCGCCGCCAACGGGCAAATGGAAGGCGAATACGACATCGTCGGCTTGAGCGTCCCCACGACGGTGGTGGTGGAAGTGAAGCGGGCGTTGCGCCCGGAGGCGGTGCGCGATTTCGCGGAGCGGCGGCTGCCGC
This sequence comes from Gammaproteobacteria bacterium, assembly GCA_020027345.1. Classification (GTDB taxonomy): domain Bacteria; phylum Pseudomonadota; class Gammaproteobacteria; order Tethybacterales; family Persebacteraceae; genus JAHRAH01. The sequence continues at coordinate 32,848 of JAHRAH010000119.1, read as the reverse complement.
AGTTTAGGCGGATATTGAAAAAATACTCGCAGGGGCGGGAAGTGGTGGGGGCGATGATGTTCCAGCGGGCGCTGGCGCGAAAGGAAGTGCCGACGGACGAGGACGAACCGATTGCGCTTGCGTTGCGGGCGGGCCTGATTCTCCTGCAACTCACCGCCAAAAACGAAATCAAACAGATAACCAAACCGCCGGTGAAGAGGGAACGGTAATTGTTATTCCCGCGGAGGGGGGAATCCATAGGGTTTTTCCTTTTCGCCGTTGTTTGCGGACGGGGATGAGTTTGTCCTTTTCGCGGGGATTGTATGGATTCCAGCTTCCGCTGGAATGACGGGGGAGTGGAATGATGGGGATAAAAGTCAACCCCCCCCATCTCCGATGGGGGGGGTTGGGGGGGGGGAAACCACAAATCCCGCCGCCGCAGATTCCCCCCCCTCACCCCCCCATCAAAGATGGGGGGGGGGGTGGTTGGAAATGACGGGGATAAAAGTCAACCCCCCCCCCATCTCCGATGGGGGGGGGTGGGGGGGGGGGAAAACCACAAATCCCGCCGCCGCAGATTCCCCCCCTCACCCCCCCCCGCAAGCGGCGGGGGGTATAGTTAGAAAGGGTGGATGCTATAATCCCCGAATGACTGTGCAAAAAACGGAATCGGAGTCGCGCCTTGACCGTGTGGAAAAGGTGCTGGCGGCGGTGGCGGAAGATATCCGGCTCCTGATGGAAGAACGGCGCAAAGAGGCGGCGGCGGCGGCAAAGCGGAGCAAAGAAGTGGACAAACAACTCGCGGAAGCGGGGCGGATTGCCGCGCAAACGAACAAAACCGTCGGCAACTACACCAACGGCGAGGGGATGATGCTGGAGGACGAATGCCTCGCGGCCTTGCGGAAAGTGAAGAGCATCGGGGGTATTGCGATTGACGAATTCTTCGCCGGAGTGCGCATCGCCAACGGACAAGCGGAATGCGAATACGACATCGTCGGTTTGAATCCGGCCGCGACCGTGGTCGTGGAAGTCAAGCGCGCGCTGCGCCCGGAAGGTGTGCGCGATTTCGCGGAGCGGCGGCTGCCGCAGTTTAAGCGTGTGCTTAAAAAATATTCGCGGGGGAAGAAAATCGTCGGAGTGATGATGTTCAAGCGCGCGCTGACGCGCAAAGAAGTGCCGGCGGACGAAGAAGAGCCAATAGCGCTGGCGCTGCGGGCGGGTTTGATTCTCCTGCAACTCACCGCCAAAAACGAAATCAAACAGATAACCAAACCGCCGGCAAAAGGGGAACGGTAATCGTTATTCCCGCGAAAGCTGGAATCCACATCGTCATTCCGGCGAAAGCTGGAATCCATAGGGTTTTTCCTTTTCGCCGTTGTTTGCGGGCGGGGATGAGTTTGTCCTTTTTGCGGGGATGGTATGGATTCCAGCTTCCGCTGGAATGACGGGGTTTGGGGAATGACGGGGGTTGGGAATGACGGTTGATTTGCCCGTTGATGTAAAATTGCGGGCGTGAGCCATATTGTTATTCCCCGGCCTTGCGGAGATTTTCGGATGAGTTATGCGGCGGATATGGCGGTTTGCCATTCGCGGGGGTCGCTTGTCGCCGTTTGGCTGGGGGTCGTCGCGCTTTTGTTTTTGCCGGCGGTTGCGGATGTTTACGCGCTTTCGCTGGCGATGCAAATCGGATATTACGGCGTCGCCGCCATCGGGCTCAATATTTTGGTCGGGCTTTCCGGGCAGATATCGCTGGGGCACGGCGCGATGTTCGGCTTCGGCGCATTCGCTTCGGCGTGGCTGGCGACGAACACTCCGGTGCCGGTGTTTTTTTGCATACCGCTCGCCGGGCTGATGACGACCGCGGTCGGTTTAATATTCGGCGCTCCGGCGGCGCGCATTAAGGGTTTGTATCTGGCCATCGCGACATTCGCGGCGCAATTTATATTGGAGGATTTTTTCATTCGCGCCGAGAGTTTTACCGGCGGCGCATACGGCGCGGCGGCGGAACAAGTCAGCATTTTCGGTTTTATTCTTAACACCGACGCGCGTTATTATTATCTGGTTTTGTTTTGGTTTTTATTGCTTTCGTTTGCCGCGGTCAATTTACGGCGCAGCCGCGACGGGCGCGCTTTGGTCGCGTTGCGCGATTATTATCTTTCGGCGGAAATGCTTGGCATTAATCTCACGCGCTACCGTTTGCTCGCTTTCGGGCTTTCTTCTTTTTACGCCGGAGTCGGCGGCGCGCTTTACGGACATTATTTGGGTTTTGTTTCCGCCGAGGGGTTTAACATTTTTCTTTCGGTTTTGTTTTTGGCGATGGTCGTCATCGGCGGCGCCGGCACCGTGAGCGGGACAATTATGGGAACGGCTTTTATCGTTTTGCTGCCGGAAGTGATGGAAGCGGCGAATGCCGCGCTGGCGCGGACGGAGTTTGCGCGCGCGGGCGGCATCGCCGATTCGCTGCCGTATTTCAAGGAGATGGCCATCGGGCTGGCAATTGTGTTATTCTTAATCTTTGAGCCGGACGGCTTGCGCCACCGATGGCTGGTGGCGAAGGCCTACTGGAAGTATTACCCTTTCTCGCACGGAGGAAAACCATGAAAAAAACAAAACTCATTGTGTTCGCGCTGGCGTTGGCCTGCGCCGCACCGCCCGCGCTGGCGGCGGAAAAAGTGTTCGTCGGGCATTTGCGCGATTACACGGGCCCGACGGCGTTTGTCGGCAAATACTACGGCCCGGGCGTTTTGGACGCGCTCAACCACATCGTCAGCAAGGGCGGCGCGCTCGGCAAACTGCTGGAATTTGAATCGGTGGATTACAGTTACAAAGTCCCGCAGGCGGTCGCGCAATACAACAAATGGCGCGCGCGCAGCGGGGGAATGACGGCGCTGCAAGGATGGGGGACGGGCGACACCGAAGCGCTGATATCCTTCGTCGCGCGCGACAAAATCCCGACCTATTCGGCCTCGTATTCCGGCCACCTGACCGACCCGACCGGGGCGAATCCGAACACAAAAAAACCGGCGCCGTATAACTTCTTTTACGGCCCCTCCTATTCCGACGGCTGCCGCGCTTTGGCAAAGTGGGCGGCGGAAGATTGGAAAAACAGCGGCAAAAACGGAAAGCCGAAGTTCGTCCACGCCGGGGCGCAGCATCCCTACCCCGAAGCGCCGAAAAAAGCGTGCGCGGAATACGCGGCGGAACTCGGTTTTGAAGTGCTGCCGCCGGTAGTCGTTTCAATGAAGCCCGCCGACTTTAAAGCGCAGTGCCTGACAATGCAGGAGCAGGGCGCAAACTACGCCTTCCTCGCAAACCTCGGCGGCTCCGTTGTTTCGCTGCTGAAATCGTGCGCGACCGTCGGCGCGGATTTTAAATTTCTCGCGAATATATGGGCGGGCGACCGGCTCGTTTTGGAAAGCGCGGGCGACGGCGCCGATATGCATTTCGTCGCGGCGACTCCCTTCTGGGACAGCGACGCGCCGGGAATGAAACTCGTGCGCGAAATAGCCGGCGACGACGACTTCCGCACGCATCATTACATCCGCGGCGTCTGCAGCGCTTTCTATATGAAAGAGGCGATGGAATGGTCTTTGGAAAACAAAGGCGAAGTTACCGGCCCCGGAATAAAAGAAGGAATGTACGCGCGCCAAAACTGGGTGCCGCAAGGGCTGGAAGGCGTTTGCATTCCCTCCACATGGTCGCCGGACGACCACCGGGGGACAATGACTGTGAATGTCTACCGCGGCGTGAACAAAGGCGGGAAAGTTACCGTGGAAAAAATTGCGGAAACAACTTTGCCGCGGCGCAAAGATTGGCTGGGGTATTAAAGAACGCAAACGCGCGCGCGCCCGTCATTCTTTATGAATGCCGGCGAAGGTAAGGCCCCCGGCTGCGGGGATTTGTCGCACGCCGACTGGGTCGTGCGCGCTTCGCGCTTTACGCAATTTGTCGGCTTGGAAATCATCGCGCTGGAACGCGGATTTTGCCGCAGCGTTTTGTCTTCGCGCGCGGAACTTTTGAATCAGGGCGGCGTTATTCACGGGGGTTTATATGCCGTCGTCGCCGACCACACCGCCGGCGTCGCCGCATCCACTGTCGTCGCCGAGGGCGAGCGCGTGTTGACGGCGGAATACAAATTGAATTTGTTGCGCCCCGGCGATTGCGAACGGTTGCTGACGGAGGGGCGCGTTATCAAAACCGGGCGGCGGCTGATAATCGGCGAAGCCGAGGTTTTCGGCGAAAAAGCGGGCGAAAAAAAACTCCTCGCAAAAGCGCTCCTCACTTTCGCCGTAGTCGCAAACCCTTTCGCCAAACCTTCCGGCGGCGAAAGCGAGAAATGAAAAATGAAAAGATAAAAAAACGGCGCGAAGGCGCGGCGGGGGAATTCCGGGAACTAAAATCGGCGGCAAAAACCCGCGCGCGCGGCGGTTGCGAACTTCCGGAAGAATATCGCAACAAAATCGTTTGCGCCGACAGCGAAATCTTTTTGCGCGAACTTCCGAATGAATGCATTGACATCGTTTTCACTTCGCCGCCCTACAACTTCGGGCTGGATTACGGCGGCGCGCGCGACGACAAAAACTGGCGCGAATACTTTCGCAAACTCTTTCGCATTTTGGACGAATGCGTTCGCGTCGTCAAGGACGGCGGGCGCGTTGTTGTCAATGTGCAGCCGCTGTTTTCGGATTATGTCCCCTCGCACCACATCATCAGCCGGCATTTGCTGCGCCGCGGGATGATTTGGAAAGGCGAAATCCTCTGGGAAAAAAACAACTACAACTGCAAATACACTTCCTGGGGAAGTTGGAAAAGCCCCTCGGCGCCGTATCTCAAATACTCGTGGGAGTTTGTGGAAGTTTTCTGCAAGGGCGGAATCAAAAAACCCGGCTTGCGCGAAAACGCCGACATCAGCGGCGAGGACTTTAAGAAATGGGTCTACGGCAAATGGGCGATTGCGCCGGAGCGCGCATCCAAGCACGGTCATCCGGCAATGTTTCCGGAGGAATTGGCGCGGCGGGTTTTGCTGCTTTTTAGTTTTCGCGGCGATGCCGTGTTGGATCCCTTCAACGGCGCGGGGACGACGACGCTGGTCGCCCGCCGCACCGGGCGCGATTATTTGGGCGTGGAAATCTCCTCGCAATACTGCCAAACCGCCGAAAGCCGCCTCGCCGCCGAAGCCCCCGCCCGCCTGCTCGCGGGCGCAAACGGCGCGGCAGAAGCGGGGAGTTGACAAAGGCGCCGAAGATGTGGTTTAATGGCCCCCAATCAAACAGGGGGACCGTGCGCCGTGATCCCAAAGAAGAAGCCCTTGGCTGGAAGGCGTTCCGCGCACCTAACCCCGCCTTTTTCCGATTGACGATGACACAAAAATACGCCCTTCTTCTGGACGGCGCTTTTTTTAAGAAACGGTTGTCCCATAAAATAATAAAACAAAAGGAGCGAAGCGATGCTTGACAAGCGGAAGTTTTACATCGGCGGGAAATGGTCCGCGCCCCTGCGCGCGCATGACGCCGAGGTTATTAATCCCTCCACCGAAGAACCCTGCGCGGTGATATCTTTCGGCGGCGAAGAGGACGCCGACGCCGCAGTCGCCGCGGCGCGGGCGGCTTTTGCCGAATGGTCGCAAAGCGAAAAAAAGGAACGCCTCGCGCTTTTGCAAAAACTTCTCGCGCAATACCAAAAGCGCGCGGACGAAATGGCGGAGGCGATATCTTTGGAAATGGGCGCGCCGATTACGATGGCGCGGGCGGCGCAAGTCGGCGCCGGCGAAGGACATTTGCAAACCTTCATCTCCGAGTTGGAGGATTACGAGTTTGAGCGCGAAACAAACGGCGGCGCCGTGCTGCGCGAGCCGATTGGCGTTTGCGCGCTCATCACGCCCTGGAATTGGCCGATGAATCAAATCACGCTGAAAGCCGCGCCCGCTCTCGCCGCCGGCTGCGCGGCGGTTCTCAAACCTTCGGAAATCGCGCCGCTCTCGGCGATGCTTTTTGCGGAAATGATTCACGACTCCGGCTTTCCGCCGGGCGTTTTCAATCTCATAAACGGCGAGGGCGCCGTCGTCGGCGAGCGCCTTTCGGCGCATCCGGATGTGGATATGGTTTCCTTCACCGGTTCTTCGCGGGCGGGCGCGCGCGTTTCCAAAAACGCGGCGGACACTTTCAAGCGCGTCAGTTTGGAACTCGGCGGAAAAGGCGCGAACATTATTTTCGCCGACGCCGACGAAAAAGCCGTCGTGCGCGGCGCGCGGCACTGCTTCAACAACACCGGGCAATCGTGCAACGCGCCGACGCGAATGTTTGCGGAAAAATCCATATACGAAAAAGCCGTGCAGTCCGCGGCGGAAACCGCAAAGAAGACCGAAACCAACGCGGCGGAAAAAGAAGGAAAGCACATCGGCCCCGTTGTTTCGCGCGCGCAGTTTGAGAAAATCCAGCGGCTGATACAAAGCGGAATAGACGAAGGCGCGCGGCTTGTCACCGGCGGAACCGGCCGTCCCGAAGGGCGCGGGCGCGGGTATTTTGTGCGCCCGACGGTTTTCGCCGATGTCAAACCGGAAATGACAATAGCGCGCGAGGAAATATTCGGCCCGGTGCTCGCCGTCGCGCCCTTTGACGGCGAAGAAGAAGCGGTTGCGGCGGCGAACGACACCGTATACGGTTTGACAAACTACATCCAAACCGGCGACGCAGAACGCGCGCGGAGAATCGCAAAACGGCTGCGTTCGGGAATGGTGCAAATAAACGGCGCGCATTTGCATTCGGGCGCGCCTTTCGGCGGTTACAAACATTCCGGCGTCGGGCGCGAAGGCGGTGTTTTCGGCTTGGAGGAGTTTTTGGAAGTGAAAGCGGTGAGCGGATGGAACAAACCGTAACGGCTTCGCCCGCGGCGAACGGCAACCCCGCCGCCGCCGCGCCGCTTTTGGCGGTTAATAACATTGAAGTGATATACAACGAAGTCGCGCTGGTTTTGCGCGGGCTGAGTTTGCATGCGGAAGCCGGGGGGATAACCGCGCTGCTGGGCGCGAACGGCGCCGGAAAATCCACAACCCTCAAAGCAATATCGGGGCTGCTCAAAAGCGAGGAAGGCGCAATCACGCGCGGAGAAATACTTTACGGCGGCGCGCGCATAGACGGGTTGCGCCCCGACGACATCGTCCGCCGCGGCATATTTCAGGTGATGGAGGGGCGGCGCATTATTCAGGATATGAGCGTTTTGGAAAACCTGCTTTTGGGCGCGCACGCCGCCGACCCGAACGGCGAAGAGGAAAACCTGCGCAAAGTGTTTCATTATTTTCCGCGCATTAAAGAGCGGCGCGGGCTCGCCGGTTATCTTTCCGGCGGCGAACAGCAAATGCTCGCGATAGGGCGCGCGCTTATGGCCGCGCCGCGGCTGATTTTGATGGACGAACCCTCCATGGGGCTTTCGCCGCTTTTGGTGCGCGAGGTTTTTTCCATCATCGCAAAACTCAACCGCGAACTGGGCGTAACCGTTCTTCTTGTGGAACAAAACGCGAATATGGCGCTGCGCGTCGCCGGGCGCGGCTATGTGATGGAGCAGGGCAAAATCGCCCTGCACGGAACCGCCGAAGAACTGCGCGAAAACGAGGATGTCAAGGAGTTTTACCTCGGCTCGCACCGCGAGCGCAAGTCGTTCAAAAACATAAAATCCTACAAACGCCGCAAGCGCTGGCTTTGAATGCGGCATAAGATAATGCGAAAAAACAAATATTTAAATTTCGCGGCGAAGTTTGTTTTCGGTAAAATGGGGGGATGATTGACGCGGGCGTGATTCTTCCCCTTGCCGCTTTCGCGTTTTCCACGCTGATAACGCCGGGGCCGAACAATATGATGGTCACCGCTTCGGCGGTGAACTTCGGTTTTGCGCGCACGGTCGCGCACATTGCCGGAATTTGCATCGGTTTTTCCGCGATGACATTTCTTGTCGGCGCCGGGCTGGGCGAAGTTTTCCGGCAATCGCCGCGCCTGCATTCGGTTATGGGTTACGCCGCGTTCTTTTTTGTTTTCTGGATAGCGTGGCGCATCGCCTTCGCCGGCATCGGCGAAGAAAGCGCAAAAAAACGCCCGATGACATTTTTGCAGGCGGCGCTTTTTCAGTGGGTGAACCCGAAGGCGTGGGCGATGGCGGCGGGCGCGACGACCGCTTTTATGGGCGGCGGCGCGGTTTTTTTGCAGGCGGCGATGATAGCCGGCGTGTTTTTGTTTTTCAGTTTTCCCTGTGTTTCCTTGTGGGGACTGTTCGGCGCCGGCATCGGCGGCTTTCTGAAAAAGAACCCCCTCTGGCTGCGCTGCTTCAATGTGACAATGGCGCTAATGCTAATAGCCGCAATGCTGCCGACAATTTTATAACTCCCCGCAGCCCGGCAACCGTACTCGTTACACCTCTCCAGAGGTGTAACGCAGCCAAAAAGAGCGGGCGTCCCCGCCCGCTCAAACTAAGACGATTAGGAGCGGCGGGGACGCCGCTCATGGCAAATCCGTTACACCTCTGGAGAGGTGTAACGAGACCGGCCAGGGAAAACGGCGAATCATTCCGCCGCGAAAAAATAACGGAAAAAGCAAACCGATGGTGCGCTGGATTGTCAATAAATGGATGACATAAAATAAGCGCGGGCAATTTTGCCGGACAAAGAGAACCACGGGAAAATTATCCTTGCCGCAAAAAACTTCGGACGCCGCGTTCTTTTGCGTGGTTAAACACCAATTCAATTTACCGGTATGCGGATTCCCTGGTTATGTTGTTGCGGGCATATGCGAGGGCGTTTTCCGCTATTTCCCGGCGCAACGGTTCGTTGTTCAGCAAAAGTTCCGCTTTTTCCACAAGGTCGCCGAGGTCGCTCCTGACGGGGACATAATGCACCATCGGGCGCAGACCGTCCTGCCAAAACTCGCGCCATTGGTCGTCAACAATGAGCAGCGGGCGGTTGGAATAAAAAAGATATTTTCGCCGTCCGGAATATCCCCGCCCCTCCACATCAAGCAGCGCGCTCCACCGGCAATGTCCGGGCAGGGTGACAAAACTCTCTTTGTCCGGACTGCCGCCGGAAAAATTGTGCGCCCGAATGTCAAACAAATCCGGCCGGTTTTTTCCGATTTCAAACAAACGCGAGCGAAGCGGGCTTGTTTCAAGCGCGCCTATCCAAAAAAACTTTTCGCGTTTCCGGCGTTTTTAACCCTGCTTCGGCGATTTCCCGCGCAGTCCGCTCAAAGTCCAGCCCCGCTTCGGGCCAATTCCAAAAGGAAAAGCACGGATACTGCGGCTTGCCCGCGGCGAAATGATAATAACGCTCCAAATCTCCGCGGCGGTATTCGTCCCCGGCATTAATCCAAAAACGGTAATTGCCGCGCGGCAATTCGCGCCGGTTAAAAGCGGAAAGCGTCAGGGATTTCAGCGCGGAAAACCTGCTTTGAAAACAGTTGTAATCTTTGAAGACAATTCCGCCGCCGGAAACCGTAACGCGAATCCACTCCCTTCCTTTACGGTAAGCGGGCGGGCGCATCCCCAAAAGAAAAAGTCCGTCCGCAAACAGAAGGCGCGGCGTCCGGATAATTTCCTGAAATGCGGATTCTTGGCGCATGCTACCGTTGTCCGTTTTGCGCCGGCATCGCTGTTATGCCGCCGCCGCTTTTCTTTTCCGCCGAAAGCGGCGGACGGCAGTCGTTGCGGGAGAGGACGGAAAAATCCTTGTCCGCGGCGTATTCGTTGAAAACTTCGGCGAGTTTGGTTGTCGCCGCGTCGCGGGGGTTTTTATTTTCCGCGCGCGCCGGTTTTCGCCGGGGAAAATCCAGCGAATGCCGCCTTTCGCCAATTAACAGTCGCCGGTATTTGCGGCTGCGAATTTCTGGGACACCGTCAATCCACGAAACGCTTAAATCGTTTTTTACGGCGGCGATGTCGCCGTAAAACGACCCCGCCCAGGGCGCAAAACCGGACAAAGAAAACCCCCGGCGCAAACAGTTGACGGTTGACTCGTCCTCCGCCGCGTCCGGCTGCCTGCTTCCAATAGGGCGGGTGTGTTCCACGGGAACGCAGTCCAAAACCGCGGTGTGCGGAAAGCCGGAAAACACTTGCCAGTAATAATCCATTCCAACCCCGCTTCGCATTTGGCGAAAATCCCGCCAGAGCAAACGCAAAATGTCGCGGTGCAAAACCGGCGTCATTATTTCCACCATTCCCACCCACCGCGCGAGGCAGTCGCGGCGGCAGTTGAGGTGCGCCCACGAAAAATGCCCCGTGAGCGAGGGTTGGTAAAGCCGCAAATCCAGCGCTTCGCCGATTGCGAAAAGCGCATTAATGTCGGCGGCGCGCATGCGCAAATCGTCGTCCGGCAGCATAATCCGCTCGTGCGAAAAAACAAAATCCTCATTCGCGGCGATTGCGTCGTAAATGCCGTTCCATTTCGCGCCCTTGAAATAATGCGCGATGCATTCTTCTTCCTCTTCGGGCGGCGCGTCGCCGTAACCGCTGACGATAATATCCCACTCGCGCCCGGGCGAAAGCCATTCGCGGTGCAGCGAGTTTTCCCCCGCGCGCACGATGACGAGATTCTTTTTCATTCCCGTGGAGTTGCCGTAGTTTTCTTTTTCGGCGGATTTGTTCGCAAGTAAATGCGGCACGCCCATCTTTCGCGTTTGCGGGCGAGGGATGCGGCGATTCTTTGGGGGACGGTCATTTGCGAATATTTCGCGCCGCGCTTTTCCCCGCCGATTAGCGAAGGAAAATCCGCTTGCTTAACCGGTGGCGGATGGACGCTGTAAAAAGCGGCGCCGTTCTTCCACCATTCCCCCATCATATTGTCGACGGGTTCGCGCATTTCGCGGCAATGATGCAGCATTTTTTGCGCGCCGGATTGGCTGATTAAATACGCCGCCGTCGTGAGCGCCCGGGTTTTGTAACGCACCAGCCGCCGCCCGTTGCCGAGTTCGCACAATGCGCGGTCAATTTTCGGCGCGGCAAAGCGCGAAAACAAAACGACATCCCAAATCCATTCGCATTCCATAACGCGCGCGGCTGCGGATAAAAAATCCCCGTCCCAAACGGCATCGTCCTCCAAAACCATCGCGCAGCCGTTTTCTTGCGCGGCGATTTTGCGCCAGAGATTGCGATGGCTGAGAAAGCAGCCGATTTCTCCGGGAGTCATATCGCGCCCGTGTTTGCGTCTGCACAAATCCTGCCGCAGCCCGCCGCCGTGCCGGTTTGCGCCTTCTTTTTCGCCGTCTACGGCGTCCAAGATTTCGTGGGAGATTCCCGCGGCGTTTAATCGGCGGCAGATATCCTCGCGCCTTTGCGCCGCGCGAGCGAGCGAGATGATATAAACCGGCGGCGGCGTCACCGTTTCGCCAGCGGCCGCGCGCTGAGGCAAGCGCGCGCCGCCGACGGAATGGCGGGGAAGCAACCGGCGCGGACGCGCGTCGCGCGCTCCGCCCGGCGAAAACTAACGCTGGCTTGCAGTTTCATTGGCGTTCCCGGCGCGCAAACGCCGGGCGTTGCCAAAAGCACTGCAGGCCTTTTCCCGCCTATTTCCGCGGACAGGAGCGACCCGTCCGCTTTTTTACGGTTTTGTATTCAGCAGGACCCCCGGCAAGGGGGAGACCCGCAAAATGCTTTTGGCGCGGATATTGTATCACGGCAAGCGGCGTATAATCGGAATCGTGAAAAACGAAAAAACACCGGCGGAAGACGGGTTTGCAATGCCGGCGGAATGGGGGGAGCATTCGGCTTGCTGGATGGCTTGGCCCTGCCGCGCGGAAGTTTGGGGCGGCGCGCGCGGGCTGGCGGAGGCGCGGCTTGGATATGCCGCAACCGCCCGCGCCGTTGGCGAGTTTGAGAGCGTGCGGATGCTGGCGAATTCCGAAGACGCCGCCGCGGCCCGCGCCGCTTTGAACGGCAATGCGGAAATCGTGCCGATGCCGATTGACGATTCGTGGCTGCGCGACAATGGCGCGACTTTTGTGCGCGGCGCCGGCGGGGAAATTGCCGGAATCAATTGGCGCTTTAATGCATGGGGGGAAAAATACCGCCTCTTTGAGAATGACGACGCGGCCGCCGCCGGAATGTTGCGTTTTTTGCGAATGCGCCGGTTTGACGCGCCGCTGGTTATGGAGGGCGGCTCCTTTCACACCGACGGCGAAGGAACGGCGCTGACGACCGAACAATGCCTTTTGCATCCGAACCGCAACCCTTCGCTTTCGCGCGCGGAAATAGAATCGCAATTGCGCGCGCATTTGGGATGCGAAAAAACAATATGGCTCGCCGGCGACGAGCGCGACGAAGAAACCGACGGTCACATTGACAATCTCGCATGCTTTTGCGCGCCCGGCGAAGTTTTGGCGATGGAAAGCGGCGGCGATTCCGTTTTGGAAGAAAACATCCGCCGCCTGCGCGACGCGACCGACGCAAAAGGGCGCAAACTGCAATTGCGGTTGCTGCCGAAACCGTCCGTGCGCGAAAACGGCTGCGACCTTCTCGCGTCATACATTAATTTTTATCCCGCAAACGGCGGCATTGTTATGCCTTCTTTCGGAGTCGCGGAAGACGAAAAAGCGCGCGCGATAATAGCCGAATCCTTTCCCGGGCGGCGCGTCGCGCAGGTGGATGCGCGCGCGATTGTTCGCGGCGGCGGCGGCATACACTGCATCACCCAGCAACAGCCGGCGGGCGAAGCCGCCCCGCCGAAAGAAAAGGAAACGCTGCAATGACAAAAAAAGCAAACAACAAAAACTTCCGCATTGAGGAGGATTCCATGGGCAAACTGCGCGTGCCGGCGGGCGCGCTCTACCGCGCGCAAACGCAGCGCGCGGCGGAAAACTTCCCCGTCAGCGGCCGCCCGATGCGCCCGGCTTTTATTCGCGCTCTGGCGCTGATAAAACTCGCGGCGGCGGATGCGAATATGGAACTGGGACTGCTCAACAAAAAAATCGGCGCCGCAATTGCCGCCGCGGCGAAGGAAGTCGCCGCGGGCGAACACCTCGCACATTTCCCGGTGGATGTTTTCCAAACCGGCTCCGGCACGAGCAGCAATATGAACATCAACGAAGTGCTTTCCACTTTGGCGGCGCAAAAAAGCCGGATGAATGTGAGCGCCAACGACCATGTCAATATGGGGCAGTCCAGCAACGATGTCGTCCCGACGGCGATACATGTCTCGGCGGTTTTGCGTTTGCGCGGCGCGCTTTTGCCGGCGCTTGAACATCTGGCGAAAACAATTGAAAAAAAGGCGCGGCAAACGCGGCGGCACATAAAAACCGGGCGCACGCATTTAATGGACGCGATGCCCGTGCGCATGAGTCAGGAACTCGGCGGCTGGGCGGCGCAGGTTCGCAAAAGCATCGCGCGCATAAAGGATTCGGAAAAGCGCCTGCTGATGCTGGCGCAGGGCGGCACGGCGGTCGGCACCGGGATTAATACGCATCCGAAGTTCGCCGCGCTTTTTGCGCGCAAACTGAAACAAACGACCGGCGCGCCGTTTGTTCCGAACGCTTCTTTTTTTGAAAGTTTGGCTTCGCAGGACGCGGCGGTGGAAATGTCCGGGCAATTAAAAGCCGCCGCCGTCGCGCTGATGAAAATCGCCAACGACTTGCGCTGGATGAACAGCGGCCCGCTCGCCGGTTTGGGCGAGATTGAATTGCCCGCGCTGCAGCCGGGCAGCAGCATAATGCCCGGAAAAGTAAATCCGGTCGCGGCCGAATCCGCGTGCATGGTCGCGGCGCGCGTTATCGGCAACGACGCCGGAATAACCGTCGCCGGGCAGTCCGGCAATTTCCAATTGAATGTGATGCTGCCGCTGATAGCGGACAACCTTTTGGAATCCATTGAACTGCTCGCCGCCGTCGCGCCCTTGCTCGCCGACCGCGCCATCGCCGGTTTTCATCCGCGCCCGGAAGCGATGCGCCGTTCGCTCGCGCAAAATCCGATTCTGGTAACGGCATTAAACCCGGTCATCGGTTATTTAAAAGCGGCGCAAATTGCAAAGCGCGCCTACAAAGAAGGACGCCCCGTTTTGGATGTCGCCGCCGAAGAAACCGAAATCCCCCGCGCCCAACTCGCCAAACTTTTGGACCCCGCCAAATTAACCGAAGGCGGGATTCAGGGATAAAAGCGGCCGTCGTCGGCGGTTACAATTGCGCCGTGAAGTATGACGCAAATCGGGCGCTGCAACTTTTGCGGCTGGGCTGCCAAAACGCCGGGGCGGTTTTTCGCGAAGGGCAGGAAGATGCTGTGCGCGTCGTCGCCGAAGGAAAGGGGCGGCTGCTGGTCGTGCAGCGCACCGGCTGGGGGAAAAGTTTCGTGTATTTTATTGCCGCCAAACTTTTGCGCGAAGCCGGCGGCGGCGCGGCTTTGCTTGTTTCTCCGCTGCTTGCGCTGATGCGAAATCAAATCGCCGCGGCGGAAAGAATGGGGTTGCGCGCGATTACCATCAATTCCGAAAACACCGAAGAATGGGAAAGCGCCGAGCAAAAAATCCTCGCCGACGAGGCGGACATTTTGCTTATTTCCCCGGAGCGGCTGGCAAACGAGCGCTTTCAAACGCGCGTGCTGGCGCGGGCGGCGGAACGAATATCGCTTTTGGTTATTGACGAAGCGCACTGCATTTCCGACTGGGGGCACGACTTCCGCCCGCATTACCGTTTGCTCGCGCGGATGATTGAAGCGCTGCCGGGCAATCTTCGCCTTTTGGCGACGACGGCGACGGCAAACGACCGCGTCGTCGACGATTTGCGCGAAACGCTGGGCGCGAATATTAAAGTAATGCGCGGCGATTTGTCGCGCCGCTCGCTTATTTTGCAAACTATGGACATTCCGCCTCCGGCGCGGCGGCTGGCCTGGCTGGCGGAACGGTTGCGCGAAATGCGGGGAAGCGGAATTATCTACGCCCTCACCGTGCGCGACGCCGAGAGGGTCGCCGCGTGGCTGCGGCGTTGCGGGTTCGCCGCCGAATCATACACAAGCGAAAGCGAAAAGCGCCCCGAATTGGAACAGGCGCTGCTGGAAAACAAAATAAAAGCGCTGGTCGCGACGACGGCGCTGGGAATGGGTTTTGACAAGCCGGATTTGGCTTTTGTAATTCATTATCAGTCGCCCGGTTCTGTCGTCGCCTATTACCAGCAGGTCGGGCGGGCCGGGCGGGCGCTCAAAAACGCGCACTGCGTTTTGCTGCACGGCGCGGAAGACGGCGACATCAACGATCATTTCATCAACACCGCTTTTCCCTCGCGCGAGGAAGCGGCGGCGGTCGTCGGCGAATTAAAAAAAGCGGACGGGTTGACTTTGCCGGAACTTACGGCGCGGCTGAACATTCGCAAAAGCCGCGCGGAAAAAACTTTGCAATTGCTTTCGCTGGAATCGCCCGCGCCGGTTGTAAAAGAAGGAACCCGCTGGCGGCTGACCGCGGCGCAGTTAAGCGAATCGTTTTGGCGGCGCGCGCAACGGCTCACGCAATTGCGGCGCGAAGAACAAAAACAAATGCGCGAATGCGCCGCGCTTTCTTCGGGGCATATGCGTTTTCTCGTCGCCGCTTTGGACGGCGACGCGGACGCGGTGCGGGAGCCGCCCGGCAGCCCGCTTTCGGAAGATGTGAATCCGGCGCTGGCGCGGGAGGCGGCGGCTTTTTTGCGCCGTTCTTTTGCCGTCATAAAACCGCGCAAAATGTGGCCTTCCGGAATGCCGGACGGTTTGCGCGGCAAAATAGCCGAAAACGAAAACATGCGCGAGGGGCGCGCGCTTTGCGTTTGGGGCGACGGCGGCTGGAGCGATTTGGTTCGCGCCGGAAAATACGAAAGCGGAGAGTTCGGCGAAGAACTTGCGGCCGCCTGCGCGCGGCTGATTGCCGAATGGAATCCGCGGCCGCGTCCGGAATGGATAACCTGCGCGCCGTCGCTGCGGCATCCGGATTTGCTTTCCGGTTTTGCGCGGCGGCTGGCGGCGCTTTTGGCGTTGGAGTTTCGCGCCGCGCTGAAAATAAAAACCCCGCGCCCGCCGCAAAAAGAAATGCAAAACAGCGCGCAGCAGGCGCGCAATGTTTTCGGCGCGGCGGAAGTTTGCGGCGGGGTTTTGCCCGGCGCGGTTTTGCTCGTGGACGACATTATGGATTCGGGATGGACGCTTACATTCGCCGCGCGGCTTTTGCGGCAAAACGGCGCGGGCGAAGTTTTTCCTTTTGTTTTGGCGGACGCCGCCGGGCGAATGCAGTGAGCGGGGAAGTTTCCGCAAACACGCAGGCGGCGCTTTTGCTGAGCGCGCCGCTGTTCGCCGGGCGCGGGCGGGAAGAAGCGAAAACGCTGGCACTCGGCGAATACAACAAACTCGCGCAGCGGCTGGGCGAACTGCAAAAAACCCCGGCGGATTTAATCGCGCCCGATTCCGAGAAATGGATTGAACAATGCGCGAATGTCGTTTGCGCGAACCGGCTGCGCACGCTTTTGGCGCGCGGTTTTTTGCTCGCGCAGGCGGCGCGGCGCTGGCAGGCGCGGGCGATATGGTTTTTCGGGCGCGGCGACGGCGAATATCCCCGCCGCATTAAAGAACGGTTGCGCGCGCGCGCGCCGGCGGTGCTTTTTGGCTGCGGCGAACCGGCGCTTTTGGAAAGCGGAGGATTGGCGGTCGTCGGCTCGCGCGAAATAAACGAAGAACTCGCCGAATACGCGCGCGGCGCCGGCGAACTCGCGGCGCGGGCGGGCGCTGTTTTGATTTCCGGCGCGGCGCGCGGCGCCGATTTGTCCGCGATGCGCGGCGCGCTGGAAAACGGCGGAAGCGCCGCGGGCGTTCTCGCGCACGGTTTGGAACGGGCGGCGACGCATTCCGAACACCGCGAAATGCTCGCGGACGGACGGCTGGTTTTGGTTTCGCCTTGCGACCCCGGCGCCGGCTTTGCAGTCGGGCGCGCGATGGAACGCAACAAATTAATATACGCGCTCGCCGACGCCGCATTGGTCGTGCATTCCGCCGAAGGCGCCGGCGGAACATGGGCGGGCGCGACGGAACAACTGAACTCCCTCCGCCTCGCGCCAATTTATGTCCGCGCCGAAGGCGGCGAACGCAAAGGACTGGCGGCGCTGCAAAAAAAAGGCGCGCTTCCCTGGCCCGCCCCCGATTCCCCCCAATCCCTCAAACAACTCCTCGCCAGCCGTCCCCCCAAAAACAACGACGCGCCCCTCTTCGCATAATCCGGCTTTGCCATTGCCGCACCGCGGCCGGAAATACGGCAACGACGGAATTGCCCGCGCAAAAAATTTTCCGGCGAAAGGGTTGACTTTTTCCCAATTGTGGTATACTGAAAGCGATAGTTCCCCTCCACGCCTCTCGCCGACCGGCGCACCAGGGGGGGGCATTTTTTTCTTCGGGGAACAACATTGCGCCGCGCCGAAACCCCGATGAATGCCGACGAGCGGATTAATTCCTTGATTCGCCTCGGGATGTGCGTTCCCGACCGCGAAAGCGCGCGGCATTTCTTGCGGCACATCGGCGCGGGCGTTTTGCGCGAATACTGGTCTTCTTTTCAGGGGCGGGGCGGCGGGCGTTTTTGCGAAGGCGCGGATTTTGGGCGCGTCGTTGACCTTTATGTTTTTGACCGTAAATTGCGCCTGCTGGTGATGGACGCCGCCGGGCGCGTTGAGATTTCCGTGCGCGCGCAGATGCCTTTTCGGAGTGAGGTGAAAACATCCATGGGAAAATTGTCGCGGCGTTACAGCGGCATCAAAAGCCATTCCCTGCGCCAGCAAATTGCAAACGCCTACGGAACGGATGAAAAAATCCTCGCGCCGTTTTTGCATCATCTGACGGAAGTTCGCAACATTTGCGCGCATCACGAGCGTTTGTGGAATGTGCGTTTTGACATTGAGCCGGTGTTGCCGGTTAAAAAACCGGCGTTGAAGCCGTTCTTTAATTTCGCCGCGCAGGGAAAACTCTACAACACGCTGGTTCTTTTGGCGCACCTGACGGATATCATACCGCCGGGGCGCGACTGGGCGCGGCAATTGTTGGGGTTGCTGGAAAGTCGCGGCGAAGTTTGCGAGGCGGCGATGGGTTTTCCGGGCGGATGGCGGGCGGCGGAATTTTGGCGCCGATAACGAACACTTTCCACCAAACGGCTATAATATCCCCGCAGGGAAAGCCGTGCTGGACGATTTTAACAAAGTGCTGGAAGCGTTGCGGGCGAAAGCCGGCAACACGGCGGAGCAGGGGCGCTTTTTTGAGCGGCTGGTGCAATTTTGGCTGCGGCACGACGCGATATACAAAGACCGGTTTGCAAAAGTTTTCCTGTGGGCGGAATGGCGCGAATCGCGCGGCGAACCGAAAGACGACACCGGCATAGATTTGGTCGCCGAAGAGCCGGACGGCGACAGGACAAACTACTGGGCGATACAGGCGAAGTTTTACGCGCCCGGAACCTCCATTCAGCGCGGCGACATTGACACATTCTTCACCGCGTCGGGGAAGCGGCCGTTCACGCACCGAATGATTGTCGCCACCACCGAAAAGTGGGGGAAGAACGCCGAGGACGCGATGCGCGGGCAGAAAGTGCCGTGCGTTCGCGTCGGCCGCGGAGACATGGCCGCCGGCGACGCGCCGTGGGCGAGTTTTCTCAACCCCAAAATCAAAACCCCCGCGCAAAAGAAAAAGCCGATGCCGCATCAGCGCGAGGCGATAAAGGATGTTCTCGCCGGTTTGGAAAAAGCCGGCCGCGGGCGGCTGATAATGGCTTGCGGCACGGGCAAAACCTACACCGCCCTGAAAATCGCCGAAGCGGTGGCGGCGCCCGGCGGCGGCGGCGTTTTGTTTTTGGTGCCTTCTTTGTCTTTGCTTTCGCAGGCGCTGCGCGAGTTTTCGGAGGAGGCGGAAGTTCCCCAGCGCAATTTTGTCGTTTGCTCCGACGACAAAGTGGGGCGCGACAACGAGGACATACAAATGCACGACCTCGCCCTGCCGGCGACGACAAACCCCGGCGAATTGGCGCGGCGTTTGAAGGCGCGTTTTGCGCCGGGCGCGGAGCGGCTGAACATTGTTTTTTCCACATACCATTCCATTGATGTCGTCGCCCGCGCGCAAAAGCAAAGCGGCGTTTTGCCTTTTGATTTGGCGGTTTGCGACGAAGCACACCGCACGACCGGCATAGAGCGCCCCGAAGGCGAGGGCGGCGAGGGCGTCGCCAAATATTTCACCGCCATACACAACGCCGGTTACATTCTCGCCAAAAAGCGCCTGTATATGACGGCGACTCCCCGCTTGTATTTGGAATCCGCCAAGAAAAAGGCGGCGGAAAACAAAATCACCGTCTACTCCATGGACGACGAAGAAAAATACGGCGCGGAACTCCACCGCCTCGGCTTTTCCGAAGCCGTGCGCCGCGGGCTGCTTTCCGATTACAAAGTGATGGTGCTGACGATAGACGAAAGCCGGATGGCGCGCGCCGTGCAGTCCTCCCTTGCGGACGGCGGCGAACTCAAACTCAAAGACGCCGCAAAACTCGTCGGCTGCTGGAACGGACTCGCCAAGCGCCTGACCCCGGAGGAAGAAGCGCCAAACGCCGACCCCGCCCCGATGCGCCGCGCCGTCGCTTTTACAAACCGCATCGCGGATTCCCGGCGGGTGAAGGCAAGTTTTGATTCCATCGTGCGCGAATACCGCGAAAAGAGCGGCGCCGCCGAAGAGGGCGAACTCGTTTGCGAAGTGGAGCATGTAGACGGCACGATGAACGCCCTGCAGCGCGTCAACCTGCTGGACTGGCTGCGAAGTGAACCCGGCGAAAACCGCTGCCACATTCTTTCCAACGCCCGCTGCCTTTCCGAGGGAGTGGATGTCCCCGCGCTGGACGCCGTGATGTTTCTCAACCCCCGCAAATCGCAGGTGGATGTCGTGCAGGCGGTCGGGCGCGTGATGCGCACCGCCCCGGGCAAAAAACTCGGCTATGTCATTTTGCCCGTCGTCATTCCCGCCGGCGAGCCGCCGGAAAGGGCGCTTTCCTCCGGCGACCAAAACTACAAAATCATCTGGGATGTTTTGCGCGCCCTGCGCGCCCACGACGAGCGCTTTAACGCGATGATAAACCGCATCGCGCTCAACGAGGGGGCGCCGGATGACAAAATACAAATCATCGGCGTTCCTTTTCCCGATTCCGAACCGTCCGCGGGCAAGTCCGGGCAAACCGAACCGGCTATGCCGCAACTGCCCTTCCCCGAATTTGAAGAATGGAAAAACGCCATCTTCGCCCGCATCGTCCTCAAATGCGGCGACCGTCGCTACTGGGAGGATTGGGCGAAGGATGTCGGCGAAATAGCCCGCACAAACATTGCCCGAATCCGCGGGCTGCTGCATTCCGGCTCCTGCCGCGCGCCGTTCGGCGACTTTCTGGAAAAACTCCGCGAAAACCTCAACCCCGCCGTCGGCGAATCCGACGCCGTGGAGATGCTCTCGCAGCATCTCATCACCCGCCCGGTCTTTTCCGCCCTTTTCCAAAACTACCGCTTCGCCGAGAAAAACCCCGTCTCCCGCGCGATGCAAAAAATGCTGGACATTCTGGACAAAGCCGGACTCAAAGCCGAAACCGAAAAACTGGCGAAATTCTACGAAAGCGTCCGCGAGCGCGCCAGCGGAATAGAAACCGCCGAGGGCAAGCAAACGGTGATGAAGGAACTCTACGAAAAATTCTTCGCCGCCGCATTCAAGAAGGATTCCGAGCGCCTCGGAATCGTCTACACTCCCGTGGAAATCGTGGACTTCATCCTCGCCAGCGCCGACAAAGCGCTGCGGGCGGAATTCGGAAAAGGGTTGACCGCCCGCAATGTGCATATCTTGGACCCTTTCGCCGGAACGGGAACTTTCGCCGCCCGCCTGCTGCAGTCGGGAATCATCGCCTCCCGCGATTTGCCGCGCAAATACGAATCCGAACTGCACGCAAACGAAATCGTTTTGCTCGCCTATTACATCGCCGCCGTCAACATTGAAGAAAGTTTTCATTTCCGCGCCGGCGGCGAATACCGCCCCTTCGCCGGAATCGTCCTCGCCGACACCTTCCGGATGGGCGAAAACACGAACCGCGCCATTGACCAAGTGTTCCCCGACAACTCCGCCCGCGCGAAAAAACAAAACAAGGCGGAAATCCGCGTCATCATCGGCAACCCGCCCTATTCCGCCGGGCAGCGCAGCGCAAACGACGCCAACGCAAACCTAAAATACCCCGCGCTGGACGCGAGAATAACCGAAACCTACGCCCGCCTTTCCGAGGCGACGAACAAAAACAGTTTATATGATTCCTACATCCGCTCCATTCGCTGGGCCGCGGACAGAATCGGCGAAGAGGGCGTCGTCGCCTTCGTCACCAACGGCGGATTTATTGAAGGCAACGCCACCGCCGGACTGCGCAAAAGTTTGATTAAAGATTTTTCCTCCATCTACTGCCTGAACCTGCGCGGCAACGCCCGCACTTCGGGCGAACAGCGCCGGAAGGAAAAGGGGAATGTTTTCGGCCACGGCACCCGGACGCCGGTCGCCGTTACTGTTTTTATCAAAAAACGCGGCGCCGAAAAAGCACCGGCAAAATTGTATTACCACGACATCGGCGATTACCTGACGCGCGAGCAAAAACTGGACATAGTGCGCGGCAAAAACTACGCCGACCTTGAATGGCAAACCGTCGTCCCCAACGAGGCCGGCGACTGGATTAACCAGCGCCATCCCGAATTCCAAAAATTCCTGCCGCTGGGCGCCAAGGAAAACAAAGGCAAAACCGCCGCTTCCCCGAGCGTGTTTCTTTTATACAGCCGGGGCGCGGAAACCACAAGGGACGCATGGGCATATAATTTTGCGCGCAAAACGGTTGCCGCCAATATGCGCGCGACCATCGGGTTTTACAATTCTCAAATTGCGGCTTATAAAATCGCCAAGGCGCGCAAAAATGCGCTGCCGGCTGACGGTTTCATAAACAAGGATGAGAAACAAATCAGCTGGAACGCCAAATTGGTGGACAACTTGGCAAAAGGAAAGGAGGGGGTATTTGATGGCGATAATATTCGTCTGTCGTTGTATCGCCCATTTTGCCGGCAGTGGCTTTATTTTGACCGTCAGTTTAATAACAGGGTGCATTTAATGCCCCGATTTTTTCCGGCGGTTAAAATAGAAAACCGCATCATATCGGTGTCCGGAATCGGGGCGAGCAGTGATTTTTCGGCGTTGGTGACGGACACTCTGTCCGATATTCAATTACAGTCCAACGGACAGTGCTTCCCATTGTATTATTACGAAACCCCGGCGGGCAAACTCGCCGGGGGCGGCGGCAAACGGCGCGACAACATTCCGGACGCGACGCTGCAACTCTTCCGCAAGCAATACGGCGCGGGCGGCATTTCCAAAGAGGACATCTTTTATTATGTCTACGGCGTTTTGCATTCCCCGCAATACCGCGGGCGTTACGCCTCCGACCTGAAAAAGATGCTGCCGCGCATTCCCTTCGCCGAAACCGTCCGGGATTTTCGCGCTTTCGCCAAAGCGGGGCGCGCGCTCGCCGAATTGCATGTCAACTACGAAATCGCGCCCGAATATCCCCTGCGCGAAATAAAGCGCGATTTGATAAGCAAGCCGGATTACGCCGTGCGCAAAATGCGCTTTGCCAAAAAAGAATCCGGCGGCTTGGACAAATCGGCGGTCGTTTACAACGATTCGCTGACGCTCGCGGGCATTCCGGAAAAAGCGCATTGCTACCGCGTCAACGGCAAATCCGCCGTGGAATGGGTGATGGACCGTTATCAGCGCGCCGTCAACAAAGAAAGCGGCATAGTCAACGACCCCAACGAATGGAGCGGCGGCCCCGAATACATCGTCTCGCTGTTGAAGCGCGTCGTCCGCATCAGCATAGAAACCGTGAAAATAGTGGACGCTCTCCCCCCGCTAAAACTCCCCCGCGCCTAACCCGTCATTCCCGCGAAAGCGGGAATCCATACGGAGCCGGCGAAAAAGAGGAATCGTCCCCGCCCGCAAATAAAGGCGAAGAGGAAAAATCGTATTCAAATCGTCATTCCCGCGAAAGCGGGAATCCATAACCCGCCCGCCAAAACCGCAAAATCCTCGCCCGCCCCAAACTCAGCGAAAACCACAATCCCCGTATGGATTTCCGCTTTCGCGGGAATGACGGTTACGGATTGATTAAAACAAAAACTCCCGCGGCCGTCCATGCGCCGGCGGCGACATTGCGGCGGAGCAGGAAATAAACGAGCAAACCGGCGGCGATGGCGGCGAGGCGCGCTTCCAATGCGGTTTCGGCGGCGGGTCCCTGCGGGTAGGCGACAAGGCGCAGGATGATGGCGGCGATGATGCCGTAGGTCACGCAGGTCGCATAACGAAAAGCGGCGGAGTTCGGGCGCACTTTTCCGGCGGCGAGGACTCCGGCAAAGCGGCAGGCGTAGGTCGCCAGCGAACACAGCAAAATAAAAAACGCCGGGCTCACGCCCCCGCCCCCCCGCCGCGCGAAAACAAAAAAGCGGCCGTCCCGCCGACGATTCCGGCGGCGAGGGCGTCCCATTCGGGAAAGAAAAAACGCGCCGGCGGCAGCAGCAGCATTCCCATCGCCATCGCCGCCGCGTCGCTTTTGCGCGCCAGCGAGCGCAGCATCATAAAAAGAAAATAGGCGGGGTTCAAAAAAAGCAGCCCGACAAGCAAATGCGGCGGCAAAGATGCGCCGGCGAAATGTCCGGCGACGGTCGCGGCGACGCCCGCCGTCCAGAAAAAAACCGCCGCCTGCGCAAACCACAAAAGGCGCGCGCTTTCTTCTTCTTCGCGGTAGGTGTTCATAAAAAACACCCAACTCGTAACGGCGAGAAAATGCGCGAGCGCGAAATCCCAAACCGTTCGCGCGCGCGCCGGCCGCAGCAGCGGCAGCAGCGAGACCGTCATCGGAACAAGGCGGGCGTTTACGAAAACAACGGCGACGACGACTGCCGCCGCCCCGGCGCCGTCGGCGAACATTTGCGCCGCGACGAGTTGCGCCGGCAGGGCGAAAGTAAAAAACGAAAACGCCGCCGCTTCCGCGACCGAAAGCCCGCTCTCGCCAAAGAGCGCGCCGAGCGCAAAAAACGAAGACCCCAGCGCAAACCCCGCCCCGCCCGCCCCCCGCCGCAACGCCTTGCCAAAAAAGGCCAAAGACAAGCGAGAGTTCCGCCCCGCCTTCTGCTTTTCCTCCGAATGCATCCCCCCATTTTACCCGCCCAATTCCCTGTCATTCCCGCACTTCTGTAAAAAAGCGGTAATCCGGAAAATTTTAATTTGAGCGGGCGGCGACGCCCGCTTTTTTTGAATGCGTTACACCTCTGGAGAGATGTAACGAGACCGGGGAGACGGTGTAACGAGTCCGGGGTTTCGTTATAGAATTGCGGAATGATTGCGGGGGCGGTTGGCGGGGCGGATGTTCGCAAACGGCTGCGGGCGGCGGCGCTTGCCGGGAAGGAATACGATTCCTTTGGCGCGGTTTTGCAAATCGTCGGCGGCGACGGCGGCGGCAAAAATAACGGTAAAGTGCCGTTCGCAAAATTGTTTTCCGCCGCGGCGGGCAAACTCGCAAACGAAAAAAACAACGCCGAAAAAGCGCCGCCGACGGTAACGCTTCCTTCGGGGACGACGGTCTGCCGCCGCGTTTGCTGCGAAAATGAAAGCGTGTTTTCGCTTTTGGAAAACCTGCGCGGCGCGTTGGACGCGCTGCCGAAAGTGAAAAAACTCGCGGTGGATGTCCGCCCCGAATGCGCGCCGCATATTTCGCCGCTCGCGGTTTACTCCGCGCTTGTGTATTATGCGCAACTGCCGGGCGATTCGGCGCGCGCGCCGGAGATGGTTTTTGCCGGCGCGCAAAAAACTCCCGCGCTTTCCGCCGCGACGGAAAACGCATATGCGAACACGGTCGCGCGCGTTCTTACAAAATTGCCGCCGAACATTCTCACGCCCGGCGTTTTCGCAAAATACGCGGCGGCGCAAGCGCGCGCGGCGGGAATCAGCGCGCGCGCTTTCGGCAAAAACGAATTGCAAAAACTCGGCGCGGGGCTTTTTCTCGCCGCATCGCGCGCTTCGCGGGAGGAGCCGGTTTTATTGCGTTTGCGTTACCGCCCGAAAAATGCGCGGCGCAAAATAACGCTCGTCGGCAAGGGCGTAACATTTGACACCGGCGGGGTCAATCTGAAACCGGCGAAACATATGCGCGGAATGGCAAAGGACATGGCGGGCGCGGCCGCGGTTTTTTCCGCCGCGCTTTGCGCCGCGCGCGAACGGCTGCCGCTCGCCGTGGACGCGTGGCTGGCGCTGGCGGAAAACGCAATCGGCGCCGACGGTTACCGCCCCGACGAAGTGATAAAAGCGGCGAACGGAAAACTTGTTGAAATCGTCCACACCGACGCCGAAGGGCGGATGCTGCTCGCCGATTCTTTGGCGATTGCGACAAAAGATTTCGCCGCGGACAAGATAGTAACGATGGCGACTTTGACGGGGACGATGCACGCCGCGCTGGGCGAAAGAATGAGCGGTTTCTTCACCGAAAATGCGGGCGACCGCGAGTTGGCGGCTGCGGCGGGGGAAAGTTGCGGCGAGCGGCTTTGCTGGTTTCGCGCGCCGGAAGATTACCGCGAAGAATTAAAAAGCGGCGCCGCGGACATTAAACAATGCGCGGAAGAAGGCGCGGCCGACCACATTATGGCGGTATTGTTTTTGCGCGAATTTATTAAAGGCGGGGCGTCGTGGGTGCATTTGGATTTGTCGGCCGCGTCGCGCGAGGGCGGCTTGGCGGCGGCGCCGGGTCCGGTTACGGGTTTTGGCGCGGCGGCGCTTTTGGAAATGCTGCGGCGGTGGGCGGCGAATTAAAATTATTGCAAAGCCGCGCGCGGGTGGCGGCGAGTTTTTGGCGTGCGCCGGCGGCGGGCGAATTGCAAAAACTGCGCGCGCGGGGTTTGGAAATAGCGGAAGTGCGCTTGGATTTGGCGCGCGCGCAAACGCCTTCGGCGGCGGCCGTGCTTGCGGAAAAGTTTTGCGAAATGCCGGCGGTAGCGACATTGCGCGCGGCGGGCGAGGGCGGAAAATGGCGGGGGACTTCGCGCGCGCGCTGCGCGATATTAAAAGCCGCGCTTCCTTTTGTTTGCGCCGCCGACATTGAATGCGCCGCGCGCGAGGCAAAAACCGTCGCGGCGATGGCGCGCGCGGCGGGGAAGACGGTGATATTTTCGCGGCATAATTTGTCCGGCGCGGATTCTCCGGGAGAAATGCGCGCGCTTGCCGAAAAAGTTTTTTCCGGCGGCGAAAAAAACATCGTTCTTAAAATTGCATGCCGCATTCGCGCCGTTTCCGAATACCGGGCGATGGCGGAGTTTTTGCGGGAGTGGCGGAGTTTTCCGATTGTCGTAATTGGAATCGGCGAATCGGAAATCGCGCGCGCGAGCAGGCGCAGTTTTCCCCGGCTGGGTTCCAAAATCGCCTTTGCCGCAGTCGCGGGAAAAAGCGCGCCGGGGCAACTTTCGCTCGCCGAGACCGTTCTCGCCTGCCGCGGAAAAACAAAAACAAAAACGCAAACTAAAACAAAAAAAGCGGCGCGGTGAAATGAAAATAACGACTTGGAATGTTAATTCGGTGCGCGCGCGCAAGAATCACATTCTCGCGTGGCTGGAAACCGCGCGCCCGCACGCGCTTTTGCTGCAGGAAACAAAATGCGAAGGCGCGGATTTTCCGTTCGCGGATTTTCGCGCCGCCGGTTACGAATCTTTTTGCTGCGGGCAGAAGGCGTACAACGGCTGCGCAGTTCTCAGCCGCCTGCCGATTGCGGACGCGCAATGCGGAATGCCGAACCGCCCGCATGACAAACAAGCGCGCGTCGCCGCCGTCACCGTCGCCCCGTCCGGCGGCGGCGAAAACTTGCGGCTGATTTCCGCGTACATTCCCAACGGCGGCGAAGTGGGCGCGGAAAAATACGAATACAAATTGGAATGGCTGGCGGATTTTGCAGAATACATTGCCGACGCCGCCCGCGATTTTCCCGGCGGCGTCGCCGCCGGCGGCGATTACAACATCGCTCCCGCCGACGAGGACATTTACGACCCCGCGCATTGGGGCGCGGGCAATATTTTGGTGTCAAAGCCGGAACGCGCCGCCTTCGCCGGACTTCTCGCGCGCGGTTACGCCGACGCCCACCGACTTTTTACGCAGCCGCGCGGGGTTTTTTCGTGGTGGGACTACCGCGCCGCCTCCTTTTCGCGCAACCGCGGACTGCGCATAGATATGTTTTTGCTGACTCCGCCGCTGGCAACAAAATGCGAATCCTGCGCCCCCGATTCGGCCCCGCGCACATGGGAAAAGCCCTCCGACCACGCCCCCGTAACCGTCCGCTTGCGCGCGGAAGAATGACAAAGGGGCGCGCGAGATGTTAGCGAGATGTTATAATGCGGGGCAAGACCGTTTGCGCGGGGGCGCGGGCGGCGGAAAAAAAGGAGAGAAAACAATGAAAATCGGCGACAGGAAAATCCGCGCGGCGGCTGCGTTTGCGCTGGGCGCGGCGCTTGCCATGCCCGTTGCGGCGGCGGACCAATTCATCAGCATCGGCACCGGCGGCGTGACCGGCGTCTACTACCCGACCGGCGGCGCAATCTGCCGGCTGGTCAACAAGGGGCGCAAAGAACACGGCATTCGCTGCTCGGCGGAATCCACCGGCGGCTCGGTCTACAACATCAACACCATCCGCGAGGGCGAGCTGGATTTTGGCGTCGCCCAGAGCGACTGGCAGTTCCACGCCTTTCACGGCAGCAGCAAGTTTCAGGAGCGCGGCGCGTTTCCCAAACTGCGCGCGGTGTTTTCCGTGCATGCGGAACCGTTCACCGTCGTCGCCCGCGAGGATTCGGGCATTCGCACTTTTGACGACCTCAAGGGCAAGCGCGTCAACATCGGCAACCCCGGCAGCGGGCAGCGCGGCACGATGGAAGTCGTGATGGAAGCGAAGGGATGGACGAAATCCGATTTCGCCGTCGCCTCCGAGCTCAAAGCCGCCGAGCAGTCGCAGGCGCTTTGCGACAACAAAATTGACGCGATGATCTACACCGTCGGGCATCCGAGCGGCTCCATCAAAGAGGCGACGACTTCCTGCGATTCGGTTTTGGTGGAAGTCGGCGGCGGCGCGGTGGAGAAACTCGTCAGCGACAACGATTACTACCGTCACGCCGTCATCCCCGGCGGAATGTACCGCGGCAACAAAAACGACACGCAAACTTTCGGCGTCGGCGCGACATTTATATCTTCCGCCGATGTGCCGGAGAAAGTCGTGTATCAGGTCGTGCGCGCGGTTTTTGAAAACTTTGACGCCTTCCGCAAACTGCATCCGGCGTTTGCGAACCTCAAAGAATCCGAGATGATAAAGGACGGCTTGTCGGCGCCTTTGCATCCGGGCGCGAAAAAATACTACAAAGAACGCGGCTGGATGTAACACCGCGGCCGGTTTTTCTTTTTTTGTTGTGTCCCCCCGTTTGCGGCGGGGGGAAAAGGGGGGACGATGGCGAAGGCGATGAGCCGGGGGCATTCCGCGATTGTCGCCGCGGCGGGGGCGGCGATTGCGGGTTTGATTTGCGCGGCGATTGCGCTTTTGCCGGAGGATTTTGCGGTTGATGTTTTGACCGCGAGTGCCGGCGTTTTCAGCGGGGTGTATTTTGGCGTCGCCATTTCTTCGGCGACGGCGAAGAAGGCGGCGGCGAACATTGTTGTATCGCTGCTTTTTTTCGCGTGCGCGATTGCGGTCGCGCGCGTCAGTCCGCTGTTTTTTGCGCTTGCTTGTTTTGCGCACGCGGGGTGGGACATTGTCATCGCGCATCCGAAAGCGCTGAACGAACCAGTCGCGTCGTGGTATGCGCCGATATGCGTCGGCGCCGACATCGTCCTCGGGGTTTTTGCGCTGGCTTGGTTTTGGTGAAATAGGAAAGGGAAAACAATGCAAGCGAAAAAAACAATGTTAACCGCCGCGCTTTTTGCTCTGGCTTTTCCCGCAAGCGGCGCGGGCGAACACGACCACGGCCACGGTCACGGACACAAAAAAAGCGCGGCGGAAATCGGCGAGCCGGCCGAAATTAAAAACGCCGCGCGCACGGTGGAAATTGCGATGGGCGACATTTATTACGAGCCGAAGTCGGTTACCGTCCGCGCCGGGGAGTCGGTGCATTTTTCGGTCACAAACATCGGGCGGCTTGTGCACGAATTCACCATCGGCACCGCGGATATGCATTCGGCGCACAAGAAAGAAATGCTGGCGATGATGCAAAGCGGGGCGCTGTTGCCGGGAAAGATTGACCGCGAAAAAATGCGCGGCGAAGGGCATTCGCACGGCGGAGAATCGGGGAGCGTTTTGCTGGAGCCCGGCGAAAGCGGGGAATTTGCGTGGAAGTTTTCGGGCGATGCGCGGCTGGAATTCGCGTGCAACATACCCGGACATTACGAAGCGGGGATGGTCGGCGTTTTTGAACGGGAATGAAAATGCCGCGCCGCGCATTGATGAAGAACAAACTTGCGCTGTCCGCGGTTTTGTTTTGCGCCGTTTTTGCGGTTGCCGTTTTCGCCGGGTTAAAAACTTTGCGCGCGCAAACCGCGGCGGCGACCGTCCCCGGAAAATGGTATTCGGCGGAACAAGTCGCGCTCGGCGAAGATGTGTTTAATGCGCATTGTTTGTCGTGCCACGGCGTTCGCGCGCGCGGGGCGGAAAACTGGCGCAAGCCGCTGGCAAGCGGGGCATATCCGCCGCCGCCGCTGGACGGCAGCGCGCATACTTGGCATCATTCCCTCGCGCAGTTGCGCCGTTCGGTGGAAAACGGCGGCGCCGCTTTCGGCGGGCAAATGCCGCCTTTCGGCGAAGTGTTGTCGGAAGAAGAACGCGACGCGGTCATCGCTTATTTTCAAAGTTTGTGGCCCGGGCGCGTTTATGAAATATGGTCGGAAAAAATAAACCGCCGCAAGTGATACAATCGCCGGAATGAAAAACGCGCGGGGGACTATGCCGGCAGAAAACAAACCGGCGGCAAGCGGCGCGGCGGCGGCGCAGGAGATGGCTGCCGCCGCCGACACCGGCGGGCGGCGGTTTTCGGGCGGCGTCGGGCGGGCTTTTTCGGCCGTCTGCATTATCTGGACGCTGTTTCAGTTGTGGGTCGCTTCGCCGCTGCCGTTTCATGTTTCGTCTTTCTTGCCGATTCTTAATTTGGACGATGTCAAAGTCGCGCATTTGTCGTTCGCTTTTATTCTGGTCTTCACCGCCTATCCCGCGCTCAAAAGTTCCCCGCGCGACCGCGTCCCCGCTTATGACTGGGCGCTGACGGCAGTCGCGCCGCTTTGCGCTTTGTATTTGCTGATATTCAAGGAAGATTTGGCCGGGCGCGCCGGTGCGCCGACCGCCGCCGATTTGGCCGCGGCGGGAATCGGAATGGTTTTGCTTTTGGAAGCGGCGCGGCGCGCGCTCGGTTTGCCGCTGGTTTGCGTCGCCGTTGTTTTTCTTTTGTATGTGTTTTTCGGCGACAGTTCGCTGCTGCCCGAATCGGTGCGCTGGAAGGGCGCGTCTTTCCAAAAAGCGATGTCGCACATGTGGCTTTACACCGAGGGGGTTTTCGGCGTCGCGCTCGGCGTTTCGGCGAATTTTGTTTTCCTGTTTGTTTTTTTTGGATTGCTTTTGGAGGGCGCCGGCGCCGGCAACTACATAATTCAATTGTCGTTTTCGCTGCTCGGTCGCTTTCGCGGCGGGCCGGCAAAAGCCGCCGTCGTCGCCTCCGCGATGACGGGGATGATTTCCGGTTCCAGCACCGCGAATGTCGTAACGACGGGGACATTCACCATCCCGCTGATGCGCCGCGTCGGTTTTTCCGCCGAAAAAGCGGGCGCGGTGGAAGTCGCATCTTCCACAAACGGGCAACTGACCCCGCCGATAATGGGCGCCGCCGCGTTTTTGATGGTGGAATATGTCGGCGTTTCCTATTTGGAAGTCATCAAGCACGCATTTTTGCCCGCGGTGATTTCCTACATCGCGCTTGTTTACATCGTGCATTTGGAAGCGGTGAAGGCGGGAATGGCCGGCTTGCCTTCGGCGGCGAAGACGCGCGCTTTCGCCCCCGCTTTGATTCGGGCGGGGCTGATTATTTCGTTTTTAATCGCAATCGTCGGCGCGGCGTATTTTATTCTGACGGGATTGAAAGCGGCGCTGAAAGACGACGCCGCGGTCATCGCCGCCGTTATCGTTTTTTCCGTGATTGCGTATTTGTTTTTGCTGCGGGTTTCGGCGAAAAAGCCGGACCTGCCGCCGGACGACCCTTCGCGCCCGCTTGTGCGCGCGCCCGATTTTTCCGAAGTGTGGCCGGTCGGCGCGTATTTTGCGCTGCCGGTTTTCGCGCTGGTTTGGTTTTTGATGGTGGAGCGCAAATCGCCGGCGTTTTCGGTTTTTTGGGCGGTCGTTTTTCTCGCCGCCGTTTCGCTCACGCACAAGCCGCTGAAAGAATGGATGCGCGGCGGAGCGCCGGGCGCAAAAATGCGCGAGGGCTGGCGCGATTTTTGCCGCGGGCTCGCTTCCGGCGCGCGCAATATGACGGCGATAGCCGTGGCGACCGCCGCCGCCGGAATAATTGTCGGCGCGGTAACGCTCACGGGAATGCAGCAGTTCGTCGCCGAATTCATAGAAACGCTTTCCGGCGGGAGTTTGCCTTTGATTCTTTTGCTCGTCGCCGTGTTCAGTTTGATACTCGGAATGGGCCTGCCGACGACGGCGAACTACATCGTCGTGAGTTCGCTGATGGCGGGCGTCATCGTGGAATTGGGCGCGCAAAACGGCCTGATAGTTCCGCTCATCGCCGTGCATTTGTTTGTTTTTTATTTCGGCATACTCGCCGACGACACTCCGCCCGTCGGGCTGGGCGCCTTCGCCGCTTCGGCGATTTCCGGCGGCGACCCGATAAAAACCGGCTTTCAAGGGTTCGCCTACGACATTCGCACGGCGATACTTCCCTTTCTTTTCATATTCAACACCGATTTGCTTTTGATAAATGTCGGCTTCGCCGGCGGCGTTTTGGTTTTTGCGACGGCGCTAGCGGCGATGCTTTTGTTCGCCGCGGCGACGCAGGGGTGGTTTCTCGCGCGCAACAAATGGTGGGAGACGGTTGCGCTGCTTCTCATCGCGTTCACTTTGTTCCGCCCCGGTTTCTGGCTGGACAAAATCCTGCCGGTGCATCTTTCGCTGCCGCCCGCGCAAATATTCGCCGCCGCCGAAGCCGCGCCGGCCGGCGCAAAACTGCGGCTGCGCGCGAGCGGCGAAGACATCAGCAGCGGAAAAATGGTGCATACGACCGTGAGTTTGCCGCTCGGCGAAAAAGGCGAAGGCGAAAAACGGCTGGAAGAAAACGCAGGATTTGCCGCGCGCGAAGAAGGCGGAAAAGTTTTTATAGACGCGGTAACATTCGGCGGCGAGGCGGAAAAAGCGGGCCTGGATTTGGACTGGGAAATAACGGCGCTGGAACAAAAAAACGAAGAGCGCCCGCCCAAACAATTATTCTGGCTGCCCGCCCTGCTGCTGCTCGCGCTAGTCGCATTTATGCAGCGCCGCCGCGCTGGGCGCAAACATTGAACTAAAAACCGCCGCCCTTAATTTAATTTAAGCGCATTCTCGTTACATCTCTCCAGAGGTGTAACGGTGCCGACAATAGCGGGCGTCCGCGCCCGCTCAAATTAAATTAGGAGCGGCGTGGACGCCACTCAAAGAAAGCCCCGTTACACCTCTGGAGAGGGAAATGTAACATTTCGTGGAGCTTTTGGGTTTCTTTTTTTCAAGCGGGATAAGGATTTGAGGGGTGTTTTGGCGGTAGATTACTGACCCGTTTCAGTAATCGGAGGA
>JAHRAH010000113.1 GCA_020027345.1 Gammaproteobacteria bacterium | reverse complement strand
GCTGCAAAACCATCCCGGACTTCCCGTCCGCCACCAGCAATCCCTCATCGCCCATCTGCTCCTCTCCAAATGCCCGAAAAAAGCTCCACGAAATGTTACTTAACTCTCTGGAGAGGTGTAACGAGACAAGGTGTAACGAGACGCGGCGGGGGGTAAAGTCAAATCAATCCGATGTCAAAATCAAAACCTTCGGCGGCGTCCAGTTCCTCCCCTAACGCCGATTCTTTTTCGGCGCGCTTGCCGGCCAGTTTGGCGAGTTCGCCGGGCGGGGCGGTCACCCGCATTCTGTCCGCGAGGTATTTTGTCTTGCGCACTTTCGCCCAGGGATGCAAAAGCCCGAAGGAAAGAATGGTCGCAAACATATTCACCAGTAAAATGCGAAAGGCGAAATCCCCCAGCCGCACATCGCAGGAAAACACCGCGCCGTTGCTCGCGCGCATGTTGCTCCAAAAAATCCGAAAGAGCGCCGTCTGCGTGAGAAAGAAAAAGAACATATAAAAAAACAAAAAGAAAACCCCGACCGTCGCCCCGAAAAAGTAATTGTCCGCCCCGTTTCCGGTTTCGCCGACTTGTTCCGCCGCCCCGGAACCGAAGACGAAGCCGAAAGCGACCGCCGCCGCAAACGAAAAAACCAGCGCCCCGATTTGCGGCAGATACAAAGCGCCGTAATACCCCAGCGCCGGCAGCGGATGCAAATAAAAACGAACATCCCCCAAACGGTGCCGTCCCGCCTTGTAACGGTGGTACGAGCGAATCATCAGCGGCAAAAACAAAACAAAAAACAAACCGGCGCCGCCGACCGCGACAATAAACAATCCCGACATATCCGAACTAACCAAACCGTAAAAAGTTTCATATCCGGCAAGCGCGCCGTAAAAAATCAACAACGGCGCGAAAACAAAATATATCGCCTTGTAATCGCGCGCAAAAGAAAAGCGCACATCCGCCCACGACGAATTGCGCGCATTAAAAGAAAGCCCCCGCACAAGCGCCCACGGCAAAAAGAAAGCAAGCCCCAAAGAATAATACGCGTTGCGAAAGGCGTCCGCCCCCGCCCAGTACGCGCCCCCGGTAAATATCCCCAAAAGCGCCAGCCGCGCCAGAAGTATGGAAACCGGATTCGCGTGATATTCCAAATTCGCCCCGCCGAGCCAGGTGTTGCCGTAAAAATACCTGCGGCTGCGCACAGTCGCCCACGCCGAATATATCCCCGCGGTGGCGACGGTCAAAAGCAAATTGACCAGCCAGATGCGAAAGTATTCCGCGGTCGTCCCCCGAAACGAAAAATCGTGTTCTTCCGGTTCGGGCGGAGTTTGTTCTTCGCTTTCCTTTTCCTCTTCTTTTTCTTCTTCGCGCTCCCGCGCTTTTTCGTCGTCGCCTACGATGCGAAAGGGCGAGGAAGCGTCCGCCGCGAGCGACGGCGGCGGGAAGGGGTCCGACACCGTCGGCGCTCAGGCGGCGTCGTCTTCGTCGTCGCCCTCGCCGGAAGGCCAGTCGCGTATGTATTCCTTGAGCATCCGGTTTTCAAAATCCGCCGCCTTCGCCACGCTGCGGGCGACATCGTAAAACGAAATGACATCCGTCATCCGCCCCTCCTGCACCACCGGCAGGTAGCGAATGTGCTTGCTCGTCATCAGGTTGCGGATTTGGTCCACGCCGTCTTCGGGCGTCGCGCAGCCGCCGCGCTCTTCGTCAATCAGCCCGCCGCAGTCGGCCGCCGCCGCCTTGTCAAAGCCGTGTTTTTCCAGCGCAATCAACACCTCGCGGAAGGTCAGCATCCCGGCGAAGTGCTCGCCGTCGTATACGGCGACGGAGCCGGTGTCGTTCTCCACCATTATCTTCACCGCCGCCGCCACGGTGTCGCCCGCCCGCACGCGCAGAATCTCCCCCCGCCGCCGCTTGTTTTGCAAAATGTCCTTAACTTTCATCGCCCCTCTCCTTCCTTCCCCCACAGGATACCACAAATCCCGCCCTCCCCGCCACACCGTCATCCCCGCCCTCCCTTGTCATTCCCGCGAAAGTGTTGGGTTCCGCATTGTTGTGTTGGTTTTGCGGGAGTTCCACGGGGGCTTTCCAGCCGAGGCGTTTTTGCCTTGTGTGGTTATAGGCGAACACCACCCGGGCGATGAAGCCGTTGCGCGCGGCGTGCGTGCGGAAGCAGTT
>JAHRAH010000112.1 GCA_020027345.1 Gammaproteobacteria bacterium | reverse complement strand
CGAAAGCGGGAATCCAGAAAGAGCCGAGGACGAACGCTAATACCGGGGACTGTTGCCGTCACGGGGGTTGGCTGGATTCCCGCTTTCGCGGGAATGACAAGGGGGGAGGGAATGACAAGGTGTTGCGGGCGCATTTCACTTCCTTCACTCTCTCCACCCCCCGGAGTTTGCCGTCCCCATCTGGCGATGGGGACGACAAACTCCGACCCCCCCCGCAAGCGGCGGGGGGTATAGTCAATCGGTCACGGCAACAACACCGTCGCCCCTGTCGTCTGCCGCGATTCCAGCAGGCGATGCGCTTCGGCGGCTTCGCTCAGCGGCATCGTCTTGCCGACATTAATCTTCAACCCCCCGCGCACGGCAAAAAAGAGCGCGTCGGCGCTGCCGCGGATTTCCTCGGCGCTGGCGCAATATGTCATCAGTGTCGGGCGCGTGAAAAAGAGCGAACCCTTCGCCGCCAGCAACCCCGGCTCAAACGGCGGCACTGCGCCCGAGGCGTTGCCGAAAGAAACAAACATCCCCCGCGGCGCAAGCGAATTCAGCGTCGCTTCAAAGGTCGCCGCCCCCACCGAATCGTAAGCGACGGCAACCCCCGCCCCGCCGGTTATCTCCCGCACCCGCGCGGCGACATCCTCCTCGCCGTAAAGAATCACATAATCGCAACCGTGCGCGCGCGCAAGTTCGCCCTTTTCCACGCTGCCCGCGGTGCCGATGACGGTCGCCCCCAGTTGCTTCAGCCACTGGCAGGCAATCAAGCCGACGCCGCCAGCCGCCGCATGCAAAAGAACGGTCTCCCCCGCCCGCACCGGATACAAACGGCGAATCAGATATTCCGCAGTCATTCCTTTCAGCAACAGCGCCGCCGCCTGTTCAAAGGAAATATCCTCCGGCAACGGCGTCAACCGTTCCGCCGCGGCGATTTTGTATTCGGCATATCCCCCCAAACCCGCGGCGCAAAAACCGACGCGGTCGCCCGGCTTCACGGCGGCGACACCCTCCCCGACTTCCGCGACAACCCCCGCCCCTTCCAACCCCAGCGTCGCCGGCAGCGGCAGCGGATACAAACCCGTGCGGTGATAGATGTCAATGAAATTCACCCCCGCGGCGGCGACTTTCACCAACACCTCCCCGGCTGCGGGCGGCGGCAACGACACCGTCTCCCGCAACAGTTTTTCGGCGCCGCCGGTTTCGCGGATGCGGATTGCGGTCGTTTCCATCTGTCCCTCGCCCTTTGCCTTTCGCTCTTTCCCGGCAATGTTACAATATCGGGCGCGATGCGCCAAAAGGCAATTCTGATAACCGGCTGTTCCAGCGGCATCGGGCTTTTTTGCGCGCGCCAGTTGCGAAGCCGGCCGCAGTGGCGCGTTTTCGCATCCGCCCGCAAACCCGAAGACGCCGAGCGCCTGCGCGAGGAAGGTTTTGAATCGCCGCTGCTGGATCTCGCCGACGCCGATTCCGTCGCCCGCGCCGCCGAAGAAGTTTTGCAAAAAACCAACGGCGAACTCCACGCCCTCTTCAACAACGGCGCATTCGCCATCCCCGGCGCGGTGGAAGACCTCAGCCGCGATGCCCTCCGCGCGCAGTTTGAAACCAATGTTTTCGGCTGGCAGCAGCTCGCCAACGCCGTCATCCCCGCGATGCGCAAAAACGGCGGCGGGCGAATCGTGCAGAATTCCTCCGTCCTCGGCTATGTCGCGCTCAAATACCGCGGCGCCTACAACGCCAGCAAATACGCGCTGGAAGGGCTTTGCGACACTATGCGGCTGGAACTCGGCGGCAGCGGAATCACACTCTCCGTCATTGAACCCGGCCCCATCCGCAGCAACTTCCGCGAAAACGCCACCGCGCAATACCGCAAATGGATCCGCCCCGGCGAAAGCCCCCACGCCAACACCTACAAAAAAATGGAAGCACAATGGCAAAGCGGCGCGGAATCCCCGTTCACCCTCCCCCCCGACGCCGTCTGGCGCGCGCTCCGACACGCCTTGGAATCGCGCTCGCCAAAACTGCGCTACCGCGTCACAGTCCCCGCAAAAGCGTTCTGGTTCCTAAAACGCGCGCTCCCAACAGCAATCCTTGACCGCATCCTCCGCCTAGCCGGCTAATCAATCCCGGACGATTAAAACAATGCGCGGCCTATATTTAATAACCCCCCCATTAACCCCCCCCCCATCTCCGATGGGGGGGGTTGGGGGGAATCACAACATCCCCAAGTCAACCCCCCCCCATCTTTGATGGGGGGGGTTGGGGGGGGGAATCCCTGCATCCACTCCCTCCCCGACCTCTGCGAAAAAGCCCTCCGCGGCGGAGCAACAGTCCTGCAATACCGCAGCGACCAACCAAACCTCCAAACCGCCAAAATTTTGCGTGAGTTGTGCAGGAAATACAACGCGATGTTCATCATCAACAACGACCCGCAAACGGCAAAAAAAAGCAACGCCGACGGCGTCCATCTGGGCGCAACGGACGCAACCGTTTCCGAAGCCCGCGCCCTACTCGGCAAAAACGCAATCATCGGCGCAACCTGCGGGAGCGACACCAACCTCGCCCGCCAACGCGAAGCGGAAGGCGCCGACTATTGCGCTTTCGGCGCGATCTTTCCCTCCCCGACAAAACCAACAGTCCCCCCCTGCCCCCTCGCCACATTGACGGCGGCAAAAAAAATCCTAAGAGTCCCCATAGTCGCCGTCGGCGGCATCACCCCGCAAAACGCCGCAACAGTCCGAAATGCCGGCGCCGACGCCCTCGCCACAGCAACAGGCGTCTTCTCCGCCCCCAACCCCGAAGAGTCCGCCAAAAAAATCGCCTCCCTCTTTAACACCCCCCCCTCTCCTCATCAACCCCCCCCCATCTCCGATGGGGGGGGCTGGGGGGGGAAATCCCGGAAAATAGCAAACAAGAGTCCCCATCAAAGAGTCCCCCCAACCAACAAAAAAAAACAAAAAAACCCCCACCCTTTCCCCCACTCTTAGAGTAAAATCAAAACAACCCCCCCCCGCAACCAATGAATCTCACCGACCACTTCCTCATCTCCACCGGCAACCTGCAGGGTTCGTTTTTCGCCGATTCGGTAGTGTTCGTTTGCAGCCACGACCGCAACGGCGCATTCGGGCTGGTAGTCAACAAGCCGACCTCCACGACGGCGCGCGAACTCCTCTCGTCGCTGAAAGTAAAAGCGCCCGGCGGCGGCGAGGGGCGCGTGATGCGCGGCGGACCAGTCAAACAGGAGCAGGTCGTCATCCTGCATTCGCCCGCCGAACAATACGATGTCACCGTCAAGGTAAACGACGATGTCGCCGTAACGCTCTCGCGCGACATTCTCAAAGCGATTGGCGAAGGCGCGGCGCCGGAAAAGATGATATTTTTCTTCGGCTATTCCGGCTGGGAAAACGGCAAACTGGAAAGCGAAATCGGCGACAACGCGTGGATAACCGTCCCCGCCAGCGCCGACATTATTTTTGACATGCCCGCGGCGCAGCGCCTTTCCGCGGCGACGCAACGGCTCGGCTTTGACATAAACAACCTCTCCGATATGGCGGGCAACGCCTGAATGCAAAACCACCCGACGACAAAAACAATTGCAACGGGCGCGATTGCAACGGCGCAACAACCGTGACTGCGACAGTCACGGCGGGGGACTGCGGCGGCGAAACGAAAGATTGCAGCGGCGAAGCGGATGTGATTGTTTTGGCTTTTGATGTCGGGCGCAAGAAAACCGGCGTCGCCGTCGGCAACATACTCTCCGGCGCCGCCCGCCCGCTGCTCGCAATCAGCGGCGGCAGAAGCGAACAACTGCGCGCCGCCGCCGAACAAATCGCCCAGTGGCGCCCCTGCCGTCTGGTCGTCGGCTTGCCCGCCCGCATGAACGGCGAAGAACACGCAATGACCAAAACCGCCCGCGCCTTCGCCCGCGCATTGTCCGCCTCCCACCCGAACCTCCCCGTAACCCTCACCGACGAACGCCTAACCACCGCCGCCGCCCGAACCCAACCCAACAACAACGGCAACGGCAACAACAACTGCAACAACAAAAACAAAACCCCCGGCAAAAAAAACAACCCCGCCAACCCCCCCGACCCCCAAGCCGCCGCAATAATCCTCCAAGACTGGCTGGACAACACTCCCCCCTAACCGTCATTCCCGCATTTTCCCAGAGGCGGGAATCCGGCAAATTTTAAGAGTCCCCTTTTACTAAGAGTCCCACCATCTCGTTACACCTCTCCAGAGGTGTAACGCAACCAAAAACAACGGTGGGCGCTGAGAGGATTGAACTCCCGACTTTCGCCGTGTAAGGGCGACGCTCTTCCGCTGAGCTAAGCGCCCGCAATTAAATATTACCGCAAAACAGCCGCCGCAACAGTCCCCCCATCATCCCCCCAAAAAAAGCCGCCCCACTTCCGGATTCTCCAAAAGGTTTTTGCCGGTGTCCGCCATTGCCAGATTGCCGGCGACCAAAACATAACCGATGTCGGCGAAAGCCAGACCCTTTTTCGCGTTTTGTTCCACCAAAACTATCGTCATCCCCTCGCTTTGCAAACCCGCGAGGATGTCAAAAACCATTCCGATGTAGCGCGGTTCCAATCCGATGGAGGGCTCGTCCACCAAAAGCAAAACCGGGTCGGTCATCAGCGCGCGCGATATTTCCAAAAGCCGCCGTTCGCCGCCGGAGAGCGTCCCCGCGCGTTTTTCGCGCCGCGCCGCGAGGCGGCCGTATTTTGCGAAAATGCGCTCGGTTTGTTCGCGCGCGTCTTCCGCGCCCGGCAAAACATAACCGCCCATTATCAGGTTTTCCTCCACGGTCATTTCCGGGAATATGGAACTGTCCTGCAAAATATAGGCGATTTTTGCGCGCCGCAATTTTTGTTCGGGCGAAAGCCCGCCGATGTCGCCGCCGTCCAGCGAAACTTCCCCGCCCAAACGGTCGGCGAGTCCGAAAATGCCATGCAAAACCGTGGACTTCCCCGCGCCGTTCGGTCCAATTAAACAAAGCGAACGCCCGCGCCCGAGAAACAAATCCAGACCGTGCAGTATTTCTGTCTTCCCGTAACCGGCGCGCAAATTCCGCAAGCGCAAAAACTCGCCGCCGCCCAACTCCCGCAGCCGTTCCGCCGAAACCCCGCCCGCCGAAACCGCGTTGTTATCGTTTGTATTTTTGTTGTTTTCGTTCATCCGCCGAGGTATGCGTCAATCACGCGCTTGTCGTTTTGTATTTGCGCCGGCGCCCCTTCCGCCAAAACTTCGCCGCGCGCGAGGCAGAAAATATTGCGCGCCAGATTCATTATCACCCGCATATTGTGCTCTATCACAAGCAGCGTAACGCCGAATTCCTCGTTGACCGCGCGCAGCCGCGCCATCACCCCGTTTATTAAAGTCGGATTAATCCCCGCGGTCGGCTCGTCCAGCAAAAGCAATTTCGGTTTTGCCGTCAGCGCCATCGCCAGTTCCAAAAGTTTTTGCTGCCCGAAGGAAAGTTCGCCCGCCCGCCAGTTTTCTTTTTCCGCAAGCCCGACAAAGCCGAGCAGCCGCCGCGCTTCTTCCGCCGACTCTTCCGCCGGGCGCGCAAACCACGAACCCTGCGGCGGCGCGGAAATGCGCATATTGTCAAGGCATTTCATCTGTTTGTAAACGCGCGTCTGCTGAAACGCGCGAACCAGCCCCCCGCGCGCGATTTCCGCCGTCGTTTTCGCCGTGATGTTTTCGCCGCGAAAAACAATCTCGCCGGAATCCACCGGGTGCGTCCCGCATATTAAATTAAAAATCGTGCTTTTCCCCGAACCGTTCGGCCCGATAAGCCCGACAATGCCGCCCTCCGGCACCGAAAGCGAAACATCATGATTCGCAACGACGCCGCCAAACGATTTGCAAACGCCGCGCAAAGAAAGCAAAGGCGCGCTCACAGTCCCCGCTCCGCCTGCCCCGCCCGCCGCGCGCGCCAAAAGCCGACGACGCCGTCGGGAAAAAACACTACCGAAACAACAATAAGCAAGCCGAGCATCACATACTGCCAGCCGAGAAAATAAGTCCAGAAAAACTCCTTGAAAAACTGAAACAACGCCGCGCCGATAATCGGGCCCCAAAGAGTCCCCTTGCCGCCAAGCACCGCCATCAAAACCATCCACACGCCGAAAGTCGCCCCGGCAAATGCCACTTCCGTCGGATCTATAAAACCGATAATATGCCCGGCGAGCGCCCCGGCGATTCCGAGAAAGAAAGCCGAAACCGTCCACGAACGCACTTTGCACCATGTAACCGGCAGCCCCATCGCTTCCGCTTTGTCTTCGTCGTCGCGAATTGCGTTTAATGCCAAGCCGAATTTTGTTTTATGCAGTTCGCGCATTGCAATAAAACAAAAAAGCGCCGCAAGCGCGCACAAAGAATACAGCGCCAAATCGCGCGCCGCGAGTCCGCCGGATTCTTCGGGCCATACCGGCACCGACATTCCGCTGCCGGCGCCGAGTATGTCCGCGCTCGCCGCAATCTCCCCGACGGCAATTCCGAAACCGAGAGTGCATATTGCAAAATATTGCCCGCGCATGGAAAGTATAAAACTCCCCAGCGCAAGCGCGGCCGCCGCCGGCAAAAGCGCCGACGCAAAAATCCCCGCGGCGAAACCGGCAAAATACTGCGCCGGAGTGTGCGTGAATGTTTGCTCGCCGCCGGCTTCCGTCCATTCGCCCAAATTAAAAAACAGCGCGATTTGCACCGCCGTGGAAGCGTACATCCCGATGCCGAAAAACACGACATTGCCGAAGGAGTTGTAGCCCATCTGCCCGCCCTGCAAATCCCAGGTCAGCGCAAACAAAACGAACAGCCACAAAAAAGAAAGTTGCGCCTTGTATTCCGGCAGCAAAAACGGCGCCGCAACCGCAACGCCGACAAGCGCAAACAATTCCAGCCGCCCCCGCCTCATCCCCCGATTATACTATAATCAAATTACCCCCCTCCATCTTTGATGGGGGGGCGAGGGGGGGGCAACCGCAAAAAAGAATATAATCCCCCCAATGTTTGACCTTGAACAAATCCTCGCAACGCTGGAAAAACACCGCCAGCGCGCGACCTACAACGCCGCCGCAATGGTCGCCGGCGGAGTCGCCCGCGGGATTATGCGCGGACGCCCGAAAAACCCGCGCAACTGCTGGATCGTTTCTTCGCGCACGGGGCTGCCGACCGGTTACGCGCCCGAAGAAATGCATCCGCAACTGCAAAGCCGCGCGACCGTTATTTCGTCGGGGCCGATTCTTTGCAAATGGATTTGCGACCGCGCCGAAGAAGAAAACTAAGCGGCGGCGGCAAGCGGCGCAAACGGAATCTCCTCGTCGTGCGGCGAAAAACCGAGCGCGTCCCCGGCGCGGGCGACGGACTTCGCGCAGGCGGCGCGGTGCCGTTCGCGCATTAAAAAATAACAGGCAAAATGGCGGCGGCGAATCATCCGCAAGTGCGCTTCGCCGCCGCAAATATCGCGCAAGTTTGCGAGTATGCCGTTGTGGTGCGCGATGGAATCCAGCGGCGTCCCGTCGTTGCGCCAGAAAGGATTGCGAAACCACTGAAACACCGCAAGCGACCGCGCGCCGCCGCCGCGAAAAACCCTTTCTATTTCCTCCCAGCGAATGTATTCGTCCATTTGCCGCTCCGGCGCCGGGCTTTTGCGATGGTATATGCCGGTGTCGGGATCCAGAAATATCAAATCCGCGCCGCCGCTTTCGCCGAACTCCGCCAGCATTTTCCGAAAATAGTTTTCGCGTTCGCGGTGCGGGAAGACATCCCGAAAATACATCGCGCCCGGAATAATCCCCCCGCCTGCGCGCGCTTTTTCCAAAAGCGAAATGTCGCGCCGCTTTTGCGCGAGAAGCGCGTCGCGCAAGAAATCAAACAGTTCCGGATCTTTGTCGCGGTGCCGGCGCGCGTTTTCCCCGCGCAAATATCCAATCTCCCCGCCGCCGTTCTTTTCCCCCTCGGTAAAAAGCCAGCAAACCCCGATGCGAAATCCCTCCCGCGCCAAAACCCGCAGCAGGCAATACTTGTAAAAATCCCCCTCGTCCCCAAAAAACCGATTGTTCATAATCCCATTATACCAATTCCCCTCTCCATCTCCGACAGGGGAAAACCAAAGGGAGGGCGTCATTCCCGCACTCTTAAAAAAAGGCGGGAATCCAGCAAACC
Organism: Gammaproteobacteria bacterium; assembly: GCA_020027345.1. Classification (GTDB taxonomy): domain Bacteria; phylum Pseudomonadota; class Gammaproteobacteria; order Tethybacterales; family Persebacteraceae; genus JAHRAH01. Next base: position 1,613 of record JAHRAH010000112.1, on the reverse strand, counting down.
AAAAACCCCCCCTCCATCTCCGATGGGGGGGGCTGGGGGGGCAATCCCGCAAAAAAAATCTATGCTACACTCCCCCAAATATGCCAAGCGAATCCCCGCCGTCCCCCTCGCAGGGCAAACAGTCCCCCGCCGAATGGGTGCGCCGCGAATTGGAAAGTGTCGCCAAAAAAGGGGAAACCCTCGGATACACAAAACTCCGTGACGCCATCAGGCGCCAATTCGCCGGGCAAGGCAATTGGGGGCGGCGGGAGATGGTGGAACTCCTTGACGAAATTAACAGGGAAACCTCCCTCCCTCTCCACGGCATTTTGCTGTCCGTCGTCGTGGTCAACAACCAAGGCATCCCCGATTCCCGCTTTTATGAAAAATGGCGGGATGAAGAATGGGGACATCGGGAAATCCCCGGCGAAAACTCGCGCGCAAGCGCGTCCGACCTCGCCATCTTCCGCGAAGAACTGGCGAAAGTTTACGACATCCACGACGCGCCGAGAAAAATCCATGTCTATATGGACTTGGAAAACATCCCCGGCGAACCTGCCCGCGGCAAAACCGACCGGCGCACGGCGTTTGCCGCCGCCAAAGAAATTTTGTCGTGGCTTGCCAAAAAGGAAAATGTGCAAATATCGGGCAAGGCGTTCACCGCCAAAAAAGAGAAAAACCCGTACAAATCATGGAAATCCATGCTGAACGGGCACAAAATTGACATAGTGGAAGTTCTGCCGACCGGAAAAAATGCGGCGGATGCCGCTCTCACAATGGCTTTCGGCGCCGTCAAAGACCGCATTATTGGGCGCGACTACGCCTGCTTTGTCGTTGGGGAAGACGAGATATACAACCAACTGGTGGCGGACGCCCTTTCGCGGGAAATTAATATCCTGCACTTCGGCAAAGCCGACAGGGAATTGAACCCCGACTTTCGCAACTACCGCTTTTTTGACATTGACAACTCCGACAAGTGGGAACCGTTCTAACCGCGCCCGTCCGCTCCGTCCCCCGCGTCATTCCCGCACCCCTCCGTCATTCCCGCCCCCTCCGTCATTCCGGCGAAAGCCGGAATCCATACTCCCGCCGGGGAAAAAGCGTCCCCCCCCGACAATAACAAAACGGGCAAAATCGTATGGATTCCGGCTTTCGCAGGAATGACGGCCATGTCGGAAAGCGTTGCCGGTTGCGGCAATCGGGGGGATTCGCGGCGGCGGGACTCAAAAAAGCCCCGAAGGGGCGGCCGGATGTAACACAGGGCAGCGCCCTGTGGCAAAGGCAACAAAACCGTCAAGCCCTGTAAGGGCGGCCGAAAAACAACGACGGTGCGGGTTTTCGGCGGGTTCCGTTCGGCCGCCCTTACAGGGCTTGCATAATTTGATGCGGCGTTCACAGGGCGGCGCGCCGGGCGCTTCCCCTGTGCTACATCCGGCCGCCCCTGTGGGGCTTTTTTGAATACCGTTGCCGCGAAAGAGCACTCCCCGGCGGACGGCGGCGGGGCGGAGCCGCCGGTTGACTTTTGCGAAAAAGGGTGTATAATGGCGGTGCTTACAGGACAGCGGCGGCCCGGTCGGGTTGTCCGCTCAATACAATACCCGGCAACGGCGGACTTTATAAACCCGCCGGGGGAA
>JAHRAH010000108.1 GCA_020027345.1 Gammaproteobacteria bacterium | reverse complement strand
GGATGTCATCACGCATTTGCTGGAGCGTGCGCGGCTGGCGAAGTCGCGCTCGGCGGTGTATCGTTTTTTGCGCCGCAACGGGCTGGCGTCGCTGCCGGAGGATGCGCGGCAACGGGCGCCGTGGCAGCCCTTTGCGGCGGAGGACAGCGCCGGCTTCGCGCATTTGGATGTCAAGCATCTGCCGCAGTTGAAGGGCGCGGCGTCCTATGTCTATGTCGCCATAGAGCGGGAAACCCGTTACGCTTTCGCCGAAGTGCTGTACGACCTCAAGCCGGCAACGGCGGCCGGCTTTGTGGAACGGATGCGCGAGGACTTCATTATGCGGGGCGCGCGGCGCATCCGGGTGATACTGACCGACAACGGTTTTGAATGGACCGACCGCGCCGCCGGCAGGGTCAAGAAAAAAGCGAGCGGCAGGCATGCGGTGGATGTGGTGTGCCGGCGCCGGGGGATAGAGCACCGGCTGACGCGGATACGCCGTCCGCAAACGAACGGGCTGGTGGAACGCTTCAACCGCCGCATCAGCGAGGCCTTTGCGGCGCAGGGGAAGATTAAGGAAAACAGCGGCCGCAACTGCTTCCGCACGCACGCCGCGCGCAACGCCTTCATTGCCCGGGTGGTGTTCGCCTATAACCACACAAGGCAAAAACGCCTCGGCTGGAAAGCCCCCGTGGAACTCCTGCAAAACCAACACAACAATGCGGAACCGAACACTTTCGCGGGAATGACAAGGAAGGACGGGAATGACAAGAGAGGACGGGAATAACAAGAGAGGGCAGGAATGACAAAGGCCGTCTTGTTACACAATCCAACGGTGTAACAGGACTGACAATAACAGGCGTCCCCGCCCGCTCAAATTAACTATACCCCCCGCCGCTTGCGGGGGGGGGGGTCGGAGTTTGCCGTCCCCATCGGCAGATGGGGACGGCAACCTCCGGGGGGGTGGAATGCGCCCTTATAACAACGGTTACAGCCAACGGTAACGGACACCCTCCACCCCCCCGGAGCATTCCCCGCCGACTGCCGTCGTCGGCGAATGCTCCGACCCCCCCCCGCAAGCGGCGGGGGGTATAACGGTAACGGCAGCGGCGGCGGGTAAAATAAAAACCGATGAAGGCGCTGGTTTTGGAGGGAGTCCGCACGCTAACGCTGCGGGAGAAACCGCGCCCGCGCGCGCGGGGGGACGAGAAGTTGGTGCGCGTCGCCGCCGCCGGCGTTTGCGGCTCGGATATGCACGCCTACCTCGGACACGACGAACGCCGCCCGCCGCCGCTGATACTGGGACACGAAGCGGCGGGCTTTCTCGTCAATGAAAACGGGGACGGGGACGGTTGCGACGGGGACGGCGTCATCGTCAATCCGCTGGTGGTTTGCGGCGAATGCGCGCAATGCAAGAGCGGGCGCGACAACTTGTGCGCGCGGCGGCAGATAATCTCCATGCCGCCGCGCGAGGGCGCTTTCGCCGAATATGTCGCGCTGCCCTCGCGCAATTTGCTGCCGCTTTCTCCGGCGCTTTCGCCGCAGCAGGGCGCGCTCGCCGAACCGCTGGCTTGCGGACATCATGCGGCGGCGCTCGCCTTGCGCGCTTTGCGCCCGCCGTTGCCGCTGCGGGCGGCGGTTCTCGGCGGCGGCGCAATCGGCGTCGCCGCGGCGCTTTCGTTTGCGGCGCGCGGAGCGGAAGAAGTTCGCATCGCCGAAGCAAACCCCCTGCGCCGAAACTTCCTAACGCAAGTTTTTAACAGTGTCAACAACGGCGACGAAGAATCCCCCCCTCCATCTCCGATGGGGGGGGTTAGGGGGGGGAAAATCACCATCTGCACCCCCGATAACTTGCCGCAAAATTCGCCGATAGTCGCCGACGCCGTCGGCAACGAAACCAGCCGCGCCTTGGCGTCGGAACTCGCCGCCCCCGGCGGTGTTGTCGTGCATATCGGACTCGGCTCGGCCGGCGGCGGCTTTAATATGCGCCGACTCACTCTGCAGGAAATCACGCTGACCGGCTCCTACACCTACACGGCGGCGGAGTTTGCCGAAACCGCAAAATGGATGGCAACAGGCAAACTCGGAAAACTAAACTGGCACGAAACCCGCCCCCTCTCCGAAGCCGCAACGGTCTTCCAAAACCTCCTCTCCGGCAAAACCCCCGCTCCGAAGGTGTTGCTTTTGCCGTGAATCTTTTTTAAGTGCCAAAAAGGGCGACGCTTTTTTTTATGCTATCCTTGCCGCCGCTATGACGAATGGTGCGGAAAGTTTGTGGCGGAAAATCGGTTTTGGCGCAAAGCCGTTGCTTGCCGCCCCCGATTTCCGCGAAACCGGCGCCGCGTCCAGTTCTTAACGCCGTCCCGCCAACGGGCGCATTGCCATGCGAATCATTAAATTTTCTTTTGCCGCGGGGGCGGCGATGAGCGTTATTTTCTGTCTCACAGAGGTTTTCTTGTACGACATAGCGGTTTGGCTGCAGGCAAAGCACCTGTGGAATCTTACCGAAAAAGAAGAATTATTTGCCGCAATGATGATTCATTGCGCCGCTGATTTTGCGGCATTGGCGGTGTTTATCGCTATTGCCGTTGAATGCTTTCACGGCAACCCCGCTGGCGCAAGGCGCGGATTGTCGTTTGGCGTTGCGGTGGCGGCAGTGTATGCGGTTGCCTGGGAATTTATCTTTATGCCCTACGAGGAAGCGTCTGCTCTCCGGCCGTATTCCCAGGAGGCCTTTATGCTGACGATGCCGGTAACGGGTATTGCCGTCGGTCATCTTTACCGTAACAAACCCCCGAACGAAAATAATTGACTCTGGGGTTGACTTTCAGGATTAATAGTTATCGCAAAATGCGGCGAAAGGGGGATTTGTCACTCCGGTTCCGCGTTCTGTAGGCAGAATTCGCGGGGGAAAATTTAAATGCAGAAAAGGGGGACATTCCCGGTTTTTGCGCTATACTCGCGCCCGTTATGACGGATTGCGCGGAAGGCGGTTTGCGACAAGCGGACGGCGGCGGATTTGCCGGGGAATTGCCGATGATGGTTTTGGTTGCCGCAATGTTTGCGGGCGCGTGCCTGTTTTTGCCGTATTATGCCGCCTTTGCCGTGCCGGAGGCGCATTCTTTCGCCGTCCGCATTGTTGCTGTTTCTGCGGCGGCGGGAACCGTGTCGGCAATTGCAATTTGCCTCGCCGAGCGCAGGGGATGGATGCGCACCATCGCGCCGGGCAAAAAAATTCCTCTTTGGTCGCGGCTGGGAATGGCGGCTTTTTGCGGCAGCTTGATGCTTCCCTGGTTTCAGTTCCCCGACATTTCATCCTTTGCGCCGGTTCTCGGGCGCGACTTTGTGAAAGCCGCCGCAATTTCCGTTTTTTTTGTCGTATTGTCCGCCGCCGCCGCCGTCTTCGCCTGTTTCTTTTTCACAATCAGAGGGCGCGTGTTCGCGGATGATTCCGTTTCCGCGGTGCGCCGGTTTTTCAAGGCGGCGCATTTGTCGTTGGGGGTTTTTGTTTTTGCCGGGGCGCTGTATTATGCGGCGCGCTTTGCGGCGTCGCCGGACCTCCGGATTTTCAGCGCGCTGCTTCTTTTTTGCGGTTTCTTATTCGGCGGCGTAATGGCAATGATTGGCTGTTTGCGGAGGGAAAAATAACATGAACGAGGACGAGAGAATTTACTGCGAACAAAAGCGCGCGACTTTGCTGGCTTTCCGGCGGGCCGTTTCTGCGCTTTATTTTGGGACGGCGATTAATGTCGCGACCATTATAGTGGGCGCGATTGCGCTGGGGTTCGGCGTCATAATCGCGGCGCCTTCCATTGTTTTGTCCGGAGGGTTGCTCGCTCTCGGGGCCCTTGCCGGCTACCTGTATGGCGATCCCTCCACGAATTTGAAGCTTGAGGATTGCGACCGGACAATTGCCCCCGCTTGTGCTGGATTTGGACGGGGATGGCGTGGAGGCCGGCGGCGTTGCCTACTTTGACCACGGAGGGGACGGCTTTGCGGAGTTGTCCCGCTGGTCGGGGGCGGACGATGGCGTTCTCGTTTGGGACGAGAACGGGGACGGGGTCATTAATGACGGGTCGGAGTTGTTTGGGGACAATTCCGTTTTGGATAATGGCGACAATGCCGCGCACGGTTTTGCGGCTTTGGCGGAGTTTGACGGCAACGGGGACGGGGTCGTGGACAGCCGGGATACTGGGCGGGACACGAATAATGACGGGGTTGTTGACGGCAAGGACAAGAATTGGGAAAACTTGCGCGTGATGCGTTGGACGGATACCAACAATAACGGTGCCAGGGACAGCGGCGAGGAGTCGCTGGTTACTTTGGCGTTTTTGCCCCTCGTGGACAGAATTCGCGGGGGAAATTTAAATGCAGAAAAGGGTTGACATTCCCCGTTTTTGTGCTACCCTTGCGCCCGTTATGGGGGATTGCGCGGAGGGCTTGCGGCAAAACGCCGGCGAAAGCGGCGGGGCTGGCGGCTTGGCGCGGTTTTCTCCGGATTGGAGGGTAATTTTCTCGTGATGAAGAAAATTGCGGTTGCCCTGCTGGTTTTGTGGGCGCTCGGGACGACGGCTGTCGCCGTGAGGGCGATTTCGGCGCTGGGGGAAGACGCGCGCGGCGTTGCCGTCATTGAGGGCGCTAGCGGCATTGACGGGCAACTGCGTTTTGATCTGGTGCGTTGCGGCGGCGGCTTTCCTTGGGAAAGCAAACAGGGGGAAATTGCGCTGATTTACGGGCACATGCTTGATTTTATCCGCCCCAATTTTCCGGATATGTCCGTGCATTATTATTGCGACTCCAATGATTATGCCGTCGCCGTCGCCGCCGTCGGACTGAAAAAAGACCAGCCGAATCATTATGTTTACTCCGGTGACTATGTTATTTTGTCGTCAAAGGCGAATATTTCCAATTTTTATTATTCGCTTGTCTGGGGACTGATTGCCCGGCAAGGAGAGCAAAAACCGTCTTCGGACTATCCGTCCTATTTCCTTCGGGGCGGCATTGCGGCTTTGTATTACGGCGCACAAGCGCAACAAGACGGCGTCGTCGCCTTCTTTCTGCCGCGGCGTTATGTTTCCGGCATGCGCAAGTATTTTGCCAAGGCAAAAGGCGTGCCATGGGAAGATTGGTTTTCCGGTAGCGATGCGGGCGATTGGTTCAAAGAAAACCCCGACGCATCGGTTGCGCCCTGGGCTTTCGCGCATTTTGCGAGCGCGGACAAAAAACGCTGGCGGCAAATGAGCGCAATGCTGCAGGACACTTTTGCCGGCAAATACGAGGTCGCCGCTTTGGAAGCGCGCTCGGGTTCGCTGCGCAAGTTGGAAAAGGCGTGGCGCGGCCACGCAAAAACGGGAAAAAAGAAAACGGTTCTTGGTGCGATAGGAGAAGCAAATGAGTGACAATTCTGTGCGAAAGGCTCTAAAACTGGGGGGGCAATATGCCAAACAAGTGGCCTCCTCCGGTCTTTTTGAAGATGTTCTGAACTGGAGGGGCTACAGCAAAGCTTCTTCTGGGTTCATTGGCAGGGCCATTAGCTTAATCAGCGGGCCTCTGGGATTTGTGAATGACCATCCACGGGATACCCATCTGCTCCTGGGCGGGGTAGGGCGTTTGGTGCATGGGGGTGGGTATAATCCTGCCCTCAATTCCGGTATTCCTGCAGTTGGCAGGCAGATCGATCCGGACAATCCGGGCGATCCGAACAATCCGGGCGATCCGGACAGTCCGGGCAACCCGGATAATCCGGGCGATCCGGACAGTCCGGGCGATCCGGGCAACCCGGATAGTCCGGGCAATCCGAACAATCCGGGCGGGAGTAATTCTGACAATGGTCCTATTACGCCTTGTTCTGGCGTGGGAAATTTTTACTTGTTCGGCGATCGCAGCAATTCGCCGGATCCAAGTGCATGCTTTCCACCGCCTGACCCGGTTAGTCCGATTATTTTGGATTTGAACGGGGACGGCGTTAACGCTTCTGGGGCGACCTTTTTCGATCATGAAGGTGATGGCTGGGCGGAACTGACCCGCTGGGCGGGAACGGATGACGGCGTGCTTGTCTGGGACAAGGACGGCGATGGCTTCATTAATGATGGCTCGGAGCTGTTCGGCAATAATTCCGTGCTGGATAACGGCACCAACGCCGCACACGGCTTTGCGGCTTTGGCGGAGTTTGACGGCAACGGCGACGGGGTCGTGGACAGCAAAGATACCGGGCGGGACACGAACAACGACGGGGTTGTGGACGGCAAGGACAAGAATTGGGAAAACCTGCGCGTGATGCGCTGGA
>JAHRAH010000086.1 GCA_020027345.1 Gammaproteobacteria bacterium | reverse complement strand
CGGCAGTCGGCGGGGAATGCTCCGGGGGGGTGGGGGGCGTCCGAAACCGTCAGCAGCAACCATTTATTACAAAGAGTCCCCCCACCCCCCCGGAGTTTGCCGTCTCCATCTGCCGATGTGGACGGCAAACTCCGACCCCCCCCCGCAAGCGGCGGGGGGTATAGTTAATCGTCATTCCAGCGAAAGCTGGAATCCATACAAGGCCGGCGAAAAAGCCAAATCTTTCGCCGCCCGCAATCCATCGGAAAAAGCAAAGACCGTATGGATTCCCGCTTTCGCGGGAATGACAAGGGGGGCGGGAATGACAAGGGGGGGACTCTTTCGGCAACGGCGGGCGCCCTCCATTCCCCCAGAGTTTGGCGGCGTATAATTGGGGTTGTGCGGGCGCCGGTTAGGATTGAATTGCGGAAGAAATCGCGGGTGCTGGCCGTGGAGTTTGCCGACGGTTTGTGTGCGGATATTTCCTTTTCCGCGTTGCGGGCTGCTTCGCCTTCGGCGGAGAATCGTCGCTCCTCCGTTGTTTCCCCCCCCCCGCCCCCCCCATCAAAGATGGGGGGGGGGTATAGCGACGACGCGATTGAGACGGGGGGGGGGACTGTTGACGACGCGGTTGACATTCTTTCTTTGGAGCCGGTGGGGAATTATGCGGTGCGGCCGGTTTTTTCGGACGGGCACCGGACGGGCATATATTCGTGGGCGCTGTTGCGCGAGCTGGGCGAACGGTGAGGGCGCGCGCGCCGGGCGGCGAATCGCGGGAGACGGTGCGCGGGGTTTTCGCCCGGGCGGCGCCGCATTACGACGCGATGAACGACGCGCTTTCGTTCTTTCGCCATCGCTTGTGGAAGCGGCTGGCGGCGCGGGCTTTGGCGGTGCGGCGGGGAATGCGGGTGTTGGATGTCGCCGGCGGCAGCGGCGATATGGCGCGGCTTTTCGCAAACGCAGCCGGGACAAGCGGACGGGTGGTGCTGGCGGATTGCAGCGCGCCGATGCTCGCCCTCGCGCAAAAGCGGATGACGGTTGCGGGGACGGTCGGCGACGGTAACAGTGGCGACGGTGACGGTAACGGCACTGTTTCGCTTTGTCATTGCGACGCCGAGCGTTTGCCCTTTGCCGACGGCGCATTTGACCGCGCGGCAGTCGCTTTCGGCTTGCGCAATATCTGCGACCGTCCGGCGGCGCTTGCGGAGATGCGGCGCGTTCTCGCCGTCGGCGGGAAAATGCTGATATTGGAGTTTTCGCCGCCGCAAACCGGAGTCGCCGCCGCAGCGCAACGGTGGTATTTGCGGCGGGCGCTGCCCTTTCTGGGCGCGCGGCTTTTCGGCGACGGCGAGAGTTACCGTTATCTGGGCGAATCGGTCTTGCGCTTTTTGCCGCCGCGCGAACTGGCTGCGGCGATTCGCGGCGCGGGCTTTTCGCGCTTGCGGATGCGCCCGCTCGCCGGGGGGATTGTGCAGCTCAGCACCGCTTGGAAAATCCAATGAACGCCCCCGCCTCGCCGCCGCTGCGGCAACTCGCGGCGGCGCTTTTGCGAAAGTTTGCCGAAGTGGAACAGTGGCTGCGCGAATCCTTCGCCGCTTCGCCGCCGCCGTTTTACGCTTCCGTGGATTTGCGCAACAACGGAAAGAAAATCGCGCCGGTGGACACGAATCTCTTCCCCGCTGGCTTCAACAACCTGCCGCGCGAGTGTTGGGCGCTCGCCGCCGAGCTCCTCTCGCGCGAGATGTCGGCGCTTTGCCCGTCCATGAAGTCGGTGCTGCTGGTGCCGGAAACGCACACCCGCAACGCCGCCTATTGGGAGAATATCGCCGTCCTCAAACACCTCTTGGAATCCGCCGGAATCCGCGTGCGGCTGGGCGCGGACGGCGAACGCGCGCTCACAGTCGCCGCCGCCGGCGATGCGCCCGCAATGACCGTGGAACCGATTGAGTGGGACGGCGGCAGACCGCATTGCGGGGGGTTTTACCCCTGCGCGGTGTTGCTGAACAACGACCTCTCTTCCGGCGTCCCGGCGGCTTTTCTCAAAACCGAAATCCCCATCCTGCCGCCGGCAAGAATGGGCTGGGGAACGCGCAAGAAATCCGACCACTTCCACCACTACCGCCGCGCCGCCGAACAACTCGCCGCGCTTTTGGATGTGGATCCCTATCTGCTGTGCGCGGATTTTTCGGTTTGCGCCAATGTGGACTTTCACCGCCGCGAAGGAATGGAATGCCTCGCCGCCGCAGTGGAGGAGACGCTCGCGCAAATTCGCGAAAAATACCGCGAACACGGCATCGCCGACGCGCCCTTTGTCGTCCTCAAAGCAAACGCGGGGACTTACGGAATGGGGGTGATGACTGTGACTTCGGCGGAGGAAGTCGCCGCCGCCAACCGCAAAACGCGCAACCGTATGTCGGTCGGCAAGGGCGGCGCGCCGATTACGGAAATACTGATTCAAGAAGGAATACAAACGGAAGACGCCGTCGGCGGGGCGCCGGCGGAACCGGTGATATACGCCATCGGCGGTGCGGTCGCCGGGGGTTTCTGGCGCATAAACGAAATCCGCGGCGCGCGCGAAAACCTGAACAGCCGCGGTATGCGCTTCGCCCCGATGCCCGCCGCCGCCGCCATCGCCCCCCCCCTCCCCGCCCCCGCCGGCGCCGACATCTCCCCCTACATCTACGGCGTAACCGCCCGCTTAGCGACATTGGCCGCCGCCCGGGAAACCGCCGCCGCCGAATCCGCCGAAGGTAAAAGCGCGCTGGGTTAACTATACCCCCCGCCGCTTGCGTCCGGCGGGAGTTGTACCGCCTCGCCGCGCGTATAATACAAGAAAGGAGAAAAACGCAAATGCGAAACAACGGCAATCAGGCGGGGCTGAACGGGGTGATTGTTCCGGAAAAACAGGCGCCGCCGCAGTTGCCTCCCCGCCGGTTTGCCGTCAACGGCGGCGCAACCCGCCCCGCTTTTCCCGGCGGCAAATTCGCCGTCATCTACGCCGACCCGCCCTGGGACTACAAAGGGCAACTGCAGCACACGGGCGCCGGCGGCAACGACAGCGGCGGCGCGTTGCGGCATTATCCGACGGTAACGAGCAAGGAAATGGCGCAATGGGATGTCGCCTCGCTCGCCGAGGAGGACTGCCTGCTCTTTTTGTGGGCGACCTCGCCGCATCTGGACCAGGCGATTGACCTGGGAAAGGCGTGGGGGTTTGCGTGGGCGACCGTCGGCTTTGTCTGGTACAAGCAAAGGCCGAACCCGGGCTTTTACACGATGTCGGAATGCGAGTTGTGTTTGATATTCAAGCGCGGCAAAATCCCCGCTCCGCGCGGCGCGCGCAATGTGCGGCAACTCGTTTCCGAAAAGCGCGCGCGTCATTCGCAAAAGCCGGAGGAAGTCCGCCGCCGGATATGTGAAATGTTTCCCGCGCAAAAAAAACTGGAACTGTTCGCCCGCCAGCGCATGCCCGGCTGGACGGCGTGGGGGTTGGAGGCGTGAAAAAGACAAAACAATCGCGCGCTCTTTCCGCCCGGGATAAGTGGCAGGACCGCGCCGGCGTTGATGCGGCGCGCAGCGAAGTCGTTTTTTTGGAGGTGATGCGCGATGTGGTTTTGCCCGAATTCGGCAATTATTTGTTAGTGGAAAAGCCGGGCGACATGAACAAAATTTACGGCAAGCGCGGCATCACCCCGGACTTCTCCATTGCCAACCCGGAAACCGGCCGCAAGATTTTCGTTGAAGTCAAGCGGCAAGGCCCGGAAGGAAACGCGCACGAGCGCGCGGGCAAATACTTCGCCCCCGGCATCGTCAAAGAAGCGCGGAGGATTGGCAACCTTTCCGCGGGGGAATTCCCGTTCTTTATGGTATTCACCGGGAATTTGGCCACAGATGAAAGATACCGCCCAGAAATCACGAAGTGGTTTAACAAGGAATTGGCGGCGCACTTCCTGTTGTGGAAAAACTGGGACCCCAAAATCCTGCGAAAATTTTTCGCCAAAAACATGCGCCCCGTTCTTGACCGGCGAAATCCGTAAAGCGTCCCCGCGCCGGAACGCGGGAGCAGTCCGGCGCGGGCGTTTCTTTTCTCCGCTCAATTCCGAATGACGGAGGGTTTATTCCTGCGCGAAGTTTTTCAGGTGGGGGTCGTTTAGGACTTCGGCGGGGGCGCCTTCGGAGAGTATCTTTCCTTTTTCCAGAAATACCGCGCGGTCGGCGGCGTCGCGGGCGAAGGACATTTCGTGCGTGGCGATGATCATTGTCGCGCCGCCTTGCGCGAGTTCGCGCACGACCGCCAACACTTCGCCGACGCTTTCCGGGTCCAGCGCCGAAGTGGGCTCGTCCATCAACACAATGTCGGGGCGCATCGCCAAGGCGCGGGCGATTGCGACGCGCTGCTTTTGCCCGCCCGAAAGCTGCGCCGGATAATGCCCCGCCCGCGCCGCCAGCCCCACGCGCGCAAGCGATTCTTCGGCGCGCGCGCGCGCTTCTTCCTTCGCGATTCCGAGCGCATGCACGGGCGCTTCCATCGCGTTTTCCAAAGCGGTCAACCGCGCCCACAAATTAAAATGCTGAAACACCATCGCCGCGCGCGCGCGCAATTGTTTCAGTTGTTTTTCGTCGGGCGGCGCGATTTGTATTTCCTCGCCGCAAACGCGCAGCGTCCCCGCGTCGGGCGGCGCGAGCATATTCACCGTGCGCAGCAGCGTTGTTTTTCCGCAGCCCGACCTGCCGAGCAATGCGACCGTCTCCCCGGCGGCGACGGCGAGCGAGACGCCGTTCAGTATTGTTTTTCCGCCCAGTGTTTTTTGCACTTCGCGCATTTCCACGGCGGGGGTTTTTGTTTCCGCAGTCGTCATTTTTCGCAAAGCAATTCGGCGAGCGTCGCCATGCGCACCGCCATTCCGTTTGTTATCTGCCGCAAAATGTAAGAGTGTTTTCCGTCGGCGACGGCGCTTTCTATTTCCGCGCCGCGGTTAATCGGCCCGGGATGCATAATCATCGCATCGCGTTTTTTTGCCGTCAGTGTTTGCAGCCGCCGCATTGTCATTCCGTATTCGCGAAAGTATTTCGCCGCCGAAGGAAAAAGCGCCTTCCCCGCGCGCTCGCGCTGCATGCGCAGCAAAACGACGACATCGGCGCCGGAGATTCCTTCGTCCATATCGTGCGTTACTTTCGCGCGCAATTCCTTTTCCATTGTTTGCGGGCAGAGTTTCGGCGGGCCGACGAGGCGAATATCTTCCGCGCCCAGTGCGCGAAAAATGCGCGCGTCCGAACGGGCGACGCGCGAATTCAAAATATCGCCAACAATCGCAATCGCCAAACCGGAAAAGGATTCGCCATATCTTTCGCGCACGGTGTAGGCGTCGCTCAGCCCCTGCGTCGGATGCGCGTTGTTGCCGTCGCCGCCGTTTATTATCGCCGTTGTTTTCGGCGCGGCGCGCATTGCTTCTTCCGCCGCACCCGCTTCGCCGTGGCGCAAAACGATTCCGGCCGCGCCCATCGCCGCAACAGTGCGCACGGTGTCGGCGAGCGATTCGTTTTTTGTTTCGCCCGCCATCGTGATGCGGTCCAGATTCAAAACATCCGCGCCCAACTGCCGCGCCGACGCTTCAAAAGCCGTGCGCGTGCGCGTGCTGGATTCAAAAAATATGTTGACAATCAATTTCCCCGCGAGCGGGCGCGGCAGTTTGTTTTGCGCGCGCGCGCGCGCAAAAACATCGGCGCGCGCAAAAAGCCGCAGTATCTGCGCGCGCGGCAAACCGCATATCCCAATCAAATGCCGCAACCGTCCCCCGCGCATTTGTTGCGATGACTGTTGTGACTGTTGCGACGACGACGGTAACGACGACCGTTGCGCCGCAACCGTTTTTGTTTTCGCTTTTACTTTTGTTGTTTTCATTTTGCGTTTTCCTGAAACACTTCGCCGTCTTCCAAGCGCACCGCCGTCAACACCCCGCGCCAGAAGCAGCCGCTGTCCAGCGCAAGCAAATCGGCGCGGCGCAAAAAACCGAGCGCCGCCCAGTGCCCGCAGATAATCGGCATCGCCGCCGTCTTGCGCCCGGCGACATCAAACCACGGACGGCAGCCGCGCGGCGATTCTTCCGGCTTTCCTTGGAATCGCAAATCCATCACTCCCGCTTCGCTGCAAACGCGCATGCGCGTGAGAGCGTTTATTATCACGCGCCACCGTTCAACCCCGCGCAATTCGGGCGACCACGCGGCCGGTTCGTCACCGTATAAAACTTTCGCAAACTCGCGCCATTCTTCGCCGGCGACGACATCCCCCGCTTCCGCCGCAAGTTGCAAAACATCGTCCGCGCTCCACTGCGGCAACACCCCGGCATGCACCATCAGGTAACCGTCTTCGCAATGCGCGAGCGGGCGCGCGCGCAGCCATTCGCAAAGTTCCTCGCCGTCATCGGCGCGCAGTATTTCGCCGAGAGTGTCGGACGATTTCGCGCGCGCAACTCCGGCGGCGAGGGCGAGCAAATGAAAATCGTGATTGCCGAGAACGACCGTCGCAATGTCGCGGTTGCGGTGCGCCCAGCGCAGCGTCGCCAGCGACTGCGGACCGCGGTTTACCAAATCGCCGACCAGCCAGAGACGGTCGCAGCCGCCGTCAAACTTGACGCGCGCGAGCAATCGTTGGAAAACATCGTAGCAGCCGTGAATGTCGCCGACGGCGTAGGTCGCCACCGGCGCGCACCCGCGCCTACTGCGGCAGGCGCGGATGCAGCCGCCCGTGCGCCTGAATGTTTTGCGCGGTCGTTTCGGGCGCGACTTGCCGCTCGTCCTCAATGACGGCGTTGATGTAGAGCGAGAGAAAGGCGATAAAAAATATCAGCGTCGCAAACAAAAACGCCGACACCTTCGCCGCGTCCCAAACCGGATGCACCTTCCCCGCCATAACGGGCGACATTGTAGCACAAACCCGCCGCCGTAACTATACCCCGCCTCCCCCGTCATTCCAGCGAAAGCTGGAATCCATACGGTCTTTGCTTTTTCCGATGGATTGCGGACGGCGGAAGATGTGGCTTTTTCGCCGGCCTCGTATGGATTCCAGCTTTCGCTGGAATGACGATATGTTATACCCCCCGCCGCTTGCGGGGGGGGGTCGGAGCATTCGCCGACGACGACAGTCGTCGGCGAATGCTCCGGGGGGGTGGTGAGTGTCCGCAAAACAACAGTTACCTCCAACTGTAACGGACTCTCTCCACCCCCCCGGAGTTTGCCGTCCCCATCTGCGATGGGGGCGGAAAACTCCGACCCCCCCCCCGCAAGCGGCGGGGGGTATAGTTACGGCGGGGGGTATAGTTAATTAGAGGGGACTGTTGGCTTGGGGTTTTTCGCCGGGGGCGAGGGCGGATATTTGCAGGGCGTGCAATCCGGCGGCGCGAAAATCGCCGACGGTTTTTTGCACGAGACGGTGGCGGGCGAGGGCGGGCATTCCGGCGAATTGCGCGGCGACGACGACGACGCGCAGATGCGCGCCGCTTTTTGCTTCGCGGTGCCCTTCGTGCATTTGGCTGTCGTCGCGCACTTCCAAATGCTGCGGGTTGAGCGCGCGCAGTTTTTCGGCGACGGTTTCTTTTGCGCTTGCCGTCACCGTTTTTCCCCGCCGCTTTCGCCGCCGGCTTTGAGCATTCGCGCTATCGCGGCGAGCAAAAAGAAAAATGTCGCCGCCGGATAGCCGAAGGTTTTTGCCCAGACCCATTCTTCGGTCGTGAGCATTCGCAGCAGAAAAAGATTGCACGCGCCGAGCAATGCGAAAAAAGCGGCGAGCGCGAATGTCAGATTGCGCCATGCGGAATCGGGGGCGGAGACCGCCGAGCCGAGCAGCGCGCGCGCCGGGTTTTTGCGGAATTTGACTTCGGCGATTAAAAACGCCGCGGCGAAAATCCAATAGACGACGGTCGTTTTTATTTTGAGGTAAAACTCGTCGCGCAAAATCAAAGTCGCCGCGCCGAAAACGAGAATCAAAACGGCGATTCCCCAGGTTTCTTTTTCCACCGGCTTGCGCAGCAGTTTAAGCGCGGCGAGTTGTACGCAGACGGCGGTCATCAGCGCGGCCGTCGCCAGATAAAAATCCAATCCGGCGGCGAGGTAGACGGCGAAAAAGACCGCGGCCGGAAAGGCGCCGTGCGCCGGTTTCATTCTTTCTTTTTTGCGAAATCCAGCGACGCCGAATTGATGCAGTAGCGCATTCCCGAAGGCGCCGGGCCGTCGGGGAAGACATGCCCCAAATGCGCTTTGCATTTTGCGCAGACGACTTCGGTGCGTTGCATAAAATGCGAGTTGTCCCCGCATTCGCCGACGCGCTCTTTTGCGGCGGGCGCTGTGAACGACGGCCAGCCGGTGCCGGAATCAAATTTGTCCGCCGACAAAAAAAGCGCTTCGCCGCAGCAGACGCAGCGGTATTCGCCTTCTTCTTTGTGGTCGTGGTATTCGCCGGAAAAGGGCGGCTCCGTGCCTTTTTCCTGCGTTACGCGCCGCTGCAGCGGGGTGAGTTTTTGCAAATCCGCGGTCATTGTTTTTTGCGCCGGGGTTTATTGTTTTTCTTCGCGCAACGCTTCGCCGAATTTGCCGAACATTTCGTCAATGTGCTTTTTCCCGGCGATGAGCGGCGGCGAAAAGGCGAAGACATCGCCGGCGACGCGCGTCATCAAATCCTTTTCGTGAAAGCATTTCTCAAAAAGCGAAAAGGCGCGCTTGCCGGGCTTGCCCGGTATCGGCTGCAATTCCACCGCGCCCATCAGCCCGAAGTTGCGAATGTCGGCGACGCCGGGCAAATCCTTAAGCGAATGCAAAGCGTCGGCGAAGTACTCCGCAATTCCTTCGCCGTCTATGCGCGTCATCAGTCCTTCCGCTTCGTAAAGATCCAGCGTTCCCATTCCGGCGGCGACGCAGAGCGGATGGCCGGAATAGGTGTAACCGTGGAAAAAATCAATTTCGGTTTCGTCCGCCGCTTCCATAAACTGCTTGCGAATCCCCTCGCGCACGGCGACTCCGCCGAGCGGCGCCGTGCCGCTGGTGCTGCCTTTGGCGAATGTCAGCATATCCGGGACGACGCCGAATTTTTCCGCGGCGGTGTTTGCGCCGAGGCGGCCGAATGCGGTGATGACTTCGTCAAAAATCAGGAGGATGTCGTTGTCGTCGCAAATCTTGCGCAGTTTTTGCAGATAGCCGCGCGGGGGGACGAGCACGCCAGTGGAGCCGGCGACCGGTTCCACAATGACGGCGGCGATGGTGGAGGCGTCGTGGAGGGCAATCAGGCGCAGGAGGGCGTCGGCGAATTCCTCGCCGCCGTGTTCGGGTTCGCCGCGCGAAAAAAGATTGCGCGCCGGGTCGTGCGTGTGCGGGAGGTGGTCGGCGATCAGCGTTTGGCAGCCGAACCAGTGGCGGTTTTTGACGATTCCGCCGACGGAAATTCCGCCAAAACCGACGCCGTGATAGGAACGCTCGCGCCCGATAAAGCGCTGCTTGCCGCCCTTGCCGCGAATTTTCTGGTAGGCGAGGGCGATTTTGAGGGCGGTGTCGGCGGCTTCGGAGCCGGAATTCGTGAGGAAGACGGCGCTGAGTTCGGCGGGGAAATACCCGCGCAGCCGTTCGCAAAACTCAAAAACGGCGGGATGCCCGAGGTGGAAAGTTGGCGCAAAATCAAGGGTTTCCGCCTGTTTTTTGATGGCGGAGACGATGGGTTCGCGGCAATGCCCGGCGTTGCAGCACCAAAGCCCGGCGGTGGCGTCCAGCAGTTTGCGCCCGGCGGCGTCGTAACAATGCATATCCTTGGCGGCGGCGATGAGTCGCGGCTTCGCCTTGAAGTTTTTGTTGGACGAGAAGGGCATCCAAAAAGCGTCCATCGGCGGGGTGCGGACGGCGGCGGCAGCGGTTGTTGCGGTTGCGGTTGCCATGTCGGTTCTCCTTTGCGCGGTGTCAAAAAACGGTAACGCCGCATTATAGCAAACCGCGCCCTTGTCCGGTGCCGGACACGGTAACGCAGGGCGCGATGTTTCCGATGCCCGCTTGGTTGTGGATTCCGGCTTTCGCTGGAATGACGGGGTGGGGGGTTGATTTGCTGGATTCCCGCCTTTTTGGAAGAGTGCGGGAATGACGCAAGGGGGTTAAGTAAGGGGGTTAAGTTTGCCGTTGCGGGTTGTTATAATTTGGGCGAGGGCAGAGTTAATGGGAAGCGGCAGTCAATCCCCCGGCGGTTTGGAATATATGACGGGGTTTGGCAACTCTTTTGAAAGCGAGGCGCTGGACGGCGCCTTGCCGCAGGGGCAAAATTCGCCGCAGCGTTGCGCCTACGGGCTTTACGCCGAACAATTGAGCGGCTCGGCTTTTACGATGCCGCAACATGCCAACGAGCGGTCGTGGTTGTACCGCTTGCGCCCGTCGGTCAGGCATGCCGGCGCTTTTTCGCCTTTGCCGCCGGGCTTGATGCGGACTGCTCCATGCCGCGAGCCGCATTCGCTGCCGATTGGCGCGCAACGCTGGAACCCCCCGCCGATGCCGGAAGAGCCGACGGATTTTATCGGCGGTTTTTGCACGATGACCGCCGCCGGCGATAGCGACAGTCATTCCGGAATGGCGGCGCACATCTACGGCTGCAACCGCCCGATGGAAAACGATTATTTTTTCAATCGCGACGGCGAATATTTAATTGTGCCGCAACTCGGCGGAATGCGGTTTCACACCGAATTCGGAATTATAGAGGCGCATCCGGGGGAAATTATAATTATGCCTCGCGGCGTGATATTTCGCGCGGAACCGGCTGAAAAGGAAGCGCGCGGGTATGTTTGCGAAAATTACGGAGCGCGTTTTGTGCTGCCCGACCGGGGCCCCGTCGGCGCAAACTGTCTTGCCAATCCGCGCGATTTTAAATACCCCGCCGCCGCTTTTGAAGACAAGGAAAAGCCGGGGAGGTTGCGCGTTAAATGGGGCGGCGATCTTTGGGTTTGCGAAATTGCGCATTCGCCGCTGGATGTCGCGGCGTGGCACGGAAACTATGCGCCGTGCAAATATGATTTGCGCGTTTTTTCGCCGGTCGGGGCTGTCGCTTTTGATCATCCGGATCCTTCCATTTTCACGGTGTTGACATCGCCTTCCGAGACCGCCGGGGCCGGCAATGTGGATTTTATTATTTTTCCCGACCGCTGGTCGGTCGCCGAACACACATTTCGCCCGCCGTGGTACCACCGCAATATTATGTCCGAATTTATGGGATTGATTTACGGACAATACGACGCCAAAGCCGAGGGTTTTGCGCCCGGGGGGATGAGTTTGCATAATTCAATGCTGCCGCACGGTCCCGACGCCGACGCTTTTGAAAAAGCGAGCAAGGGCGAATTCGGTCCGGTTAAACTTTCGCACACGATGGCTTTTATGTTTGAAAGCCGCCTGCCGCAGCGGCTGACACGGTTTGCCGCCGAGGCGCCGTTTCGGCAGGAGAGTTATGCGGACTGCTGGCGTCCGCTTGCCAAGAATTTCAGCGGCAAAACGGAATGAAACTCGCGACGCTCAGGGACGGTTCGCGCGACGGGCGGCTTGTTGTTGTCAACCGCAATCTGACTAAATACGCCGCCGCCCCCGAAGCATATCCGACGATGCAGTCGGCGCTGGACGATTGGAAAAACGCCGCGCCCGTTTTGGAGGAGCGGTTTGCGCGCTTGCAAAGCGGTGCGGCGGCGGGCGAGGAGGTTTTGTTTTCCGAATTTGCCGCGCCGCTGCCGCGCGCTTTTCAGTGGCTGGACGGTTCCGCCTATCTCAATCATGTGGAACTTGTGCGCAAGGCGCGCGGGGCGAAAATGCCGCCCGAATTTCTGACCGACCCTTTGATGTACCAGGGCGGCGGCGATGTTATGCTCGCTTGCCGCGACGCGATTCTTGCGGAGGACGAATCGCACGGCATTGATTTGGAAGCGGAACTTGCGGTTGTCACCGACGATGTGCCGCCGGGTTGCTGCGCGGAAAAAGCCGGCGGGCATATTGTTCTTTTGGGAATGCTTAACGATGTTTCCCTGCGCAATCTCATTCCGGCGGAACTTGCCAAGGGTTTCGGTTTTTTGCAGGGAAAGCCGCCGACGGCATTTGCGCCGGTTTTTGCGACGCCCGGCGAACTCGGCGATGCGTGGCGCGGATGCAAAGCGCATTTGCCATTGCGCGCGCAAGTGAACGGCGAGCGGCTCGGCGAGCCCGAATGCGGCGAAGATATGCAGTTCAGTTTCGCCGAACTCGTCGCCCATGCCGCCAAAACCCGCCCGCTGGGGGCGGGAACCGTCGTCGGTTCCGGCACAATATCCAACCGCGATTCCGGCCGGGGATATTGCTGCATCGCCGAAGCGCGGCTGATTGAAGTTTTTAAATTCGGCGAGCCGCGCACTTCGTTTTTGCGTTTTGGCGACCGCGTCAAAATTGAAATGCTCGACTCCGACGGCGACACCGTCTTCGGCAGCATAGAACAAACCGTCAAAAAGCGGGAAGATTAAACAGGGGAAGCAATGGAAAAAAAGTTCGCGTCGCAAGGCGACACCGGGAAGAAGTCCGTCACCGTCAGCCGGCTTTCGGAACGGTGTTACGGTTACACCGCCGAGGGCGATCCGAACAGCGGATTTGTCGTCGGGGACGAGGCGGTGCTTGTCGTGGATGCGCAGGCGACGCCGGTGATGGCGGCCGATGTCATCGCCAAAATCCGGGAAGTTTCCGATTTGCCGATTCGCCATTTGGTTTTGTCGCACTATCACGCCGTGCGCGTTTTGGGCGCGAGCGCATATAAAGAAGCGGAAATAATCGCGAGCGAAGGCACGGCGGAATTGATTGAAGAGCGCGGGCAGCAGGATTACGAATCGGAAGTCGGACGGTTTCCGCGGTTGTTTCGCGCTGTGGAAAGCATTCCGGGATTGACCCGTCCTACGCGCGTTTTTTCCGCGCCGATTACTATTGATTTGGGCGGCGTAACGGTTGCCGTGAGCAGTCCCGGCCGGGGACATACGGCGGGCGACACCGTCGCCTGGGCGGAATCGGAACGCGTGCTTTTTGCCGGGGATTTGGTGGAATACGGCGCGGCGCCGTATTGCGGCGATGCTTTTTTGCGCGATTGGCCGCGAACTTTGGCAAAACTGCGCCGGCTGAATCCCGAAGCCGTCGTTCCCGGACGGGGCGAGGCGCTGCAGGGAGCGTCGCAAGTGTCCGGGGGATTTGACGGCACCGAAAAATTTGTGGGGGAATTGTTGCGCCTTGCCGAAGAGGCGGTCGCCGCCGGTCAAACGCTCGGAGAATGCTACGCCGGTTTGTATTCGCAAATGGAGAAGCAATTCGGTTCTTGGTTTATTTTTGAACATTGCATGCCTTTTAACGCAAGCCGCGCTTTTGACGAAGCGTCGGGAATAAAGCATCCCCGCATTTGGACGGCGGAGCGCGATATGCAAATGTGGGGCGAACTGGAAGGCGCCGGATGAAGCGGGAGCGCGAGGTTGTCGTGGTCGGCGCGGGTCCCGTGGGGCTGGCGGCGGCGCTGGATTTGCGCTTGCGCGGGGTGGACGCCGTGGTTTTTGACGAGAGGACGAGCGCGGCGGAAGGTTCGCGCGCGATTTGTTTTTCCAAACGGACGCTTGAAATTTTCCGCCGCATGGGCGCGGGCGGGGCGATGAAAGAAAAGGGCGTGCAGTGGAGCGCGGGCAGAATCTTTTTCGGCAAAAGCGAAGTTCACCGGTTTAATTTGCAGCCGGAAGCCGGGCACGCGATGCCGGCATTTGTCAACATTCAACAGTATTACTGCGAGCGCTTTTTGGAAAAGCGGCTTGCCGAAGTGGATTCGGGCGCGCTCCGGCGCGGGGTAAAAGTTCTTTCTGTGGAATGCGACGACAACGGGGCGACCTTGCTGCTGCGGGACAAAAGCGGGGAAAAACGGCTGCGCGCGGGGTATGTTATCGCTTGCGACGGAGCGAAAAGCGGCATTCGCGAGGCGATGGGTTTGCCTTTGAGCGGGAGCGCGTTTCACGATCGTTTTTTGATTTCGGATGTGCGGATGCTTTCCGATTTTCCTTCCGAGCGGCGTTTTTGGTTTGAGCCGCCTTTTCACGGCGGGCAGTCGGCGCTTTTGCATAAACAGCCGGACAATGTCTGGCGCATAGATTTGCAATTGGGTTCCGGCGCCGACGCGGAACTGGAAAGGAGGCCGGAAAGGGTGCGCCCCCGGTTGCGCGCAATGCTGGGGGAAAATGTCCGGTTTGAAATTGTGTGGGTGAGCGTTTACGCTTTTCAAGCGCGCCGCATATCCCGTTTTGTGCATGGGCGAATTATTTTTGCCGGGGATTCGGCGCATCAGGTTTCCCCTTTTGGCGCGCGCGGCGCAAACAGCGGCATTGAAGACGGCTGCAATCTTTGCTGGAAACTTGCCGCAGTTGTAAAGCGCGGCGCTCCGCAATCCCTTTTGCGAAGTTATGACATTGAACGCCGCGCCGCTGCGGATGAAAACATCAGGCACTCCGTCCGTAGCACAAATTTTATCGCGCCGCAAACCTGCGCGGCGCGCGCTTTTCGCGACGCCGTTTTGCAATTGGCGCGCAAGGAGCCGTTTGCCGGCGCTCTTATTAATAGCGGGCGCTTGTCGTCGCCCGCGGTGTTGAATAAAACCCCGTTGAACGCCGCCGATTGCGAGGGCGCGCTCGGCGAAGTTTGCCCGGACGCCCCGCTGAAAATAAACGGCCGCAACGGCTGGCTGCTGGATGAATTGGGCGCGGATTTCACCGTGCTGCAATTTGCCGGCGGCGAAGATGCCGGCGGGATTAATTCGCGCGGGTTGCCGGTTTGTTTTTTGCGCGTCGGCAAAGGGGGCGCCCGCGACATTAAAGGACTCGCGTCCGGGCGTTTGCAAGCCGCGCCGGGCGAATGTTTTCTTGTGCGCCCCGACGGCCACATTTGCGCGCGTTACAAAGGCGCGGGGGCGGCGGACGCTTGCCTGAAAATCGCCGGAAAAATTCTACAAAAGGGGCGGGCATGCTGAACGACGACGGATACAATGATTTGGTGGAATTGTTCGCGCAGCGTTCGGAGCGCGACGCGCTGACTCTGGCGGCGAAAATCATTTTACTTCTCGCCGAAAAAGCGGGCGCGGAAAATCTTGCCGAAGTTTCGGCAAAGGCGGCCGCTTCCACTCCCCGGCCGGCGAAGAATCCCCTGCCGGGCGCGCGGCATTACGGTTATTTTCGCAGTTCCGCCGATTACCGCCTGCGCATCGCGCTTAATCTCAAACGCGCCGCGCTCGGCAAGCGCAGTTTTGTCGGGCTGCGCAAAGGAATGCAGCACAAAAACGCCTACCGGAAAATAAACCCCGCCGCGCTGGTGCCCGTTTTGGTTTCGGCGCGGGGCGTTCTTAATCAATCGCTGGCGATAATTGAAATGCTCAACGAACTTTTGCCGGCGCCCGACCTTCTGCCCGGGGACGCATGGCAGCGCGCGCAAATCCGCGCCCTGGCGATGGATGTCGCCTGCGACACCGCGCCGGTCGCCAATCTTAGGGTTTTGGTTAAACTGCGCGAGGATTTTTCCGCCGACGATAAAAAAACCGCGGACTGGCGCGCTTATTGGATGCGGCGCGGCTTTGACGCCGTTGAAAAACGCATGGAACAACTGCGCGGAGAGAATGAATTTATTTTCGGACCCGCGCCGACAATGGCGGAAATTTGCCTGGTGCCGCAGGCATACAATGCGGCCCGATTCAATGTAGACATGCGCGCTTATCCGAACATAAACGATGTCGTCCGCGCATGTTTGCGGCGCCGCGCTTTTGCCGACGCCGCGCCGGAAAAACAGCCGGACTGCGATATCTGACGCGGTTTTTTTTGCCGGCTGCCGGGGATATTGGCGGCGGCGGGGGGACTCTTGCGGGGATTTTGTCATATGTTATAATCCCGCTTGCAAAAGATTCACAGGAATCTCTCCTGCGGACGGTCGGACGCCGTCCGGGGAAACAGGCGGAAATATCATCCGATGAATCTTTTGACGATGCGCGGCTTTTGCGGGGTTTTGTCGCGGAAAGCGTTTTCGCAGGGGGCGGGAAAAGGACTGATGGGGAAAACACTGTTGCGCTTTTGCGCCGCTTTCTTTTTTGCGGCGGCGATTCTGGCGGGTTTTCTCGCCGCCGATGCGCGCGCGCAAGTGGTAACCGTGTATGACACTACTACGCCGAATGTCATTAGCATTACCGCCGACGGTTACATTATCCATAAGGCGACGGTGGCGGGGACGATGACGGCAATTATACGCGCGCGGGCGACAGGGATTATTGCCGATCCGGAGAATCCCGCCGGACGCCCCTTGCTGGTGCGCGCAACGAGTTTTGCATCCATTACCGTGCGGGGATTGGATTCTTGCAGCATTTCGGCGGGGTGCGGCGCCTTCGGTTTGGAAAATGCGTCCACTCCCTTGGCGCGCATTGCTTCTTTGACGGCGATGGCTTTGTCTACGGCGACGATGTTTGCCGCTTCGGGCGCAGATTTAAATGAATTTGTCGGCGGCAACGGCGGCGGTGATTTGTTGCTGTATCATCTGGCGCTTGCAAACAAACCGGGGCATATAAAAGTATTCGTCAGCGCGGGGGCGAATATTAATATGACGGGCAATTTGCAATATACGCCGCTGCTGGCTGCCGCCGACGCAGGCAGCATTACTGCGGTAGTGGCGCTGCTTTCGGCGGATGCGAGCGTGAATGCGGCCGACGAAAACGGCGACACGCCGCTTGCGTTTGCCGCCGACGACGACAATGTCACAATGATGACAATACTTCTTTCGGCGG
This sequence comes from Gammaproteobacteria bacterium, assembly GCA_020027345.1. GTDB lineage: Bacteria > Pseudomonadota > Gammaproteobacteria > Tethybacterales > Persebacteraceae > JAHRAH01. The sequence goes on along the minus strand of JAHRAH010000086.1, from coordinate 3,121 downwards.
GGGCGGACGCGAATGTGACGAATGATTTGGGCGAGACGCCGCTGCTGTACGCCGTCAATAACAACAATGTTACGGCGGTAACAATATTGCTCTCGGCGGGGGCGAACGCAAATGTGACGAGTGATTTTGGCGAGACGCCCCTGATATTTGCCGCCCTTAACAATAATGTTACCGCGATAACGGCGTTGCTCTCGGCGGGCGCAAACGCGAATGCGGCGGACAATACGGGCGATACGCCGCTCCTGCTTGTCGTGGAAAAAAACAATATCGCGGCAATAACGGCGCTGCTTTCGGCGGGGGCGAATGTAAACGCGACAAACAATCAGCGGACTACCCCGCTTGATGATGCGATTTTTCGCAATTATACGGCCGCCATTTCCCTGTTGAAAGACAACGGGGGACTATGCAATTTGCAAGCCGGACAAGATTCCCGCTGTCCGAATTCGCAATTTCCGCTGGCAGTTTTTCAGAAGTTGAAACGGGGGACGATGAATTATCAAAAAGCGGCGTTGCGGCTTCGGTTGTGAGATGGCGTTTTTGCCGTTGTTGATTTAATTGGAGCGGGCGGGGACGCCCGCTTTTTTTGGTTGCGTTACACCTCTGGAGAGGTGTAACGAGGCCGGGGCCGGGGAGATGGGGGGATTAATGCGTTCCGTCATTCCTGCGAAAGCAGGAATCCATACAATCTTTCCGGCGTCGTTGTCGCCGCGGGGTTTGCTTTTTTGCCGGCTCCGTATGGATTCCTGCTTTCGCAGGAATGACGGGGGGGTCAACCGCCGCGACGGGGGGGGGTTAGCCGCCGCGTTTCATTAGGGTGAAGAATTCTTCGTTGGTTTTGGTCTGGCGCATTTTGTCCAGCAGGAATTCGGCGGCTTTGTCGTCGTCCATTGTGGAAAGCGCCTTGCGCAGCACCCACGCATTTTTGAGAACGGTCGGTTCCAGCAGCAACTCTTCGCGGCGGGTGCCGGACCTGCCGACTATGATCGCCGGGTATATTCGCCGTTCGGCGAGGCGGCGGTCCAGATGCAATTCCATATTGCCGGTGCCTTTGAATTCTTCGTAAATCACTTCGTCCATTCTGGAGCCGGTGTCCACGAGCGTCGTGGCGATGATTGTGAGCGAGCCGCCTTCTTCCACATTGCGCGCGGCGCCGAAAAACCGCTTGGGACGCTGCAGCGCCTGCGCGTCCACTCCGCCGGTAAGCACCCGCCCGGAAACGGGCTGCACAGTGTTGTAGGCGCGCGCGAGGCGGGTGATGGAATCCAGCAAAATGACGACATCCTTTTTCATTTCCACGAGCCGCTTCGCGCGTTCAATTACTATCTCGGCGATTTGCACATGGCGCGCGGCCGATTCGTCAAAAGTGGAGGACACCACTTCGCCGCGCACGCTGCGGCGCATTTCGGTAACTTCCTCCGGGCGCTCGTCAATAAGCAAAACAATAAGCGCGACTTCGGGGTGGTTTTCCTCAATGGAATGGGCGATGTGCTGCAGTATCACCGTCTTTCCGCTTTTCGGCGAGGAAACAAGCAAGCCGCGCTGCCCCATTCCGATGGGTGCGACGATGTCTATGACGCGCCCGGTGATGTTTTCTTCGGCGCGGAGATTGCGCTCCAGTTTTATCTGGCGGTCGGGAAAGAGCGGCGTTACATTCTCAAAGAGAATTTTATCGCGCGATTCCAAAGCGGGGGAACCGTTTACTTCGTCGGCTTGCGTAAGGGCGAAGTAGCGTTCGTTGTCGCGGGGAGTGCGCACGATTCCGCCGACGGCGTCGCCGGTCGTAAGGCGGAATCGTTTTATCATTTGCGGGCTGACAAAAATGTCGCCGGGGCCGGCGACATAGGACTGGTCGGGGTAGCGCAAAAATCCGTAGTGTTCGGGCAGGACTTCCAAAACCCCCTGCCCGCATATTTGCCCGCCGTCGCGCGCGCGCGCTTTGACGATGTTCAGAATAAGGTCCTGCTTGCGCATGCGGCTGGCGTTGTTGATTCCGAGTTCGCCGGCGGCTTTTGCGAGTTCGTTGACATGCTGGTTGCGGAATTCGCCGAGGTTGACGGCGGGCGCGTCTTTGTTTGCGGGGGGGGGACTCTCGCCGGCTTCGCCGTTCTCGCGCGCTTTTTCGTCGGCGGCGGTCGCCGCTTCCAGCTGGGCGATTTCGGGGGGGAGGCGGCTGTGGGGATGCCGCCGCCGCTGCGGGGGGGGGGAGTTTTTGCCGCGCTGATAAAAAGCCATTGTCGTTTCCTTTTTTTGTTTTGTTTTTTTGCTTTTGCGCTTGCGCGCTTTTTCTTTCGCGTTCAGCCGGCGGCGGTGGCGGCGCCGATGAAGTTTTCCAAATCCTTTTTGGCGGCGGCGCCGATTTTCGTGTCCACCGCTTCGCCGTTGCGGAAGAGAATCAGCGTGGGGATGGCGCGGACATTGAAGTTTTTCGCGGTTTTGGGGTTTTCGTCCACATTGATTTTGACGACGCGGACGGCGGCGTTTTCGGCGGCGATCTCGGCGAGGAGGGGCGCGACGGTTTTGCAGGGCCCGCACCAGGGCGCCCAGAAATCCACGAGGACGGGCAGGGGCGCGCGCAGGACTTCGTCCTCAAAGGAATCATCGGTAACGGCGGCGACGCCGGGGGCGGCGGTTTCGGTCATCTGTGTTAAACTCCAAACATGGATGTTCGCAAAACATTCCGCCGGCTGCGGGCGGGGCGGAAAAACGCCCGGGGCGCAAAAACTGCATTCCGCCGGGTTGCGCCCATTATACGATAAAATTCCGCCGCGTCAACCGCTTTTGCGGTTTTCGCCGATTTTTTTTAACGCCCCCGATTTTTCCGATGTTGCCGTTTGCCCCCCCCCAACCCCCCCCATCAAAGATGGGGGGGGGGATGTTTGCCGCCGTCATCAAAGATGGGGGGATGTTTGCCGCCGCCGTTAAAGCAACCGTTATACCCCCCGCCGCTTGCGGGGGGGGGTCGGAGCATTCGCCGACGACGAAGTCGGCGGGGACTGCTCCGGGGGGGTGGAGGAAGTGGAGGGAGCGGAATGCGTCCGCGAAACCTTTGTCATTCCCGCTCCCCTTGTCATTCCCGCCTTCCTTGTCATTCCCGCGAAAGTGTTGGGTTCCGCATTGTTGT
>JAHRAH010000081.1 GCA_020027345.1 Gammaproteobacteria bacterium | reverse complement strand
CTGTTCTGCTGCTGTTGCGGGGATTCCTTTTTCCCCGGCGGGAGTGTGGATTCCGGCTTTCGCCGGAATGACGGTTGCAAGGACGCATTCCACCCCCCCGGAGCATTCGCCGCCGACTTCGTCGTCGTGGACTGCTCCGACCCCCCCCCCAAGCGGCGGGGGGTATAGTTAATTTGCAAACAACAAAGCGTGATACAATAAAAGGAAGCGAACAAATGAAATCGGTGCAGGACATTTTGCGGGCGAACCCCCGCGTGATTTTTACCGGCGACAACCTGCCGGTGCTGCGGGGGATGAACTCCGAAACCGCCGACTTGATATACCTGGACCCGCCCTTCAACAGCGGCAAACAATGGGCAAACCCCGTGGAAGCCGCCGGGCGCCGGGCGATGGCCGAATTCAAGGACACCTGGGAAACCTCCGACATACACATAGACGAGCGTTACGCACTCGGGCTGGAATACCCGCAAGCCGTCGCCGTCATAGACGCCCTCGCCGAAGTCAACGGCGATTCGTGGAAGGCCTATCTGATTTATATGGGAGTCCGCATCGCCGAAATGCGCCGCATATTAAAACCGGCGGGCAGCATTTATTACCACTGCGACCCGGTGATGTCGCACGGCGTAAAACTGCTGATGGACGCCATTTTTGGCGGCGGCCACAAAGGCGGCAATTTCCGCAACGAAATTGTTTGGCACTATCAGGCCGGAACGAGCAAGAAAAACGCTTTCGGGCGGAGGCACGATGTTATTTTGCATTACGCCAAAGGCAAAAACAACGCCTTTAACCGGCAAGGCAAACCGGTCATAAACCCCGCCCGCTACAAAAAAGTGGACGCCGACGGCCGGCGTTACGATGTTAACGGGCAGGGCAAGCGTTACTATTTGGACGAGGGGCAAACCTGCGACGATGTCTGGACTTATGTTCAGGAAAAACAATTCCAGCAGATTAATTCGCAGTCAAAAGAAAAAACCGGTTATCCGACGCAAAAGCCGCTTGCGCTTTTGGAACGGATAGTCAAAGCGTCCAGTAATCCCGATGGCATTGTGCTGGACCCCTTTTGCGGCTGCGCGACGACATGTCTCGCCGCCGAGCGTTTGGGGCGGCATTGGATTGGGGTTGACCTTTCCGAACAAACCGCAAAACTGGTCGTTGACCGGCTGCGCAAAGAAAGCGACCGCGTTTTGGTTTCCGCCGCCGAAGCAATACAACACTTGCGCAAACCCCCGCAGCGGACGGATTTGCAGGGGAAGCGCAGCAAGGACGCGGTGATAAAAATGCTGCTGCACCGGCGGCAGGGCGGCGTCTGCCCCGGCTGCGACCGCCCGGTGGATTCGGATTTTATGGATTTGGACCACATCATCGCGCGCAGCCGGGGCGGGCAGGACATTGATGACAATTTGCAGTTGCTCTGCCGCAATTGCAATGTGATGAAGGGCGACAAAGGAATGGACGCCCTGCGCAAAAAAGTGTTAATCAAGCGCGCCGAACGCGAAATGCAAGAATGGCGCGCCCGCCAAGAAGCCAAACGCAAAAAAGAATCCCAATTGGAAGAATAAACCCCCGTCATTCCTGCGGAGGCAGGAATCCATACGGTCTTTGCTTTTTTCGCTGAGTTGCGGAAGCGGAAGATTCGGCGGCTCCCGCAAGATTGTATGGATTCCTGCCTCCGCAGGAATGACGATTAATCTCGTCCCCACGCTCCCGCGCGGGAACGCAACCAACCCCCCCTCCATCTTTGATGGGGGGGCTGGGGGGGGCGCTCAAACTAAGAGTCGGCGTGGACGCCGAGGGGTATCCGTTCCCACGCCGGAGCGCGGGAACGAGGCAAAAGTGGTATTATGGGGACGGGGAGTATTGGCAGAGATTCGTAATGCACCCGGGCAACCGGTGGGGGCCAAGTATCAGGGCGACTTGGATACTCCCCTTTTTTTCTTTAATCTCGTTCCCGCGCCGGAGCGTGGGAAAGCGGCAAAAAGCGGTATAATGAAATTGGGAGCGGTAGCATAAGTTTCCAAGATGCGCTTCAAAGGGCTTGCTCTTTGTTGATTATCCGGGATATGGTGACCCGGCCCTCCCACTTCTTTGGTGGTTGTAGCTCAGCTGGCAGAGCGCCGGGTTGTGGTCCCGGAGGTTGTGGGTTCAAGCCCCATCAATCACCCCGGTTTTTGCGCGCTTTTTTGTTTGCCGCGAGGCATCTGCCGCCGCGGATGTCATTGATTATCAGGCGGCCGCCTTCGGGGGCTTCGTCAATGATGTATGCGCCCTTGCCGCTGCTGCTGAAAATCTTAAATCCTTTGGCGCCCTTTTTCCAGTTTTGCGGGTTTTGCAACCCCCGTGTCAGGTCTTCCACGACGGCGTCTGTGCCGAATTTGTTGACGGCGCGTTTGAGCGCGTCAGTGACAATGACGACGGAATAACTGCCGTTCTTCCGCTGGGGCAGCCCTATATCCTCTTTGCCGGATATGCCGACAAAGGGGCGCGGGTAATTTTTAGGTGTGAGTCGCCGTATTTCGTTTGTCCGCGGACGGCGGCGCGTTTTGCGCGCGCTTTTTTCCGGCGGAGTTTTTTTTGTTTTGCGGGGTGCGGATAATTTTTGCGGGGGGCTTTCCGTCTCGCCTTCGCCGCCGGAAAGCCAGTAAGCGGCTTCCGGTGGCAGTTCCCGCGTTTCGCGGTCGGGCTCGTCCGGGCCTTCGTCTATTGCGCCGGCTCTGGCGAGGTCGGCGGCGATGGCGGCGTTTTGGGCGTAGATGGCGAGGCGCAGGGCGGTGTTGCCGCGGGCGGTTTTTATGTTGGGGTCGGCGCCGGCTTTTATGAGTTCGGCGGCGGTTTCGCGGTGGCCGTAATAGGCGGCGCGGTGCAGGGGGGTGTCGCCGTATCTGCCGAAGAGGCCGGGGTTTGCGCCCTTTTTGAGGAGCGCCGCCGTTTGTTTCGCGCGCCCTTCGCCGGCGGCGCGGTGCAAAGCCGCGTCGCCGTTCTTGTCTTTGGCGTCAATGTCCTTCACGCTTTCGCCCCCGCAAATAAAAAGTCGCCGACATTCTACCGATTCCCGCGCCCTTTAATAAATTCGCCGGATTCCCGCCTTTTAGAAGGAGCGCGGGAATGACGCATTAATCTACCGGTTTCCGCGCCCCTTTATAAATTCGCTGGATTCCCGCCTTTTAAAAGGAGTGCGGGAATGACGCATTAATCTACCGGTTTCCGCGTCCTTTAATAAATTCGCTGGATTCCCGCCTTTTAAAGGAGTGCGGGAATGACGCATTAATCTACCGATTCCCGCGCCCCTTTATAAATTCGCTGGATTCCCGCCTTTTAACAAGGAGTGCGGGAATGACGCGAGTGCGTAGGAAAAACTGCGGGGGTTAATATAATATGTTGACGATGCTTTTTTTGGTTTTGGTTTTTTCGGGGGTTGCGGGGGTTGCCGGGGGGCTTTTGGGGGGGCTTGCGGCGGCGGCGGGGGGGCGCGAGAGGGCGGCGGGGGAATCGCTGGCGGCGGCGGTTGATGCGGAACTCCCGCAGTTGCAGTGCGCGGAATGCGGCTTTCCCGGCTGCCTGCCCTACGCCCGCGCGCTCGCGCAAGGCGAAGCGGCGATTACGCTTTGCGCGCCCGGCGGCGCGGAAACCGTGCGGCGCATCGCGGCGATTCTCGGCGAAATCCCCGCGCCGATGCCGAAAGCGTTGCCGCGCAAAACCGCTTTTATTCGCGCCGAAGAATGCGTCGGCTGCGCGCTGTGCCTGCCCGCCTGCCCGACCGACGCCATCGTCGGCGCGCAGCGTTTTGAACATTCGGTATTGGCGAAAGATTGCACCGGCTGTGAATTGTGCCTGCCGGTCTGCCCGACCGACTGCATAGAAATGCGCCCGTGAAAACGGTTGTGAAAACGGTTTGCGATTCCGAATCGGCGTGCATTCGCTGCAACTGGTGCGCGCCGGTTTGCCCGGTCGCGCTTTCGCCCTTGCGCCTTTTCGCGCTCGCGCAGGACGCAAAATGGCGCGCGGCGGAAAAAGAAAACATCGCGAGTTGTTTGCATTGCCGCCGCTGCGACGACATCTGCCCCGCCGCCCTCCCGCTTTCCGCCGTTTTCGCGCGCGCAAAAAGCGAAATAAAAAAAGAAGAACGCGCGCGCGCCGAAGCGCAAAGATTAAAAGCGCGTTATGACGCGCATTTGCTGCGCTTGCACACTCCGCCTTCTTTGGCGAAAACTAATCCTGCTGCGCTTGCAGCGGCGGCGCAGAAGAGTTTGCATAATTTATAAATTTGAGCGGGCGGGGACGCCCGCTATTTTTGGTTGCGTTACACCTCTGGAGAGGTGTAACGAGACCGGGGGTTTTTTGGGGGGGCTTTTGAATGGGACTTATAGGTCGTATTGGACTTATTTTTTAATTTGCTGGATTCCCGCTTTTTTAATGGAGTGCGGGAATGACAGTCAGATTTTCCGGATTCCCGCTTTTTAATGGAGTGCGGGAATGACGGTTAGGGGAGAATGTGGGAGCGGACGGTTTCGGCGAGGGTTTGTATGTTTTCGGGGGGGGTGTTTTTGTCTACGCCGTGGCCGAGATTGAAAATGTGGCCGGGGGCGTTGCCGTAGTCGCGAAGGATTTTTAATGCTTCCTGTTGCACGGCTTTTTTATCGGCGAGGAGGGTTGCGGGGTCCATATTTCCCTGCAGGGCTATTTTTCCGCCGGTGATTTCGCGCGCGCGGGAGAGCGGTATTTGCCAGTCCACTCCGACGGCGTCGCAGCCGCATTTTGCGGTTTGCGCGAGGTGCGCGGCGCACTGGCGCGAAAAAACAATGACCGGTGTCTTGCATTTCGCTTTTACGGCGGCGACTGTCTCGCGAATGTAACGCAGCGAAAACTCTTCGTAATCTTCGCCGAGCAATCCGCCCCAACTGTCAAAAATCATCGCGACTTTGCATCCGGCTTGCATCTGTCCGCAAAGCGATTCGGCCGCGGCGCGGGCGTTTGTTTGCAAAATGGAATGCAACAAATCGGGGCGGGAATAACGCATCGCGCGCGCGCGCCAGAAGCCGCCGCCTTCGCCGTCAATCATATAGCAGGCGAGAGTCCACGGCGAGCCGCAAAAACCGATGAGCGGTATCTCCGCGGGGAGTGCGGCGGCGGCGAGACGGCAAGCGGCGCAAACATATTCCAAATCCAAACCGCCGCTTTCGGCGCGCGCGCAAAATTTTGCGACATCGTTTTCGGCGCGCAGGGGGTTGTTGAGTTTGGGTCCTTCGCCTTCGGCAAAACGCAGTTGCAATCCGAGGGCGTCGGGTATTGTGAGAATGTCGGAAAAGATGATGGCGGCGTCCAGCCCGAAGCGGCGCACCGGCTGCAGGGTGATTTCGCATGCGAGTTCCGGGGTTTTTGCCATCGCCAGAAAGCCGCCGCTTTTCTCGCGCACTTTGCGGTATTCGGGGAGGTAGCGTCCCGCCTGCCGCATCAGCCACAAGGGGCGGCGGGGGGTTGGCTGGAGGGCTAGGGAGCGGAGGAGGAGGGTCATTTATATTGGGAGATTCCCCCCCCCAGCCCCCCCCATCGGAGATGGGGGGGGGGTGATTTGTTTTGAGGGGGAGGCCACCCCCCCGGAGTTTGCCGTCCCCATCTGGCGATGGGGA
>JAHRAH010000074.1 GCA_020027345.1 Gammaproteobacteria bacterium | reverse complement strand
CGCCCCTTCCGCGCCAGCGTCAGGAAATCTTCGCGCCGCGCCAGAAAAACCGCCGGCCGGCTCAAACCGAAAGTTTTTTTCGCCCCTTGCGGCGGCGCGCGTTGATGACGGCCCGCCCGCCGCGCGTAGCCATCCGCGCGCGAAAGCCGTGCGCGCGCTTGCGCCGGAGATTGGAGGGCTGGTATGTGCGTTTCATTTTTGTCGCTCTTGCAAAAGACGCATTCTACAAGAAAACCCCGCCAAATGCAAGTTTTTTTTGCCGCCGCCCGCCCGCGTCATTCTCATTCGCCGAGAGTGCGACACAACTAGTATACCCCCCCTCCAACTTGTTGGGGGGGGCGGGGGGGGGGGTAACTCACAATCCCCCCGCCGCAAATTCCCCCCCTCACCCCCCCCATCAAAGATAGAGGGGGGAAGAAATCCCCCCATCTCCGATGGGGGGAATCAAAGGAAGAGTATATCACCGGCGCGACTGCTACGGTGATAACGCCATCACCGTCCGCTGACGGCTATCCCCACGCGCCGTCAATCATCCTCTCGCACCGTAAGCGACAAGAATGTTTGCCACTTTCGTATTCCCTTTTGTGTTTGCTAAAAACAATGGGGTTCTGTTAAATCGGCCTTTCCGATTAACATCCGCACCGGCCTGAACGAGGGCAGTTATTGCCTCCGCATGTCCCCATCCTGCCCCCAAATGCAACGGAGTATCACCATATTGGTCTCCCCGGTTGACATCCGCATCGGCTTCAGCGAGGACGACTATCGCCTTTGCTTGTCCATGCATTGCCGCAAAATGCAATGGGGTAAAACTCCCTTCAGCTCCCCGATTAACATCCGCACCGGCTTCGGCAAGAGCGACTATCGCCTTTACTTGTCCTGACAATGCCGCCAAATGCAACGGAGTAGTACCCCCTGCAGCTCCCCGATGGACATCCGCACCACTTTTGACAAGTGCAGTTATCGCATCAATTTGCCCTTCCACTGCCGCACAATGCAACGGAGTAGCGCCCCCTGCGGCTCCCCGATTAACATCCGCCCCGGCTTGGACAAGCGCAACTATCGCGTCAGAGCGTCCTAACTGCGCCCCCCAATGCAATGGAGTAGTGCCATCTTCGGTTGCCCAATTAATATTCGCCCCGGCTTTGACGAGATGCCGTATTTCGGCAATATTGTCACACGCCGCCGCCTGATGCAGCGGATATTTATCATTTACCATTTTTCTCTCCCTTTGGTTTTACTCGCCGTCCAAACGACGCAACAACTCTTCGGCCTCCTGCGCCGATTTTGACCCCTTCCGCTTTGCCACCCCGCGTAAAAAGATGGCGATAGTGTCGTCTTTCCCTCTTTCATCTTCGGCAACCTCCGCCGCCGTTTTGCCATCGTCCATACGAAGATTAACATCCACCCCCGCCTTTACCAGAATAAACACCGCTTGAACTTCTCCATAATACGCTGCTGCGTGCAACGGAGTGATATCCCTGACTGTCCCTTGATTGACTTTTGCACCGGCTTTGACAAGTAGGACTATTGCGTTTGCATGTCCTTCTGTTGCCGCCTGATACAACGGGGTATGCCCCTCCTTGTCCGATAGATTAACATTTGCCCCGACTGTGATAAGCGCGTGGATGTTGTTCACATTTCCCTTACTTGCCGCCATCATCAATGGAGTGCCGCCAGAATGTGATGCCCGATTGACATCCGCCCCGCCTTTGACGAGAGCGGCTATCGCTGCAACATTTCCAGTGCCCGCCACAATATGCAATGGAGTAAGACCCCCATCGGATGCCGCATGAACTTCCGCTCCGGCTTCAACGAGAATGGCTATCGCTTCTGCCTGTCCTTTCAATGCTGCCGCATGCAACGGTGTCAGTTTCCTTTCGGACTTCCAATTAACATCCGCCCCTGCTTTAACAAGGGCGACTATCATTTCTAATCTTCCTCCATCTGCCGCAAAATGCAACGGAGTATATCCCTTTTCTGCTCCCAGATTAATATCTGCCCCGCCTTTGACGAGGGGTGCTATTGCATTTACATGTCCTCGCACTACTGCCAAATGCAGTGGAGCAGCATTTACTTCGTCTGTTTTACGATTAACATCCGCCCCGCCCTTGATAAGAGCGGCTATCGCCTCTGCGTTTCCAAACGCCGTTGCCGTATGCAATGGAGTCATCCCACCTTTGCCCGCCTGATTGACATCAGTCCCCTCAGCGAGGAGAAATTCAATCAGCGTAACGCTGTTGAATATGGCAGCGCAATGAAGAGAATGAGTAGTATCCCCCCTTTCGCACTTCTCAATCAGACCTTCCGCCTGTGCGTCAACCGTCACCCCGCACAAGGCGAAAACGACAAAAAGGACGATTTGTTTAAGCATCCGCGTATTCCTTACCCCCGCCGCCGCCGACGGCATAGCCGCCATTATAACCGAAAATCCGCCTTTAACCCCCCGCCGCGCAATTTTTGCCGCCTCTGCTGTTACCCCCTCGCCATCGTCGGCGGTGCGCAGATAATCGCCCCTTTTCCACACCGCTGAGGGTCATTGGTTTGTTGCGCTTTTTGCCGCCAGCGGCGGGTTGGGTGAATTTGACAAATCGCGCCTTTAATGTGTATAATCGGCACCGCAACCATGATCAACGAGTTCATCATCAGGGATGTCCGCTGCTTTGCCGGCGAGCAGCGCCTTCGCATCCGCCCCCTGACCTTCATTGTCGGAGAGAACAGCACCGGCAAGAGCACCGTTCTGGGGTGCATGCAGGCGCTGGCTAATACGGTGTACGCATCCAATGTCAATTTTAACAGCCACCCGTACCAAATGGGGGCGTTCTCGGACATTATTCGGAGGAAGAACGGGGAAGAACCCGGGCGGAAAAAATTTCTGCTAGGGCAGAGGTTTCGCTTGCACGGCGACTTGGTCTTGGATTCCCTGTGCGAATTCAAAGAGCAGGGCTCCGAGCCCGTCATGGCGACGGAAAGCATCGTTTTCCCGGACGGCGGAAAAATAATTATTGAACCCCGCCCCTTCCAAAACGCCAAGGATTTTGCCGCCATGCTTTTTGTCGGCGTTGCCGATATTGAAAAGCGGGGGAGCAACGCCTTTGTCATAAAACCGTATTTGGAATTTTTTAACGAATCGCCCTTTTTTCGTCCCCTTGAAGCGTTACGCAGAACGCTTTCCGGGCGGGGGCGGCAACAGGATAAACCTCGTATTGAGGAATACCGACGTTTTCTGAAAAGTAAACTGCAAATTTCCGAGAAACAAGATTTCAGCCATCTCGGTTTGCTGGAAAAGCAAGGGGCAAAGTATGTCAGCGTTGCGCCGGTTCGCGCGAAGCCGCAACGCACATACGACCCTCTCACGGAGGAATTGACGCCGGAAGGCGGCGATGTTCCGATGTTTCTGATGCGCTTAAAGCGGACCGGCGACCCGAAAGGCAAGCAGATGGAAAAAGCGCTCGCCGGCTTCGGCGGGGCGTCGGGAATGTTTGACGCTATAAAAGTGCACACTTACGGAAAGGGAATGAACGAACCCTTTCAGTTGCGCGTTCGCAAAGGCGGGGTGGAATCCAATATTCTGGATGTCGGCTACGGAGTCAGCCAGATTTTGCCCATTCTTGTGCGGATTTTTTCCGCCCCCAAAACCACTTTTCTCCTGCAGCAGCCGGAGGTGCATTTGCATCCTCGCGCGCAGGCGGAATTGGCGTCCCTGTTTGCCGCTTCCGTCAAGGAGCGCGGGCAAAAGTTCATTATTGAAACACACACCGATTACATTGTCAATCGGGCGGGCATTGAAATCCGCAGGAAAAACATATCCTGCGACGATGTGTCGTTAATTTATATGGAGCCCAAAAACGGGCGGGTCGTCGCGCACAACATTCGCTTTGACGATTCCGGCAACCTGCTTGATGTGCCGCAGGGGTATCGGCGGTTTTTTCTGAACGAATCCGACCGCTTTCTTGGTTTTAAGGATTAACGATGTGCATCATCATTGATGCAAATCGCCTTGGCGCCTTTTTGGAAAAGCCGCCCGGCGACGATATGGCTCCCGTCCACAAGTGGCTCCGCGAACAGGGGGGACAATTGGTTTACGCAAGTTCGGGGAAATTTGCGGATGAAATTACGCCCAAAGCGCGGCACCGGCTTGCGGAGTACAAAATCGCGGGAGCGGCCCGCCTTGTCAAAGCGGAGGACATAACGGCCGAATTACAAAAAATTGACAAAAAACGCCTGCGCTCTAATGACGCGCATATTATAGCCCTTGCTCTGGCAAGCGGCGCGCGCTTGCTGTGCTCGGACGACGGCAAATTGCGCGATGATTTTAGGGATGGCAGCATCCTTAAAGATCCGCGCGGAAGAATATACAGCGGCGCGCGGAACAAGAATCTTTTAACCCCCGAAACTTGCCGCAACGACAAGAAAACATAAATATGCCGCGGCAAACGGCATCCTCAACCCGAAGTAGGGGGGAGGAAGCGGCGGGTTATTTGGTGGTAGATTTCGGCGAGCATTGCGACATCTTGGGGGCGGACGCGTTCGTTGGGCTCGTGGATGCCTTCGTTCATTACGCCGAATTCGGCGAGTTCTTTGCATATCTCGCGCAGGAACCTGCCGTCGGATGCGCCGCCGCCGGCGGAGGCGCGGGGGGGGGTTTTTGGTTTTGCGACTTCCATAATCGTTTCCCTCAGCGCTTTTACCAAAGGCGCGGAGGGGTCGGTGGAAAAGGGGACGGCGGTGTTGCGCCATTCGCATTTGTATTTTCCCGCGGCGGTTTTTTGCAGCGCCTTTTCCGTTTCGGCGATTATTGTTTGCGTGGAATCGCCCGGGGGATAACGGAAATTAATTGTCGCCCGCGCGAAAGGCGGGATGACATTTTCCGCGACGCCGCTTTGCAGTTTGACGATTTGGAAAGTGCGCGGGGGGAATTCCGGCGTTTTGTTTTTTCCGGCGGCGTTGCCGTTGTCGGCGGGCGCTTTTTCGTTTATGCCGAATGTTTCGCACAGTTCATTCAGCGCGCTAATGAAAGCGGGGACGGGGTTTTCGCCGCGGTGCGGATAGGCGGCGTGCGCCTGCTTTCCGGCGACGGTGATGCTCGCGCTCAGCGAACCGCGGCGCGCTATTTTTATCGCGTCGCCGAATTCGTTTTCGCATGTCGGCTCGCCGACTATGCAGCGCTGCGCTTTTATTCCGCGTTCTTTGAGAACGCGCACGACATGCGCGGTGCCTTCCTTTGCCGGGCCTTCTTCGTCGGAAGTAAAAAGCAGCGCCAGACCGTTGGCGCGGTTTTCTTTTGCGGCGCGCACTGCGGCTGCGGTCATTGCGGCGACGCCGGATTTCATATCGGCTGCGCCGCGGCCGTACAGAAAACCCCCGCGCAACGACGGTTCAAAAGGCGGGCTTTGCCATTGCGAAAGATCGCCGGGCGGGACGACATCAACATGCCCGGCGAAAATGAGATGCGGTTTTTCGCCGCAAAGCGCCCACAAGTTGTCCACTTCGCCCGAAGGCATTCGTTCCGTCGCAAAACCGGCGGACGACAATATTTCCTGCAGCAAATCCAGCGCGCCGGCCTGTTGCGGCGTTATGGATTCGCAGCGGATGAGTTTGCGGAGGAGTTCCACGGGGTCCACGGGGTCAGTCATTGAGATTCTCCTTTGCAAATGCGGCCGTCATTCCCGCGAAAGCGGGAATCCATTCGGGCTTTGCTTTTTCCGGCGGATTGCGGGCGGCGAAAGATTTGGCTTTTTCGCCGGCTTTGTATGGATTCCCGTTAACTATACCCCCCGCCGCGCAACGGGGGGGGGTCGGAGGATTCCCCGACGACGAAGTCGGCGGGGAATGCTCCGGGGGGGTGGGATGCGCCCGCAGAATAATGGTTGCCGCTGACGGTAACGGGCGCCCTCCACCCCCCCGGAGTTTGCCGTCCCCATCTGGCGATGGGGACGGCAAACTCCGACCCCCCCCCGCAAGCGGCGGGGGGTAAAGAATATTCTCAATCATCGTTGTTTTCCTCTATTAGGGCGACGGCGAAGGCGGCGGCGCCTTCTTTTCGGCCTATGAAG
>JAHRAH010000073.1 GCA_020027345.1 Gammaproteobacteria bacterium | reverse complement strand
TACCGCAAACTGAACGGCGGCCTTTGCGCGCGCGGCGAAAGCGATGACTGCCCGCCGCCGGGCAAAAGGCAAAAACGGCGGGGGAGTTTCTGGCGCGTTTTGGCGGACGGTTTCGGCGAAAACGCGCGCACAGTTTTGGACGAACTACCGCCGGGGACGGACGGCATGCGCGAAGCGTTCCTGCGCAGCGGCAACGGTGAGAAAGATTTGACACTGACGCGCTGGGGGCGCGCGCGGTTGGAGGGCGCGGTTTCTTCTTTTGCGGCGGGGACGGGTCGGTCATTGGCGGCGGCGGCGGAAAACGGTTTCGGCGATTGGATCCGCCGCGCCGAAGTGGATGTGCAAACGCCCTTCGGCGGACGGCGCGGACAAATCGGCGCGTCCGCCATCGGCGCATTGCGCGAAGGGCGCAACGGTGTCCTCGGCTGGCAGGCGCGGGTTTTCCTCGGCGAGGGCGACGGCGGCAATATCGGGGTGTTCGCCCGCACCGCAAAAAACGGCGCGCTTTGGGGCGCAAACGCGTTCCTGGATTTTCAGCGCGAGGACGGCGGGAAGTTCTGGCGCGCGGGGGTCGGAGCCGAATGGCGTTCGCGTTTCGGCGATATTTTTGTCAACCGCTATTTTCCCTTGACCGACGCGCGCACACTGGCAAACGGCGATGTGCTTTACAGCCGCGCCGGGTTGGACGCCGAAGCCGCGCTGCATTTGCCGGGACTGGAATGGGTCTCGCTCGCCGGACGCTACTACCGCTGGCGCGGGCGTTTCGGGCAGGCGAACGAAAGTGGGCGCGCTTACGGTTTGCGCTTTCGCCCCGGCGGGGGGCTGGAGTTTGATGTCTTCGCCGACGGGGACGGCTCCGGACGCTGGGGCGCGGATGTGCGCTACCGTTTGATACTCTCGGCGGACGGGAGTTTGCACAGCGCGGGGCGGGCGCCGACATTTGACCCGCGCGCGCATTTCTTTGACGCCGTCCGCCGCGAATACGGACAGCGCATCTCGCGCGTGAAAGCGGGCGATTTGTCCTTCGCCTTCGCGCGCGCGGTTTTCCTGCTGCCGGCAGATGCGAAGTTTCGCGTTAAATCAAAATCCTACACGGTAACTTCGCCGGGGCTTTCGCAAACGAAGTCGCAAACAAAATCACAATCGCAATCCCCCCTTCCGAACACAGACGCGCCGCCGACGATTGCGCTAACGCTGACGCTGAGCGTGCGCACCACCGTTTTCCTGACCGCGGAATCGCCGGGCGCGAACTTCTTCCTGATGCCGCCGAATCCGGGAACGATACTTTTGGAAATCGGCAAAGCGACGCTCGCCTTTCTCGCCGGCGGCGGCGAAAAGGCGGCGGTTACTTTAAACTCCGGAGTTGTTTCGCTTTCGCTGCCGCGCGAATTCACTTCTTACCTGAAAGCGGACATCGCCTCCGAAAAAGCGCGAATGCCGGTTTCCGGCGCGACGATTGCGGAAGTCGCATGCGCGCCCGGCGCAATCGCTTCGCTTTGGAAACTGCGCGCGCATTGCTTTTCCGGCGGCGGCAGCGTCGCAATCGGCGCAAGGCGCGCGGCGGCAATCGCGACGATGACTTTGCCCGCCGGGGCCGAGGCCGCAGTCGCGCCTTCGCATTTGTTTGCGCTCGCGCGCGCGGAAGATTTGCTGATGCTTTCGCTTGCGGCGGAAAACTTGGCGGCGACTTTGTTGACGGCGACTGTTTCCGCTTCGGGGGTTTTGCTTTCGCCGTCGTCGGTGTTTTTTACCGTGAGCGTTTCGCCGGTGTTTGCGTTCGCGGCGGAAATTTTGCGCGCGACAATAACTGCGGGCGCGGGCGGCGCGGCGACACTGGCAAGATTTGCGGCCGCCGGCGGTTTTCCGCCGCATATTTATTCCGCGCTTTCCTTTTTGCCCGCGGAGTTTTCTTTGTCGGCGGACGGTTTTTTGTTTTTGACTTCGGCAATCGGCAATCCGCAAACTGTATCAATAACCGTCGCCGCAAATGATTCGCAAACTCCCCCGGCGCGGGCGACGGTTGCGGTTACTATTTTCGCCGTCAACCCCGGCGGCGTTGTTCTTAATATTATCGGCGGAAAGGCGGCGCTGCTCATCACCGGCTCCGCCTTGACCGCAACGGTTTCCGCATCGGGCGGATATTTGACTCCGGGCGGAAGGTATTTGTACCGCCGCGAAACCGGCGGATTTATAAACGCGCGAATAAACACAAACGGCATATTCACCGTCTTGGCGGGCGCGGCGGCGGGACATTTGACGGCGACCATTGTCGCCAACGACAATCACGCAAGCACTTCGCCGGCGACGGTGCTTTTGACTGTGCGCGTTGTGGATTCTTTCGCGCTCGGCGCAAACGACATAAACGCGAAAATAACTACGCGGATTCTTTCCGCCGCGACATTGGCGCGGTTTTCCGCAATAGGCGGATTGCAGCCGTATGATTATTCCGCAGTGTCCCCCTTGCCCGCGGGGATTTCTCTGGCGGCGGGGGGACTCTTGCTTTTGACTTCGGCAATGGACAATCCGCAAACGGTATCGGTAACCGTCTCGGCAAATGATTCGCAAACTCCGCAAGCGCGGGCGACGGTTGCGGTTACTGTTATTTTCGCCGACCCGCCGGATTTGACGCTCTCCATCAATCGCGGCGCAAATTTGATTCTTGCGGGGACGACTCTGACTGCGGCGACGGTAGTCGCCGCGGGCGGATTTATAAACGAAGGCGGGGAGTATTCTTATCGTTTGTTGAGCGATGGGGTTTTGGCAAATGCGGGGGTTAATGCGGAGGGGGTTGTTACGGTTTCGGCGGGGGTGGTTGTTGG
>JAHRAH010000061.1 GCA_020027345.1 Gammaproteobacteria bacterium | reverse complement strand
CGACGGCGCAATCGGCTCTTCGCCGGAAAGCGCCCGCACAATCGCCGCCGGCGCCTTCCACGCTCTGAATCGCCTTGCCGTCCGAACGATACACCGCCGCCCGCCGATTTGCGCGAAAGGGCGCGCGGATTGCTGCCGCAATTTACCGGCGACATTATGCAAACCGCCCCGCCGCTCCCAATTAAATTCAAACAACCGCCCCCGCTCAATCCCCCAAATCACCAATCAATACAAACCGGCACCAACCCCGCCTTCCCCTCGTAATCCCGCGCGCTGGAATAACGCCAATCGGCGGGATGGTCCACATACCCCCGCCGCACCGGATTATTATGCACATATTCCGTTTTTGCTTTCATCATTTCCGCGCCCTCAATGCAAACCGGATGCGACCCTTCCCGCCAGAAAGCAAAACCGCCCGCCGCGTCGGGCGATGCAAACTCCCGCAGTAAATCGTCCCCGCCGCGGGCGCGCAGGAGGGCGAGCAATTGTTTTCCCGTGTAGGATTTGAACGCGGCGGTTTTTGTGTCCAGCCGCGCATGTTGGGCGATAAAATGCAAATGATTTTCCAGAAGCGTCCACGCGTATATCTTCGTTCCGTTTTCCGCCAAATAACGCAGGGAAGCGATAACGATGTCGGCGGCGTCCGTGCGCGCAAAAACGGGAATCCAATTCGCCGCCGTGCATGTCAAAAAATGCGGATGCCCCAAATCCCCAAACCGGTAACGGCTTCTCCCCATCGCGCTTTCTTTCCGCGCCGATTGTAACATAAACCGCCCCCGGCCTCGCCACACCCCACCCCCGGCCTCGTTACACCCCACCCCCGGCCTCGTTACACCTCTCCAGAGGTGTAACGCCCAAAAAAAAGCGGGCGTCCACGCCCGCTCCAATTTCGGACGGCGGGGACGCCGTCCAAAAAAAAACCCGTTACACCTCTGGAGAGGTGTAACGAGACGAGGGAGAGGACAACGCAAACGGTTACGCCCGCTTAGCCCGCCCCTCGTCCAGAAAATAAATCGGCTGCAACGGCAAAAGCGACTTGTCCTCGTCGCTCAGTTTGTCGTAATTGTCGCGCCACAACTCAATAAAACGCGGCATGTCAATTAACTCCAACTGCCGATGCTCATTTCGGGCAAATTTGCGGCAACCACCCGCAAAACCACCAGTGGAAACAAGAAGTCCGGCTTCACCGTCTTTTATCCGGCTAAGTATGTCGCGCAAAGCGTTCTCCCCAACTTGCTTCCCGTGCTTAACTTGCACTTTAATGCGCGGCGTTTTCGCGCCAAACGAATCACCGCCCTGATAAGCGACAACATCTATCCCTCCATCGGCGGCGTTGGGCTGCGACACCTGCGATTTGTGAACATAATAACCCATCCCGCGTAACAACGCCGCGACCAAATCTTGAACAGCAAAAGGCCCCATTTTTTTAATGTGGCAGGTAATGCCTTCATTGGCGGATGTGTGAAGCCCCTCCATACGGTCGCCATCAACCGGCAGAGAACTGCCATTCTCATCCCCGTTCGCATCGGGGTTATGCACCCCCGCCTCTTTTTGCTTTTCTTCCAAGGTGTCCACATATTTTTTCCATGCGGCCTTCGCATCCTTGACAATTGCATCTTCTCCGCTTTCCAGTGTTTTTTCACCAAGCGGAGTGATGGACCAAACACCTTTTTCCCGCCGCAGAAGCCCGGCAAGGACAAGATTGTATGCCACATCCCCAACCCTGCCCTTCCACCACTTCGCGAAGTCGGGCCGACCAGCGTCCTTTTCTTCGGGAATTTTATTGTCCTCAATGTGAGCCATCACTTCCGCGGAGCTCGCGCTACCGTCGGAATCGCGCAAAAAGCGCAACACGGCGCATATTGCGAGCCATGTCCAATGTAATTTTTTCGCCATCACAGTTTTCCTTTCTCCACATGCGCCAGCAAATTCTCCGCCGCCGGTTGCATTATATCAGTGAACGGTAGCGGCCACAAACCCGCAAACAAAACCAGCGCGGCGAAAGCGAGCATTATCGCCAACTCTCGGCGGTTTATATCTTTCAGTCCGCGCACAGCGTCGCTTGCCGCTTCGCCGAACATTACGCGCTTGTACATATACAAAGTATAAGCCGCGCCCGTTATCAATGTCGTCGCCGCCGCAAGGGCGAGCCAGATATTCACATTCGCCGCCGCGAAAATAACCATCGCTTCGCCGACAAATCCGCTCGTCCCCGGCAGTCCGGCGTTCGCCATCGCAAAAAGCATAAACAACGCCGCGTATTTCGGCATTGTGTTCGCCACCCCGCCGTAATCCGATATCTTGCGCGTGTGCATTCTGTCATACACAACCCCGACGCAAAAAAACAAAGCCCCCGAAACAAAACCGTGCGAGAGCATCTGAAAAGCCCCGCCGACTATCCCCCACGGTTCAAAAAGAAAAAAGCCGAGCGTGACAAAACCCATGTGCGCGACCGAAGAATACGCTATCAGTTTTTTAATGTCCTCCTGCGCCAGCGCGACGAATCCGATGTAAATAATGGCGACAAGCGAAAGCGCAATCATCAGCCAAGCGTATTCCACGCTCGCGTCCGGCGCTATCGGCAGCGAAAGGCGCAAAAGCCCGTAGGCGCCGAGTTTGAGCATAACCGCCGCAAGAACGATGGAGCCGCCCGTCGGCGCTTCCACATGCGCGTCGGGCAGCCATGTATGCACGGGAGTCATCGGCACCTTCACCGCAAAGGCCGCAAGAAAAGCAAAAAACACGGCCGTCTGCGCGCCCATCGTCAGCGGCAAATCGTAAAACGCGGCCAAAGAAAAACTCCCCGCCTCGCGGTACAAATACAAAAGCGCGACCAGCATCAAGAGCGAGCCGGTGAGCGTGTAAAGAAAAAACTTGACCGCCGCATACACCCGCCGCTCGCCGCCCCAGACGCCGATGACGATGAAAAGCGGTATCAAAGTCGCCTCCCAGAAAACATAAAACAAAACAGCGTCCGTCGCCGCAAAGACCCCGTTTGTCAGCCCCGACATAATTAAAAACGCGGCGAGATAACCGGCGACGCGCGTTTGTATCACTTCCCAGCAGGCGGCGACGACGAGCAGCGTCGTAAAAGTGTTGAGCAAAATCATCAGCACCGAAAAGCCGTCGGCGCCGAGGGCGTAACGGATTCCGAAGCGGTCAATCCAGGGCGCGTCCTCCACGAATTGCATTCCCACGGCCGCGCCGTCAAAGCGAAAGAAGAGCGGCAGCGAAAGCAAAAACGCCGCCAGCGCGACGCCCCCCGCCAGCGCCTTAAGCCGGTAAGGGCAAACCCCGCGCGCGCCCAGCGCCAACACCCCCGCCCCCCCCGCCACAGGCAGCCAAATCAACCAAGACAACAAAGAATCAACCAAACCGTCCCCCGCAAACCCGCGATTATACCCCGCCCCCCTTGTCATTCCCGCGAAAGCGGGAATCCATACGGTTTTGCCTTTTCCGTAATTTCCGCGCGGGGAGTGAATTCACTTTTTCGCCGGCTCAGTATGGATTCCCGCTTTCGCGGGAATGACAAGAGAAAAGGGAATGACAAGAGAAACGGGAATGACAATTTGTTTTATTGGTTGGTTTTTCCGTCAAGGGTTAGGAGGGGGCGGTAGAGGTCGGGGCGGCGGTCTCGGAATACTCCCCAGGTTTGGCGGCGGGTTTGGATTTCTTTCGGGGTGATTTCGGCGATTGCGATTCCTTCTTCGGCCTGCATTTGCGCGAGGATTTCGCCTTCGGCGCCGGC
This sequence comes from Gammaproteobacteria bacterium, assembly GCA_020027345.1. Lineage (GTDB taxonomy): Bacteria > Pseudomonadota > Gammaproteobacteria > Tethybacterales > Persebacteraceae > JAHRAH01. The sequence continues at coordinate 1,173 of JAHRAH010000061.1, read as the reverse complement.
TATGAAGGATTTTCCATAAAAGCGCATTTGCACTCCGCCGACGGTCTCCTCCCCGACGCGGTTGCTGGCGGCGAGCGCGCACAAGTTTGCGCCGGCGTGCCCCTGCATCACTCGTTGCCAGTGGGCGGAAGAATCCAATGCGGGATCCTGCGGCTCGCTGCCTATCGCCGTCGGATAGAGCAAAAGATCGGCGCCGGCGAGCGCCATCGCGCGGGCGGCTTCGGGGAACCATTGGTCCCAGCATATTCCTACGCCGATTGTCCCCGCTTTTGTTTGCCATGCGCGAAAGCCGGTGTCGCCGGGATTGAAATAAAACTTTTCGCGGTAGCCGGGGCCGTCGGGAATGTGCGATTTGCGGTAGACGCCGAGGAGCGCGCCGCCGGCGTCTATGATTGCGGCGGAGTTGTAGCGGGCGTTGTTTGCGCGTTCAAAAAAACTGACGGGGAGGACGACGCCGAGTTCGGCGGCGAGTTTGCGAAAGCGCGCGACGACGACGCTTTCTTCGGCGGTTTGCGCTTCGGCAAAACGGGCGCCGTTTTGTTCGGGGCAGAAGTAGAGTCCGGCGAAGAGTTCCTGCAGCAGGACGAGGTTTGCGCCTTCTTTTGCCGCTTGGCGGACGAGGGTTTCGGCGCGGGCGCAGTTTTCTTCGGCGTCTTCCGAGCAGCGCATTTGCGTTATTGCGATTTTTATTTTTTCGCGCGGCATTCTTTTGGCATTATAAACGGCGGCGGTTTTTTTTGCGCGTCATCGGTTAAAATGGGGGGAGAGCGCCCGTAGCTCAGTTGGATAGAGCGCCAGGCTACGAACCTGGAGGTCGCGAGTTCGAATCTTGCCGGGCGCGCCCGCTGAATGATGATGATTGGATTGGAATCTTGGGATGCCCCCCCCCTGCCCCCCCCATCAAAGATGGAGGGGGGGTTGACGGGCGCGCCCGCTGAATGATGATGATTGAATTGGAATCTTGGGATGCCCCCCCCCCGCCCCCCCCATCAAAGATGGGGGGGGGGATTTCCCCTTTAAAACAAATCAACCCCCCCATCTCCGATGGGGGGGGCTGGGGGGGGGACTCTTCCAACAAATCAACCCCCCCTCCATCTTTGATGGGGGGGGCAGGGGGGGGGCATCCCAAGATTCCAATCCAATCATCATCATTCAGCGGGCGCGCCCGGCAAG
>JAHRAH010000037.1 GCA_020027345.1 Gammaproteobacteria bacterium | reverse complement strand
CGCTTTTTCCGCGCCCGCAGACGCTTCGCCGAAAGTATGTGAATAGGAAAAACTGCCGCCGAAGTCCCCGCTTTCCTCGTCAAACTCCGCTTCCACAAAAACGCCGCCGCCGGAAAAAAAACAACCGCCGAAGATATCCCCCCCCTCCCATGGCAACAACGCCTGCAAATAATTAAAACCCTCGCTCAAACTCTCCCCGCCTGACCGTCATTCCGCCTACTTCGTCATTCCCGCCCGCCTTGTCATTCCCGCGAAAGCGGGAATCCAGAAAAAGCCGATGCAGAACGCTAATGCCGGGGACAGTTGCCGTCGCAGGTATGGCTGGATTCCCGCTTTCGCGGGAATGACAAATTCCATACCCCCCGCCGCTTGCGGGGGGGTGGAATGCGCCCTTGTAATAACGGTTGCCGCAGATGTAACGGACGCCCTCCACCCCCCCGGAGCATTCCCCGCCGACTTCGTCGTCGTGGACTGCTCCGACCCCCCCCCGCAAGCGGCGGGGGGTATAGTTAATTTGTCATTCCCGCGAAAGCGGGAATCCATACGGAGCTAAGGAAAAAGCCAAATCTTTCGCCGCCCGTAATCCACCGAAAAAAGCAAAGACCGTATGGATTCCCGCTTCCGCGGGAATGACAAAGGAGGCGGGAATGACGGGGGGATGGGGAATTTCCGGAGATTCGGTCGCCCGGGCGACGAACTTGCGGGCGGGAATTTTCCCGCCCCTTGAAAAGAGTAGATTTCGGTTTTTGCGATATAATCGCCGCCGTGTTTTATCGCCGGAAAACGGCGGCAAGCCCCGCAACCGTAGCCATCGCCCTTTGCTTGCTGGCATTGATTCCTTTCCGGGCGGCAACGGCAACGACTCGCGCCCTCTTTTCGGCAACGATGCGGACGGCAATAGCCGCCGGGCTCGTCCTCGCCGTTTTCGCTCCCTCCGCTTTCGCGAGAAATCAGTGTCAAATAAGAGCCGACTGTGCCTTGCTGTTTGGCTGGAATTCGTTGTATGTTGCGGCAATTAATTAAGCGGGTCGCAAACGCGATAAACGGTGTTACTCCGTTGCATTTTGCCGCGCATGAAGGAAATGTAAACGCGATAGCCGCGCTTATCAAATCCGGAGTGGATGTCAATCGCGCAGACAAAATTGGCGGGACTCCACTGCATGCGGCGGCAGAGAAAGGACACGCAAACGCGATAGCCGCGCTTGCCGAAGTCGGGGCGGATGTCAACCGGGCAAACAAGGATGGCTGGACTCCGTTGCATGCGGCGGCACAGAATGAACACGCAAACGCGATAGCCGCGCTTGCCGAAGTCGGGGCGGATGTCAATCAGGCAACCACAAATGGCGTGACACCGTTACATTGGGCGGCAAAATCGGGACACACTCGTGCGATAGCCGCGCTTGTCAAAGCCGGAGCGGATGTCAATTGTCCGGATAAAAACGGCTGGACTTCGTTGCATGTAGCAGCAGGGGCAGGACAAGCGAACGCGATAGGCGCACTTGTTGAATCTGGGGCGGATGTCAATCGGGCAGACAAAGATAACGAGACCCCGTTGCATATAGCGGTATGGAAAGGATACACCGACGCGATAGACGCACTTGTCAAGGCCGGGGCGGATGTCAATCGGGCAGACAAAATTGGCGGAACTCCGTTGGACACGGCGGCTTGGAAAGGATACGCCGACGCGATAGACGCACTTGTCAGGGCCGGGGCGGATGTCAACCGGGCAGACAAAGACGGCGAAACTCCCTTGCATGCGGCTGCAGAGAATGGACATGTAAATACGATAACCGCGCTCGCCAAAGCCGGAGCGAATGTTAATCAGGCAAAGAACGATGGCTCGACTCCGTTGCATGTAGCAGCACAATCAGGACATGCAAACGCGATAGCCGCGCTTGCCGAAGCCGGAGCGGATGTTAATCGGGCGAATAAAATTGGCGGAACCTCGTTGCATTTTGCGGCAGGGAAAAGGCACACAGATACGATAATCGCGCTTATTGCCGCCGGTGCGGATGTTAATCGGACGGATAAAAGTGGCTTGACTGCGCTACATTTGGCGGCGTATTCTGGAAAAACAGACGCTGCTGTTTATCTTATAAACGGAGGTGCCAATCTAAATGCTCGCACTAAGCAGGGAAGTAAGCCTTTGGACATTGCAATACAGAAAAGAGGTGAAAAAGACGCGCTGGCGGTTTTTTTGCGCGAGGCGACAAAGCGTTAACCTCTTTATTCCCACATTATTCCACTTGCGAAACGGGAAAGGGGCTTATGCGCCCCTTTCCGACCGTTCTTTTCCGCCGACGGTTACCAGTTATCTGCACGGGATTTCTTTTGCCATTCGTCCGGTGAAAAAAATTCGCAATCGTTCGGCAGGGAAACGCTCCCGCGAAAGACGATTTCCACAACTTTGCGGCGGGGGACATTCGCCAACGGCTCAAACAAATCCGGGCCGCGCGGGCTCTTCCTTCCGCCGGAACACCTCGGCGCGCCAGAATTGTAACGACAACAACGCGCCGGGTTCCCGGGATTGACTTTCTCCAAATCCGCAAGGCGGCAACGGATTAACCAGTTATCCCCGTATCTTTTCGCAAAATTTTTCTTGAATTTGGGCCAAAAGAAAACATGCTCGCTAATCAAGGAGAGCAATTGCGGCATGTCAAATTTGGGGGCAAATGCAATGTTGCCTTCATGCAGCGGACGCTGGTCGCGCAAACCCCTGCCGTCCAGAAAGCAAAGCGGACTGTTCCGCTTGCGCGTTTTTTCTTCGCTCATTCCGAAAGCTTCCAGCGACCGCGCCGCCGAAAACAAAACTCGGGGGCGTTTAATAATTCCCCGTTTTTTAGAACACATGAAATGGTAAAGCCATATATCATTGTTTTTCTGTGCAGTTGTGTTGTTCATCATTTTCTCCTGTTTAAATTACGGCAAGGAACCGCCCTCCTGTTTCAATGGCTGGAAGGTGCCAATCAATGTTCAGGTGCTACTGTCCGGCCCATCCCCCGATACGGAAGCCACCCATGGGCAGTTCCGTTTGGCGAAAGAGCTGATAAGGCGGACGGTAAACCGAGCCGACGGTCAGTTTACTCCAATTTTTGTTTTTTGTCAAATCCGCGCGCTGGACGGGGTTACTGTCCTCGTGGCGGCGCGGGGAGCGGGTTGTTGCGCCGGATTCCGAAGAGGCGGCGAAGGGGGTGTTGACGGGGGACGAATTAGTTCTGATGGGCGAGGACATCGCCCCCCTCACCGACATCAAAAACAAACTGGAAAACGCGGGGAATTACTTCGCCCGGGAATGACGGTTCCTACCCCCCGCCGCTTGCGGCGGCAAACTCCGGGGGGGTGGAATGCGCCCGTTGCCGCCGAAAGAGTCCCCCTTGTCATTCCCGCGAAAGCGGGAATCCAGAAGGAGCCGAGGACGAACGCCAATGCCGGGAACGATTGCCGTCGCGGGTATGGCTGGATTCCCGCTTTCGCGGGAATGACAAGGTTACGGAAATGACAAAGGTCTTGCGGGAATGACGAAGGTTTCGCGGACGCCCTCCACCCCCCCGGAGCATTCCCCGCCGACTTCGTCGTCGGCGAATGCTCCGACCCCCCCCCGCAAGCGGCGGGGGGTATTGTTTTGGTTTAGGGGGCGTGGGGGGTTAGGGGGGACTCTTTTTGGGAGATGATTTTCAGGCGGGTGTCCAGGATTTGGAGGACGCCTACTATGCCGTTGTCCATAATGTCGTAGACGGCGCCGGGGGGGGGGGTTACGGCGGCGATGTTGTTGTTTGCCAGCACGGCGAATTGCGGGGTTTCGGCGACTGTTGTGAATCCCTCCGCCTGCAAGCCGCGGGGGACTATTAAATGACTGGCGCTTGTTGCGAAGATTTGCCCGGCGGCGGCGAATATTTCCTGCGGGGTTTTTTCCTTTAATCCGAGGGCGTCGCGGTCGTGATTGTCGGTGAAGGGAAACCACAGGGGGATGTTGCGGTGGGTGTAATAATACCCGCCGAAAAGATGGGCGCTGCCGCCGGGGAGTAAAAACACGGCGCTTTTTACGGTTTCTTGCGGCTGGTTGTGGAGGGCGATGTTCGCCTTGAAGAATTGGTTTTCGTAAAAAAGCGGGCGCTCGTTTTGGAAGACATAGAGTGTTTTTTGATTCGGCAGCGCGCCAAAGAAGGCGGCGGCGGATGCGATGAAAAGCATCGCGGAAAAAAACGCCGCTTTCTTTTGCGGGGGGATGATTTCCAGCTCTTCGCCGCGCTTTTTTTTCGCCGCGCGCTTGTTTATCCATTCGGCGACGAGGCACGCGGAAAGCACAAGGACAAAGGGGACTCCGAGGAAGGTGTTGGTGTATTCGCCGGAGACGAGCAGGTTGTGGGGGACCTGCACGAGCAAAAAGAACGCGGCGGGGAGCCAGAGGCGGCGGATGTAAAAAAGGGATGCGGCGAAGGCGAGAAAGAAAAGCCCGGCACTGGCTGTGAGCATATATTTGAGATGGATGAGCGGGGGGGCGTTGAGGGTGTATTGCTGGTAGCCGGAAGTTTGCAGGTTGTAATAGTTGATGTAGGTTTCGGCGAAGGAGCCCCAGGCGAAGTAGTCCACCGCGCCGGCGAAAAAGAGTGCGAAGAGTCCGGCGGCAATCATCGCGGCGCGGGCGGCGTTTCCCGGCGGGAGGAGCATAAGAACGCCGAGCAGCGCGGCGGGCGGCAGATACGGATTGCGAAAGACGACGACTGCGCCGAGCAAAAAGCCGATGAGCGCGCGCCTGCCGATCCCGCCGGGGGCGGGCGATGCGAGCAGGACGGCGACAAAAAAGAAGGTCGCCGCCGAGTTTTCGGCGATGGGGTGCGGGGAGACGATGACGAGCTCGTGCCAGAAGCAGCCGAAGACGAGGGCGGCGCGGGCCGCCGTTTCGCTGTGAATGCGGCGCGCGAAAAAATACATTCCGGCGGGGAGGGAAAGCGAAAGGAGCGCGTGGAAAGAGCGCACCATCGGCGCGTATGTTTCGGGCGAATCCCAACCGGCGATTTTTGCGAGAAAGAGCGGGGGGGCGGAAAGGGAGGGGAGCAGCCATGTGCGCTCGCCGAAGCGGTATTCCCATGGGATTTGTCCGTAGCCGAAGACGATGCGGTGGGCCTGTTCCAGATATTGGAAGAGTTCGTCTGTGCGCAGGAGCCAGTCGCCGGTGATGGCGGCGAGCAGGCGTAGGGCGGCGCCGGCGGCGAGGATTGCCCAGAAGTGCTTCCACAACGGCTCGCCTTGGAGGGCGGCGAAGGGGGGCGCCCACTGTTGCGGGCGGAGTTTGTGTTTGCGCGGGCGGTTTTGTTTTTGTTTGCGCGCGGCGGCGGCGGGGTTTTTTTCCGCGGGCGCGCCCTCTGTTTGTTTTTGCCCTTGCTCCCGCGACACTTTGTAATTATAACTATGCGGACGCATTCCACCCCCCCGGAACATTCCCCGCCGACTTCGTCGTCGGGGAATGCTCCGACCCCCCCCCCGCAAGCGGCGGGGGGTAATGAAAAAAAACAAAAATCCCCCGCCCAACAATTAGAATCCCCCCATGCAGAAAGACACCACCATAAAAAAAGACGCCACCATAAAAAAAGACACCACCATAAAAAAAGACGCCACCATAATCATCGGCGGCGGGATAGTGGGAGTATGCGCGGCGGAGTCCTTGGCAAGCGCGGGGCGCGAAGTCGTCCTCATAGAACGCGGCGACATCGGCGGCGGGACATCCTTCGGCAACGCCGGCGTCCTCTCGGACGCGTCCGTCGCCGTCGGCAACAACCCCGACTTGTGGCGCAAACTCCCGCGCATTCTCGCCGGGCGCGCGCCCGAATGCCGCCTTTCGCCAATGTTCGCGCTGCGGCAACTGCCGTGGCTGCTGGCATTTTTGCGCCGCGCAAACGCCGCCGATTCCGCCCGCGCCGCGCGCGCCCTCGCCGGACTGTTGCGGATTTCGCTGCCGCTGCACCGCGAACTCATCCGCAAGTCCGGCGCGGGGGGACTGTTGCGCGAGAGCGGCTGGATAAAGGCGTTCCGCAGCGAAAGGGGTTTTCGCGCGAGCAAATCCGAACTGCGCCTGCTGCAGCAGACAAAAACCGAACACGAAATCATCGGCGGCGGCGAACTCGCCCGATTGGAACCGGCGCTGAATCCGGTTTTTGCGCGCGCGTTTTTTTTTCCGGGCAGCGCTTCGGTTTCCGACCCGGCGATGCTCGCCGCCGCCTACTGCGATGTGTTTCGCAAGGCGGGGGGCGAGGTTTGCCGCGCGAACGCCGTCGCCCTCGCGCGCGAGAACGGCGAATGGAAAATACACTGCGAAGCCGCCCCGCCGGTTTCCGCCCGCGATGTCGTCGTCGCGGCAGGGCCGTGGTCGGCGCAACTTCTCAAAACCGCGGGCGTCAACATCCCGCTGGCGTGGGAGCGCGGCTACCACCGTCACTTTGCCCTCCCCGAAGGCGGCGCTTCGCTGGGACGGCCGGTGCTGGATGTGGAACGCGGCTTCCACCTCACGCCGATGCGCCGCGGCTACCGCCTCACGACCGGCGACGAATTCGCCGCTTTGGACGCGCCGCTTTCGGAAAGGCAGTTGCAGTCCGGCGAGCGTTCCGCGCGCGAGATGACACAGATGGGCGAATCGCTGGATGCGCAGCCGTGGCTGGGACGCCGTCCGACGCTGCCCGACAGTTTGCCCGCCATCGGCGAAGTCCCCGGCAAGCGGGGACTGTGGCTGAACTTCGGACATCAACATATAGGCCTCTCCTCCGCCCCCGGCAGCGCCGCCCTTCTGACTGCCTTAATGCAAAATACCATTCCCGCCGCCGATGCCGACCCTTTCTCTCCCTCCCGCTTTTAACACTGATGGCGGGGTTTTTTTTGGTTTGTGCTGCGCCCCGTTGGGGCTTGTTTTTTTGTGTGCGGAGGTTCACAGGGCGTTGCCGCTGTGCTGGATAACGCCGCCCCTTTGGGGCTTTAATTTGCTGGATTCCCGCCTTTTAATAGGAGTGCGGGAATGACGCCGGGGGGTGGATTCCCGCTTTTTTGGGGGAGTGCGGGAATGACATGATTTTTTTGATTTGCTGGATTCCCGCTTTTTAATAGGAGTGCGGGAATGACGCCGGGGGGTGGATTCCCGCTTTTTAATAGGAGTGCGGGAATGACGCCGGGGGGTGGATTCCCGCCTTTTGATAGGAGTGCGGGAATGACGCCGGGGGGTGGATTCCCGCTTTCGCGGGAATGACAAGGGTGGGGGATGACGGGCTGGATTCCCGCTTTCGCGGGAATGACAGGGGTGGGGGGATGACAAGGGTGGGGGATGACGGGGGTGGGGAATGACAAGGGACGGTTATGGGTTAGAATACCGCGCGGGGGAAAACGACAAAAGCGAAACAAAAGCGAAAACGGGGGCGATGGCGGACGAGGTGATATTTGCGCCGTTGAAGAGCGGCAGGGATTTGACGGTGCTGGAAAACTACCGGCAGACCGGCGGCTATTCGGCGCTGGAAAAAATACTGCGCGAACAAACTCCGCCGGGGGAACTGCTCGCCGCCGTCAAGGAATCGGGCTTGCGCGGGCGCGGCGGCGCCGGCTTTCCGACCGGGTTGAAATGGACTTTCATCCCGCGCGGGCTGCCGACGGAAGTGTATCTCGTTTGCAACAGCGACGAGGGCGAGCCGGGGACTTTCAAAGACCGCGACATTATGCGCAAAAACCCCCACCAATTAATTGAGGGAATGATCATCGCCGCCTATATTATGGGCGCAAACGCCGGTTACAACTACATTCACGGCGAAATCTGGGAGGTGTACGAACTGATGGAGCGCGCCGTCGCCGACGCCGAAGCGGCGGGATACCTCGGCGAGGACATTCTCGGCAGCGGTTTTTCCTTTCGCCTGCATAACCACCACGGTTACGGCGCGTATATTTGCGGCGAGGAAACCGCGCTGCTGGAATCGCTGGAAGGCAAAAAAGGGCAGCCGCGGTTTAAGCCGCCCTTTCCGGCGAGTTACGGGCTTTACGGCAAACCGACGACGATAAACAACGCCGAAACATTCGCCTGCGTCCCGTTTATTATGCGCGAGGGCGCGGAGGCCTTCGCCGAAATGGGCAAGCCGAACAACGGCGGCAGCAAAATATTTTCCGTCTCCGGGCATGTGGAAAAACCCGGCAACTACGAAGTCCCGCTCGGCACGCCCTTCGCCGAACTCTTGCAAATGGCGGGCGGAATGCGCAACGGCGCAAAACTGAAAGCGGTGATACCCGGCGGCTCTTCCGTCCCCGTGTTGCCGGCGGAGGTGATTATGCAAACCGACATGGATTACGATTCGCTCGCCAAGGCCGGCTCAATGCTCGGCGCCGGCTCCGTCATCGTGATGGACGAAAGCGTCTGCATGGTGCGCGCGCTGATGCGGCTTTCCTATTTTTATTACGAGGAATCCTGCGGGCAATGCACGCCCTGCCGCGAAGGCACCGGCTGGCTGCATAAAATAGTCCGCCGCATAGAAAAAGGCGAAGGGCGCGAAGAAGATTTGGATTTGCTCGTCAGCGTGAGCAACCGCATTGACGGCAGGACAATATGCGCCCTCGGCGCGGCGGCGGCGACACCCGTGCGCAGTTTTATCAAACACTTCCGCGGGGAGTTTGAACACCATATACGCAAGGGGGAATGCCCTTTGGATAAAAAGGCGGCATGATTTTTGTGGGGTAATACACACCCGGCCGTCATTCCCGCGAAAGCGGGAATCCATTCGGTTTTTCCTTTTTGCCGTCGTTTTTGGGGAACGGGAAATTTTTCTTTTTTCGCCGGCTCAGTATGGATTCCCGCTTTCGCGGGAATGACGGGGGTTGCTGGAAGGGCGGGGTGTTGTTGGAATTTGCGGGCGTATTCCACCCCCCCGGAGTTTGCCATCCCCATCTGGCGATGGGGACGGCAAACTCCGACCCCCCCCCGCAAGCGGCGGGGGGTATAGTCAACCGTCATTCCCGCGGAAGCGGGAATCTATGCGGTTTTTCCTTTTTGCTGAGTTTTTGGGGAGGGGTAGATTTTTTGTTTTTCGCTGGCTCAGTATGGATTCCCGCTTTCGCGGGAATGACATGATTTTTTAATTTGCTGGATTCCCGCCTTTTGGAAGAGTGCGGGAATGACGCGGGGGGGGGTTGTCGGGAATGACGCGAGGGGGGGCGGTTCAGGCGTGTTTTAAGGCAAACTTGCGGGCGCGGAAACATAGGGAGCATTTGACGATGACATCCATTCCCAGCAGGACATCGTAGCGGCCGCCCGGCATAAAATGCTGGCGCGCAAGCAAATCCGGAACTATCAAAGTCCACGGGCGGGGGCGGAAAAACCCCCGGCGCATCGGAATGGCGAGCGCAATATCGTAAATCCGCGACCGTCGCATGCCGCCGGTTGTTCCGATATCGGCCGCGCCTTTGGATTCCAGCCCCAGCCGCTCGGCGACTTCCCGCGAAACCGCCGTCCCGTTGGCGCCGGTGTCTATCAGCGCGCGAAAGCGGTTTTGCGGCGCGGGGTTTTCCGCTTCCGCCCGCGAAGGTTTTTTGCCGAAAACGCCGATGTCAATAACCGCCTGCAAGCGGTCATTGACTTCACCGGCGAGCAGCGCCCTCATAAATTTCCAGGGTTGTGGAATGCATCGGCTCGTCGTCCACCGGCTGATACGAGAAAAAGCCGTCCGGGAATTGTTTGCGGGCGGCGGGGCCCGCTTCTTCCATTGTCGGGTAGAGGGCGAAGAGTTTGCCGTCGCGCATTACGGCGATTTCGCCGAAGTGTTCGTCCAGCAGTCCCGGCAGGAGTTTTTGAAACGCCTCAAAGTTGCGTTTCACTTCCCGGTTTTGCCGTTCCCGGCGTTCTTGTTCGTTCATCGGGGTTTTCCTCCTTTTGCTTTTGGTGATGATAGCATAAATTTGGGGTTTGCGGGGGGTATGACGGGGGATTTAATTTGCTGGATTCCCGCCTTTTGGAAGAGTGCGGGAATGACGCGGGGTTTTTTTTGGTTTGTGCTGCGCCCCGTTGGGGCTTGATTTGTGTGTGCGGCGGTTCACAGGGCGTTGCCGCTGTGCTAAATAACGCCGCCCCGTTGGGGCTTGATTTGCCGGATTTTTGCTTTTTAATGGGAGTGCGGGGATGACATAGGGGTAATCTTTTTTTTTCGGGCGTTCTCCACCCCCCCGGAGTTTGCCGTCCCCATCTGCGATGGGGACGGCACACTCCGACCCCCCCCCCGCTTGCGGCGGGGGGTATAGGTTATCCGACTAGTCCTTCCTTGTCATTCCCGCGAAAGCGGGAATCCAGTTGCCAACCGCAACATCGTAATTCTGGATTCCCGCTTTCGTGTTGGGTTCCGCATTGTTGTGTTGTTTTTGGGGGAGTTCCACGGGGGCTTTCCAGCCGAGGCGTTTTTGCCTTGTGTGGTTATAGGCGAACACCACCCGGGCGATGAAGCCGTTGCGCGCGGCGT